>NZ_CP033043.1:2651250-2965000 GCF_003667825.1 Metabacillus litoralis | reverse complement strand
ACGTGGAGCTGACTGATACTAATCGATCGAGGACTTAACCTAAATAGAATAGCGGAAGAAGCCCGCTCAAATCCATAGGGAATTGGAGCGATCGAGATGAAGTCGTTCTTTGACTTCTTCGAGAGAGTGAAATTACCGTAGGATTTGGCTTCTGGAGCTGGACAAAGTAAGAGCGTAAACTCAGTAGAGTGAATTGAATTGTGAATCGTTATCTAGTTTTGAAGGAATATAATTTCTTTTTAAAAAAATATTGATTTTTCGATGAAATATTATATAATAGATTTTGTCGCTAAAAGTCATATAGATATCTGGTAATGATGGCGAAGAGGTCACACCCGTTCCCATGCCGAACACGGAAGTTAAGCTCTTCAGCGCCGATGGTAGTTGGGGGTTTCCCCCTGTGAGAGTAGGACGTTGCCAGGTATAATGGAGGATTAGCTCAGCTGGGAGAGCACCTGCCTTACAAGCAGGGGGTCGGCGGTTCGATCCCGTCATCCTCCACCATAGTTTTTTCGCTAGCAAGAAAAAAACTCACCATTTATACATTCAATAATGCCGGTGTAGCTCAACTGGTAGAGCACGATCGAATATGCTTCGAAGCTCCTGCTTCAGCACACAAATCGAGCTGCTACTTGAATAATCTTTCTGAGATTTGGGTGACTGGTAAGTAAGATGAAACTTAATTATACATCTATAATAATGCCGGTGTAGCTCAACTGGTAGAGCAACTGACTTGTAATCAGTAGGTTGGGGGTTCAAGTCCTCTCGCCGGCACCATTCATATTATCAATAATACAACTCATTATAAAATGAGCCATTAGCTCAGTTGGTAGAGCACGAACGAATATGCGTCGAAGCTTTACATCAGCACACAAATTGAGCTGCAGCTTGAATAAGCTTACTGAAATTTGGGTGTCTATAACAAGAGATAAATTTAATATTATTACTCATTATGAAATGAGCCATTAGCTCAGTTGGTAGAGCATCTGACTTTTAATCAGAGGGTCGAAGGTTCGAGTCCTTCATGGCTCACCATTTACACACCTTGCGGGTGTGGCGGAATTGGCAGACGCGCTAGACTTAGGATCTAGTGTCCTTGTGACGTGGGGGTTCAAGTCCCTTCACCCGCACCAATTTAATATGACGTTGCGGAAGTAGTTCAGTGGTAGAACACCACCTTGCCAAGGTGGGGGTCGCGGGTTCGAATCCCGTCTTCCGCTCCAATAATAGTGCCGGGGTGGCGGAACTGGCAGACGCACAGGACTTAAAATCCTGCGGTAGGTGACTACCGTACCGGTTCGATTCCGGTCCTCGGCACCATAGTTTTTTCGCGCGCTAGCGAAAAAAACTTACCTTAATTTTTATAGATTAATTTAGATTATTAGCGCCCGTAGCTCAATTGGATAGAGCGTTTGACTACGGATCAAAAGGTTAGGGGTTCGACTCCTCTCGGGCGCGCCAAGTATAGAAGTGAGAAATCAGAAGTCAGAAGCGAGAATTACGTTTTCGCTTTAAAGCAACGCTAAAGTCTCTGACCTCCCAAATCCCACCTCTGAATTCTAGAACGGGAAGTAGCTCAGCTTGGTAGAGCACTTGGTTTGGGACCAAGGGGTCGCAGGTTCGAATCCTGTCTTCCCGACCATTAATTGATCTAAATTTAAAATGGGGCCTTAGCTCAGCTGGGAGAGCGCCTGCTTTGCACGCAGGAGGTCAGCGGTTCGATCCCGCTAGGCTCCACCAATAATAAATTTTTTAAAAACATGGCGGTGTAGCTCAGCTGGCTAGAGCGTACGGTTCATACCCGTGAGGTCGTGGGTTCGATTCCCTCCGCCGCTACCATATTATGTTTAAGTTGCAAAGCATTTGATTGGACCTTTAGCTCAGCTGGTTAGAGCAGACGGCTCATAACCGTCCGGTCGTAGGTTCGAGTCCTACAAGGTCCACCATTTGAATTGAGGAGGAATACCCAAGTCCGGCTGAAGGGATCGGTCTTGAAAACCGACAGGGGTGTCAAAGCCCGCAGGGGTTCGAATCCCCTTTCCTCCTCCATATTTATTTTTATATTTTATTGTCGCGGGGTGGAGCAGTCTGGTAGCTCGTCGGGCTCATAACCCGAAGGTCGCAGGTTCAAATCCTGTCCCCGCAACCAAACATATTAGAAATATATGTTAAGGTTAGTTATTTTCACTACGTGAAAAAACTTTGGTCCGGTAGTTCAGTTGGTTAGAATGCCTGCCTGTCACGCAGGAGGTCGCGGGTTCGAGTCCCGTCCGGACCGCCATTATTTTAAAATTTATACTAATGTTAACTCAGACTCTAAGTATAGAGTAAAAGGGTTTCAATAAGCGAGAAGGTCGAGGAAGCGAGTGAACGAACACCGGAGCGTATGACTATACGTGAGGATGTGAGTGAGGGAGCTGACGAAGAGATTCGAAGCTTAGTGGAGGCCGTAAATTATGTTGGCTCGGTAGCTCAGTTGGTAGAGCAATGGACTGAAAATCCATGTGTCGGCGGTTCGATTCCGTCCCGAGCCACCACTTATAAAATGAAATATGGCGATTGTGGCGAAGTGGTTAACGCATCGGATTGTGGTTCCGACATTCGTGGGTTCGATTCCCATCAGTCGCCCCATTATTGCGGGTGTAGTTTAGTGGTAAAACCTCAGCCTTCCAAGCTGATGATGAGGGTTCGATTCCCTTCACCCGCTCCAAAAAATGGGCCTATAGCTCAGCTGGTTAGAGCGCACGCCTGATAAGCGTGAGGTCGATGGTTCGAGTCCATTTAGGCCCACCATAAAATGTTATTGATCCGCAGTAGCTCAGTGGTAGAGCTATCGGCTGTTAACCGATCGGTCGTAGGTTCGAGTCCTACCTGCGGAGCCAAATTGGGGAAGTACTCAAGTGGCTGAAGAGGCGCCCCTGCTAAGGGTGTAGGTCGCGTAAGCGGCGCGAGGGTTCAAATCCCTCCTTCTCCGCCAGTAAATTATATTGTTAAGGCCCATTGGTCAAGCGGTTAAGACACCGCCCTTTCACGGCGGTAACACGGGTTCGAATCCCGTATGGGTCATTAAAAGCACTGCAATTTTGCAGTGCTTTTTTATTTTTTAGAAATATAGAAGTCAAATATAAAGCAGCATTTCTTTTAAGTAAATCCTTATAATTATAAAGATTTGCTATTTCCCTATTATTGAATATGCTTATATTTACAAAACATGCTTAGTTGAAAAACAATTATTCTCCTAATAAATATTATATAAAATATAATGTTTATTCCTTTCATCTCTACTAACATTTCCTATAAAAAACATACACATGATTCTTTTGTTTAGCCTTTTGCTTTTTAAAATACCTTCAAACTCTGCGAAAATTTCTTTCAACAAAATTCTACAAAAAGTCGAAAAAATTATTTTGTTTATATAACATCCTCTATGAGTAATTAGTCTCCCATTAAGTAGGTAAAACGGTTTCCTTCATTAAAAATATATTATTTTCAACTCATAAATTTTTTCCTAAATCACTAGTGTTTTCTTATATTATTGTCAGTTATGATAACAAACTGCTTTATTTGTCTACATTTTAAAAGAATAATAATACAAAAGCATTGTTATCCTCTTGTTGGTTTATGTCGGAAAAAAGAACGTTTTCATTAAAGGGAATTATTTGTAAGTCTTGAATGTTTAGCATAGATAATAAGAGGAAGGGTGAATTCTGTGATGCTCATGTGTCCATCAGACTTTGATATTCATTTATTTCATGAAGGACAGTCTTTTGAAAGCTACCGGTTCTTAGGAGCTCATGTACAGGAACAAAATGGTGTCCTGGGTACAAACTTTTGTGTTTGGGCACCACATGCGAGACAGGTAAATGTAGTAGGGAATTTTAACAAATGGAACGGTCAGGAACATCAAATGAAGAAATTAAATGAGGAGGGGATATGGAGCTTATTTATTCCTACAGTTACTGAGGGTGAGATCTATAAATATGAAATACACACTTCAACTGGTCAAAAGCTTCTTAAGTCAGACCCATATGCTTTTCATTCTGAAGTAAGGCCTCATACTGCATCGATTGTTTATGATCTATCCGGGTTTGAATGGTCAGATCAAAAGTGGCAAAGAAGGAGAAAGCTAAGAGAAGTGTATGATCGTCCATTAGCTATTTATGAAGTTCACTTAGGTTCTTGGAAAATAAAAGAGGACGGTGAGCTATATAGCTACATTGAACTGGCGGAGATGCTTATTCCTTACGTAATAGAACACGGATTCACTCATATTGAGCTTTTACCTATAATTGAACATCCATATGATCGCTCTTGGGGATATCAAGGAACAGGGTATTATTCTGCTACAAGTCGTTTTGGATCGCCAAAGGATTTTATGGCATTTATCAATGCTTGTCATGAAGAAAATATTGGTGTCATCATTGATTGGGTTCCAGGTCATTTTTGTAAAGATGCTCATGGATTATATATGTTTGACGGGCTTCCAACGTATGAGTACACAAATGAAAAAGACCGTGAAAATTATATCTGGGGTACTGCAAATTTTGATTTAGGCAAAACAGAAGTACAAAGTTTCTTAGTGTCCAACGCGTTGTTTTGGATGGATTATTTTCATATTGATGGGTTTAGAGTTGATGCAGTCGCCAATATGCTCTATTGGCCAAATTCAAATGAACTTGTTGAAAACCCTTATGCTGTTTCCTTTATTAAAAAACTTAATGAAGCAGTATTTGCAAATGATCCGAATATACTTATGATTGCTGAGGATTCAACTGATTGGCCGATGGTTACCTCTCCAACCTCGTCAGGTGGTCTTGGCTTCAACTACAAATGGAATATGGGTTGGATGAACGATATTCTTTCTTATATGGAGGCCTCTCCAGAGAATAGAAATGAACTCCACCATAAAGTTACATTCTCCTTTTTATATGCTTTTTCAGAAAACTTCATTTTACCTTTTTCTCATGACGAAGTTGTTCATGGAAAAAAATCATTATTAAATAAGATGCCGGGTGATTATTGGCAAAAATTTGCCCAATTAAGGCTTCTTTATGCATATATGTTTACACATCCTGGAAAGAAACTCCTTTTTATGGGAGGTGAATTTGGTCAGTATGATGAATGGAAGGATTTAGCGCAACTTGATTGGATATTGGAAGACTATGAGATGCATAACAAAATGCGGAGCTATTTTAAGCATTTGCTCTCAAATTATAATAAGCAAAAGTCATTGTTTGAAGTAGACCATTCATTTGAAGGTTTTGAGTGGATAGATGCAGATAACCGCGATCAAAGTATTTTTTCTTTTATTCGAAAAGGACAAAAAGAAAATGAAATGCTTGTTGTTGTTTGTAACTTTAAACCAATTGTTTATTATGATTACAAAATTGGGGTTCCTATTGACACAGAATATGTAGAGATTGTAAATAGTGATGCAGAAGAGTTTGGTGGTTCAAATCAATTGAACAAAAAGAATCTTAAGGCAATAGAAGGCGAGTTTCATGGGAGGCCATATCATCTATCTATGACAATTCCACCGTATGGAGCAGTTATTCTACGTGCAGTTAAAAAAAGAGGGGAGAATAAGAATGGGAAAAAAACAATGCGTAGCAATGTTACTAGCAGGGGGTAAAGGTAGCAGGTTAAGCTCTCTTACTAAAAATTTGGCAAAGCCGGCAGTTCCGTTTGGTGGAAAATATAGGATCATAGATTTTACTTTAAGTAATTGTACCAACTCAAGCATTGATACTGTAGGGGTATTAACACAATATCAACCACTAGTTCTAAATTCATATATAGGAATTGGAAGTGTTTGGGATTTAGATCGTAAAAATGGTGGGGTAACCGTTCTTCCTCCTTACTCTGAATCCTCTGAAATGAAGTGGTATAAAGGGACAGCAAGCGCAATCTATCAAAACATAAATTATATTAAACAATATGATCCTGAATATGTACTAATTTTGTCGGGAGATCATATCTACAAAATGGATTATTCTAAAATGCTTGACTATCATATTGATAAAAATGCTGATGCCTCAATTTCTGTTATAGAAGTGCCGTGGGATGAGGCTAGTCGATTTGGAATTATGAATACCAATGACAAAATGCAGGTAGTTGAATTCGATGAAAAACCTGCTAATCCTAAAAATAATTTAGCCTCAATGGGAATTTATATTTTTAAATGGTCACTTTTAAAAGAATACTTGGAGATGGATGAACGTAATCAATATTCAAGTCATGATTTTGGTAAAGATATTATTCCTTTATTACTAGAAGAGAAACGCAATGTTGTTGCTTATCCTTTTAAAGGATATTGGAAGGATGTAGGAACGGTTAAGAGTCTTTGGGAAGCGAATATGGATTTATTAAATGATGAGTCGGAGCTAAATTTATTTGATCGAGACTGGAAGATCTACACGGTTAATTCTAATCATCCACCTCAATTTATTGCTGAAAATGCGGTAGTAACTGATTCTCTTGTTAACGACGGTTGTGTCATTATGGGAAATGTTCATCATTCTGTTTTATTCCAAGGAGTTACGGTTGGTAAAAATACAAAAATAAAAAATACGGTCTTAATGCCTGACACTATAATCGGGGAAAATGTCTACATTGAAAATGCAATCGTTCCATGTGGATTAGAAATTCCAGATGGTACTGTGATATGTCCTGATACGAATTCAGATGAAATTTTACTTGTTACAGAGGAAATCATAGATGAAATCATATCCTTGACAGAGAACAAAGTTAACTAATTTAAAAAGATCAACTGACTACAATACATTGGAAGTAGGAAGGTTAAGATGTTAGCATGTTTTTTCTTTATCATTGCATTTATTCTTTTTTAATTATTTCCAGCATGTGAAACATAAGACCTTACCTTTTCCAAAAAGGGGAGAAGGAAGAAATGAGTAATAAAATGTTAGGTGTTATTGATGCTACAGCATATAAACCGGAAATTGAAGATTTAACGATCCATCGTTCATTAGCAGCAGTTCCTTTTGGTAGTCGATATCGTTTAATAGATTTTGTTCTATCTAGTATGACAAATTCTGAGATTGAAAGTGTTGCTATTTTTCCTAAGTATTCTTATCGCTCCCTAATGGATCACATTGGATCTGGAAAACAATGGGATCTAAATCGTAAAAAAGATGGGTTATTTTTCTTCCCATCTCCTCATTTACACAATGAATATGATGAATTTGGATCTTTCCGACAATTTTCTGATCACATTGATTTCTTTTTAAGAAGTAAACAGGAGTATGCTGTTATTACCAATAGTCATACAGTTTGTAATATTGATTTTCAGAAGGTATTAAGTCGTCATATTGAAAATGGCTGTGATATAACAGAGGTTCGAAAAGATGGTCAGTCTTTACAAATGTATGTTATGGCAACAAAGCTTCTTCTTGATCTTATTCAGGATAAAGAAAAAACCGGCTGCAAAACACTTGCTGACGTTATTATAGAAAATCAACATAATTTCACTATTTGTGATTATGAATTTAGTGGCTATGCCGCAGTCATAGATTCATTAGCCAACTATTATAAACATAGTATGGAAATGCTTAACCCAGCTATATGGAAAGAAATTTTCATGAAAAACCGACCGATTTTAACCAAAGCCAAAGATGAGCCACCAACCAAATATGGAAAAAATGCAGTTGTGAAGAATTCCTTAATTGCTAATGGATGTAAAATAGAAGGTTATGTGGAAAATAGTATTATTTTTAGAGGCGTTCATATCGGAAAAGATACAGTCATTAAAAATAGTGTCGTTATGCAAAAGACAAATATTGGAGAGAACTGTGTACTAGAGAATATGATTACAGATAAAGATGTAAAAGTATTGGACTATTCTAAATTAAGTGGATCACATTTAGAGCCAACGATACTAAGAAAAAGAACCATTCAAGGAGCGATGATGAACTCGTGAAAGTATTATTTGCTGTTTCAGAATGTGTACCTTTTGTAAAATCAGGAGGATTAGCTGATGTTGCAGGTGCATTACCAAAGGAATTAAAAAAACTAGGAGCTGACATTAGAGTCATTCTTCCCAAATATTCTTTAATATCAGAGTCTTATCGTGAAAAGATGACGAAAATACATGAAATCATTGTTCCGGTTGGATGGAGACAGCAGTATTGTGGAATTGAAAAATTAGAGGTTGATGGAATTACGTATTATTTCTTGGATCATGAATATTATTTTTATCGTGATTCTTTGTATGGACATTATGATGATGGTGAGCGCTTCTCATTCTTTTGTAGAGCAGTACTAGAAACATTAGAAGCTATTGATTTTCAGCCTGACATCATACATTCACATGATTGGCATACAGGAATGATTAGTTATTTATTACAAAAAGAATATAGAGAGAAACCTTTTTACGAGGAAATAAAAACGGTGTTTACGATCCATAATCTCCAATTTCAAGGTGTATTTCCATACAGTATTCTCCACGATCTTTTAAATCTAGGGGATGAAGACTTTAAAAACCTAGAATTTTATGGAGATATTAGCTTTATGAAGGCAGCAATTATCTCATCAGATTTTATAACAACTGTTAGTCCAACTTATAAAGAGGAAATCCAGACAGCCTACTATGGAGAAAGGCTGGATGGTCTATTAAGATCCCGAAATACTTCTCTTTTAGGAATTTTAAATGGCATTGATGATACAGTTTATAATCCTGAAACAGATGAAAATATTCATTCACAGTTTACACCGGAAACACTCATAAAAAAAGCGGAGAATAAAGCTGCCCTACAAGCTGCTTTTGGGTTAACTGAGAGTAAAGATACACCAATTATTTCAATGGTAACTAGGTTAACGAAGCAAAAAGGTTTAGATTTAGTTAAACGTGTTTTGGATGAGGTATTAGCTAAGGATGTTCAGGTGATCATTCTTGGTACAGGAGAAAAAGAATTTGAAGATTATTTTAAGCATATGGAATGGGTTTATCCGACAAAGTTTAAAGCATACATAGGATTTGATGAGAAACTTGCACATCAAATTTATGCCGGCTCCGATTTATTTTTAATGCCATCAAAATTTGAACCATGTGGTTTGGGGCAGTTAATTGCTCTAAGATATGGGACTATTCCAATTGTCCGGGAAACGGGCGGATTAAATGACACAGTGTTTCCTTTTCAGGAAGAGTTAAAAGAAGGTAATGGATTTACGTTTAGTCATTTTAATGCCCATGATATGTTGTATTCAATAAATCGCGCTATTGAGTATTATCACCAAGATGAGGTTTGGCAAAAGATCGTCAATACTGCCATGACACAAGATTATAGTTGGAGCCAATCAGCATTAAAATATAAGCAGCTTTACACTGAATTGATCACTGGGAGTGAAGAGCATGTTCTCTAATAAAGATTCATTTAAAAAAAGCTTTTTAAAAAGGCTTGAAAGTATGTGTGGCAAAGGCTTTGAGGAATCAACTAGACGTGATCAGTACTTTACATTAGGGAATATGGTAAGAGAATATATTAGCTCTAAATGGATTGATACGAACGAGCTTTACCGAGCTGAGAATAAAAAGCAAGTATATTATTTATCAATTGAATTCCTCTTAGGTCGCTTACTTTGTCAAAACTTATTAAACCTAGGAATTAAAGAGGTTGTTGAGGAGGGTCTGGCAGAGCTTAATATTCACTTAAATGAAATAGAAGAGTGTGAGTCAGACCCAGCTCTAGGAAACGGTGGATTAGGAAGATTAGCAGCATGCTTTTTAGATTCATTGGCTACATTAAATCTTCCTGGTCATGGATATGGACTTAGGTATAAACACGGACTATTCGACCAAAAAATAGTGGATGGATATCAAGTTGAGCTCCCGGAGCAATGGTTACGACATGGAAATGTGTGGGAAGTACGGAAGCCTGATCAAGCTGTTGAGGTCTCATTCTGGGGCAGAATAGAATCAAGTTATGAAGGAAATTCTCTCATTTTTAAGCATGTAGGAGAACAAAAGGTGTTAGCCGTTCCTTATGATATGCCTGTTGTTGGCTACCAGGTCGATACCGTTAATACGTTGAGGCTTTGGAATGCAGAGCCTGCCTCATTTGGTCCAAATCAAGATGTTTTATCTTATAAGAGAGATACTGAGGCAATTACAGATTTCCTTTATCCTGATGATACACATGATGAGGGCAAAATTTTGAGGTTAAAACAGCAGTACTTCCTTGTGTCTTCAAGTTTACAAAGTATCATTCAGTCGTTTAAAAAAGAGAATTCTAACATTAGAGAACTCCATCATTACGTGGCAATTCATATAAATGATACACATCCTGCTTTGGCTATCCCTGAATTAATGAGAATATTAGTTGATATTGAAGGATTAACTTGGAATGAAGCATGGCATGTAACAACAAATACAGTGTCCTATACAAATCATACGATCTTAGCGGAAGCACTAGAGAAATGGCCAATTTATTTGTTTAAGCCATTACTTCCTAGAATTTATATGATCATAGAAGAAATTAATGAGAGATTTTGTGCAGAGCTCTGGGATCGATATCCGGGAGAATGGCAACGTATTGAGCATATGGCCATTATTGCTCACGGCCTTGTAAAAATGGCTCACCTCGCGATAGTTGGGAGTAATAGTATTAACGGGGTAGCCAAAATCCACTCCGATATTTTAAAAAATAGGGAAATGAAATCTTTCTATGAGGTTTATCCCGAAAAATTCAATAACAAAACAAACGGGATTACACATAGAAGATGGCTGCTTAAAGCAAATCCTGAATTAACAAACTTAATTAAAGAAACGATTGGTGAGGATTGGGTAAAACAGCCTGAAAAATTAATAGATTTAAAGAGACATGTTTATCATCCAACAGTAAAAGAACAGTTTGCACAGGTGAAAAGAAAACGTAAGGAAATACTAGCTAAGAAAATAGCAGAAAAAAATGGGATTCTTGTAGACATTGATTCTATTTTTGATGTTCAAGTTAAAAGATTACATGCATATAAAAGACAATTATTAAATGTTCTTCATATTATGTATTTATACAATCGAATAAAAGAAGATCCTAATTATGTTATACAGCCTCGTACATTTATTTTTGGAGCAAAAGCATCTCCAACGTATTATTATGCAAAGAAGGTTATAAAGCTTATTCATTCCTTAGCTGATAAAGTAAACAATGACCCAAGAGTTTCGCAGGTTATAAAGGTTGTATTTATGGAAAATTATCGTGTTTCACTGGCAGAGGATATCTTCCCAGCTGCAGATGTTAGTGAACAGATTTCGACTGCAAGCAAAGAGGCATCTGGTACAGGAAATATGAAATTTATGATGAATGGTGCTTTAACAGTCGGGACATTAGATGGTGCAAACATTGAGATAATGGAGGAGATTGGTAAAGATAATATTTTTACCTTTGGTCTAACTGCACAAGAGGTGCTCAAGTACGAAGAAAACGGCCGTTATCGATCAATGGAATATTATCATCATGATTTAAGAATTCGACAAGTTATCAATCAATTAACGAATGGGTTTTTCTCAGAGGATGAAGGAGAATTTGAGTCAATTGCTGATTCCTTACTCGTCCAAAATGACCAATATTTTGTTTTGCGTGATTTTGCCTCTTATATTGATATACAAGAAAAGGTCGGAATAGCTTATCAAAACCGAGAAAAATGGCTGGAGCAAGCATTAATAAACGTTTCACATTCAGGCTTCTTTTCAAGTGACAGAACCATTTCGCAGTATGCTGAAGGAATTTGGAATATTGAGCCGCTTGGAGTGAAAATGTAAAGAAAAGGGTTTGTTGAATCAAATCTTCTTTGCCCAAGAAAAAAGGTTATGACAATAGTAGTAACGGCATCTGTTTCCGAATGTAAATACTAACACCAATTAGCAGTCTTATTAGCAACTGAATAAGACTGCTTCTTTTTAGCCTAATAAAATGGAGTTTTATAAAGTGGATAGTGGCGGTAAATACGCCCGAAATTTTGCCCCCCTTTTAACATGGTGATATAAGTTTGGGCAGCATGAAAATGCGCGAGCTCAATTTTATTCATTTGTCTGTCTGCTAAAAATGATATTTAATTACCAGGGCGTGGGTGATGATGTCTCAGAGGCGGAAAATAAAGCAACTCTTCTTGCTTATCCTCAATTGAGTAACCGAAAGTTTAAATAGGCGGAGTTTTTCCGGTTAGACTAAAGAATGGGATTCGGTTTGGGGGATATAAGCGGAGTTACTCCGCTTAAGCAAAGTGAAATGATCCATTTTCAGGTTTTTTGATTAAATAGGCGTAATCTTTCCTTCTATTTAGTCAATTTTTCTTGGTATTTCCTCACTAAGAGGAATTTCTCCGCTTATTTCCTGGTGATTTTTAAAGATTGGAAATCGCTTAATTGAGTGCTTTTTTTGGTATAAAAAATGCTTGGAGCATATATGTCTCCAAGCATTTTTCTTGATTTGCTGAGTACGAATAAACATTGCTATACGAAAAGCAATGTTTATTCGTATTTTATCTTTCAAAACTGAACCCGTTACTATAAATAACAGCATATTTAATTTATAGGTTTTATCATCGATCACCATCTAAAAATCGACCTAAACCGCCAAGTATACTGCCTTCACCACGAGCTTCTCCACCAGCAGATGGTGCACTTGCAATCACTCGATCTGCTAAGCGGCTGAATGGTAAAGTTTGAACCCAAACTGTTCCTGGTCCTTGTACAGTAGCAAAGAATAAACCTTCTCCACCGAAGAACGCAGTTTTTACTTTTCCAACATATTCAATATTATAATCAACTTCTTTTGATAAAGCGACTAGGCAACCTGTGTCAATTCTTAATTTCTCTCCAGGTTGAAGATCACGGCGGATAATGGTTCCTCCTGCATGTAAAAAGCTAAGACCATCTCCTTCAAGCTTCTGCATAATAAAACCTTCTCCACCAAAAAAACCAGTCCCAAGCTTCTTCTGAAAATCAATCCCAATTGATACACCTTTTGCTGCACAAAGGAAGGAATCTTTTTGACAAATAATTTTTCCACCAAGCTCACTTAAATCAATAGGTATGATTTTACCAGGATAAGGCGCCGCAAACGAGACACGCTTTTTACCAACACCTTTGTTTGTAAATACCGTCATAAATAAACTCTCGCCTGTGAGTACACGTTTACCAGCTCCAACAAGCTTACCCAAAAAGCCTTTTTGGTTGTTGTCCCCATCACCAAAAATGGTTTCCATATCGATGCCATCTTCCATCATCATCATGCCACCAGCTTCAGCTACAACACTTTCATTTGGATCTAACTCAATTTCAACACATTGCATGTCATCGCCATGTAAAACATAATCAATTTCATGAGCGTTCATCAGGATCCCTCCATATGTAAGTAGCAGGTTATTTGCGGTAAATTCCTGCTTATCTTTTATTTTACTAGTTAAAGTAATTTTTGGAAGAAAAATTAAAAGCAAATTTTGGCATAATGAAAGGGAGCACGAATGCCCCCCTCATCTTTATGCCTTTTTTGAATTGTCAGTAGTCATTTCTAAATGAGATTCTTGCTCCATTTTTTTCCCCCACCATGTAGCGAGTAAAGGACCTGATATATTATGCCAAACACTGAAAATCGCACTTGGAACGGCAGATAATGGGGAAAAATGTGCAACAGCTAAAGCTGCACCAAGCCCGGAATTTTGCATACCGACTTCAATAGAGATAGCTTTTTGATCTGCAAAGTTTAATTTTAATGCTTTTGCTAATACAAATCCTAATAAAAGGCCTAGTAAATTGTGTAGAACAACAATGGTGAAGATTAAAAGACCTGTTTCTGCAATTTTCTCTGCATTCACAGCAACTACAGCTGAAGCAACCGCAACAATTCCTATTACAGATATTAGAGGTAAAACAGTTACACTTTTTTCAACTTGCTTTTTAAATAATAGCTTCACAACAATCCCTAAAATAATTGGAATGAGTACGATTTGAACAATTGATAAAAATAAGGAACCAGCAGAAACCGGCAGCCATTTACTAGCAAACAAAAGTGTAAGAGCTGGTGTTAAAATTGGTGCAAGTAATGTTGAAATTGACGTTACAGCAACAGATAATGCTGTATTTCCTTTCGCTAAAAATGTAATAACATTAGATGCTGTCCCACCAGGACAACAGCCTACCAAGATTACTCCAACAGCAACTTCAGGTTGTAACTGAAAAACTGTAGCAAGTAAAAAAGCCAGTAAAGGCATAATCGTAAACTGTGCAACAACACCTAATAGAACACTTTTTGGTGCTTGAAACACTGCTTTAAAATCTTGCAGAGATAAAGTTAGCCCCATTCCAAACATGATAATACCTAATAATAGTGCAATATGAGGGGCAATCCAAGTAAAGCCACCAGGAATAAAAAACGCTAACACAGCAAAAATAATGACCCAAATTGCAAAAGTGTTTCCAGCAGCCTTACTAATTTTTTCTAAAATTTGCATATTCATACAACCTCCTTTTTGAAATTATATAACTATATATTCAAAAAATTCAATAATTTAGGATCGGTTATTATAAAAATTTCAAGTAAAAGGGAAGATAACCTTACACAAAAAAACTCCCCTATGTATGGGGAGTTTTTAATATTATACCTCATCCTCTGTATAAGGATCTTTCTCGTAAGGAGGTAAATCACCAAAGATCGTCATTGTACCTTCTTCATCTAGCATGTCTTCATATTGCTGATGTTGATTTGATGGGTATATGGTAATTTCTTTTCCTTCTATATCAGTGCCGACAAAGTTTTCATAAGCCTCAACATATCCATCAGGGTCATTTGATTCCATATATACATCATTGTAGTGATCCTGTGGATCATAAAAATCAGATGGAGTTTCAGATGATCCGTAACTATTTACAATTTGATAAGCATCTTCTGCATCAAATGCTACGTTCTCATCTTGATCATCATAATCAAATTTTCCGAAAGGAGGCATTAAAACTCCTTCTTCTATTGGGCGATTATGTGAAACAACCTGTTCAGGTGCATGTTCTTTACAGGTAGTAGCTGTTGGAATTGCATCAAGTCTTTCAACAGGTATATCAATTCCACAAACTTCACATTTACCATAAGAACCATTGTCGATCGCTTGAAGAGCTCTTTCAATATCTAATAATTGTTCTTCTGTATGTTCATTTAAGGCAATATCTTTCTCTCTTTCATATAATTCTGTTGCATCATCTGCTGGATGATTGTCATAACTTGAGAGTTCCCCCATTGATTCATGCCAATGACCTTCTTCAAGACCAAAGTGACCATTCATCTCGAAGCGATCTTTTATCTCTTTTTTCATTTCGTTTAGCTGTGAACGGAAGGTCTCTACTTGTTGTGAACTTAGCATGCCATCCACGCTCCTTCCTTAAATAAATGTTTCTATACCTATTATGAGCAGTCAGGAGGAAAACATGATTGTTAAAATTGCACAAAAAAACACGGTATTTGAACATACCGTGTTAAGAAATAATTATAAGTAAAGACTGACAAATAAACCTAATGCTAATAAGAAGCCAAATTGTACATTTGTTTGAGCAGTTGCTTTCATTGCGGGCATCATTTCAATTGGAGCTGATTTCCCAATAAATTGTTTTACTGCAGAATATGCTTTAGGAACACTAATTAATACGAGCAATGCCCAAGCCGGTGCTAAACCTACAATAAGTAGTACAAATACAATGAAATATGCTGTAATAAACATACCAGCTAAAAAACGAATGGAGTTCTTTCTTCCTAGTAAAATGGCAAGTGTTTTTCTGCCATTTTCTTTATCACCATCTAAATCTCGAATATTGTTCGCAGTTAAAATAGCTGCAATTAAGATCGCAATAGGAATGGATAAAAGTATGCTGCCTAATGAAAGTGTCTCAGTTTGAATAAAATAGGCAATTAATACAATAACATTTCCCATAAAAAAGCCGGCAACAATTTCACCAAATGGCGTATAGGCAATTGGAACAGGGCCTCCTGTATAAAAATACCCAGCTAGCATACATACTATTCCTATAACAGCAATCCACCAAGTGGACATCATACAAATGTAAACACCTAATAATGTGGCAATACCAAAAAATGAAAAACCTAATGTTAAAACAGTGTTTGCCTTTATTCCATTTCTAACGATGGCACCACCTATACCAACAGATGATTCATTGTCTAAACCACGTTTATAATCAAAATACTCATTAAACATATTTGTTGCTGCTTGAATTAAAATAGAAGCTACAAGCATGGCTATGAATAATGAGAGCTTTATTGATCCTTCATGCAAAGCTAACACAGTCCCAATTGTAACAGGAATAAATGCTGCAGATAGTGTATGCGGTCTTAATAGCATCCACCAAACTCTCCAGCCTTTGTCCTTTTTAATCATAGGAGCATGTGGCGTTGTCTGAGGTTGCATAATATCTCTCCTTTTTTTAGCAAAAAACAAATAGAACATGTAAAACGACTCCATAACATAGTTTAGAAAAATAACCAAGGGGTGTCAATGCTTTTCAAATCAAAGATCCTAGCTTATTATTACCATTTGTACCTATAAAATGACTTTGTCATCAAGACGTTTTCATTTTAATCCTGAACAACAAGATATATAATAAGGTTATAACAATTTGGTTCTAAAAACAGAATTGATAAAATATGAACTTAGTTTGGTGTATAGTTTTAAAAAGCCTAATCAAGGCACAGGACGGGCAAGTTAAGGTGCCGCGCGCTTTTCTATATTGACACACAACCTAGCTAGGTGTATCTTAATATAAGCAATTTTTGGTGTCGGGGGGATAAGCTTGATAACTACTTTGGATCATACAATAAAAGAATTTATACAGCAGGCATTGGAAGAGGCAAAGCAGACGAATCAATCTGTGATCGTTAGCAGCGTAAAAGAAGTGGATGCAATGGACCCCCTTCATTTCTTTGCTTCCGGTGAAGAACTTTCCTTAGGAGAACGATTTGTTTGGTCAACACCTGAACGGGATTTTACGATGGTTGGTCTAGGAAATGAATTAGTTATCGAAAATAATAAAGAGTCTAATCAAAGATTTCAGGAAATTGAAAAAGAATGGAAGCGCTCCCCTAAAAAGGTTATTTCTGATCGGAAGAATGAAATAGGGACAGGCCCACTGTTATTCGGAGGTTTTTCATTTGATCCTATAAAAGAGAAAAGTCCTCTTTGGGATTCATTTGCAGAAGCAAAATTTGTACTTCCAACTACAATGCTTTCAATTGTTCAGAATAAAACATATCTTACTATTAACAAAATCATTTCACCTTACGATGAACTTGATGTTTGTATTAAGCACTTTGAAAATAGTATTGAACTTAGTCATTCGTTTCCTTATTCATTAGATTGTGAAAAGGTTAACGAATTTTCAACTATTGAGTATAAAACGTCTGAATGGTTAAAGGCAGTCCAACAGGCAACTAAGGATATTCAATCAAAAGAAATGGATAAGGTAGTTTTAGCTCGTGAAGTACATCTAAAGTTCACAGAGAAAATAAATTCTTATCAAGTCATAAATAATCTTCTAAAGGAACAGCCAACAAGCTATGTTTTTGATTTTGAAATTGGAAATCAGCACTTTGTTGGGGCTACTCCTGAAAGATTAATTAAAAAGAAAAACACTCAGGTATTATCAACCTGTCTGGCTGGGTCGATTAAAAGAGGGAAAACAGAAGAACAAGATCAAGGATTAGGTCATCAACTATTAAATGATGACAAAAACTTAATTGAACACAGTATTGTTGTTAAAATGATCAAGGCTGCTATTGATACTTGCTGTGATGAAGTAAGTGTACCGAAATATCCAATCTTATATAAAACGAAAAATATCCAACATCTCTACACTCCTGTGAAGGGGATTGCCAAAGAAGGACTTTCCTTTCTTTCAATGGTAGAAAGATTACACCCCACACCTGCTTTGGGTGGGTATCCTAAAGATAAAGCGATTGAAAAAATTAGAGAGCTTGAACCAATGCATCGCGGATGGTATGCAGGTCCAATTGGTTGGCTTGATCATGATAATAACGGTGAATTTGTTGTAGCAATTCGCTCCGGGTTATTGGAAGGTCAGAATGCTGCATTATTTGCAGGATGTGGAATTGTGGAAGAATCAGATCCGAAATCGGAATATCTAGAAACTAAAATAAAACTTAAGCCAATGCTGTCTGCTTTGGGAGGAATCGTAAATGAAGACTGGTGATACACTAACCAGATACGTCGCCAACTTTGTTGATGAACTGGCTCGTTTAGGAGTTGCAGAGGTTGTTATTAGTCCAGGTTCTCGCTCAACTCCTTTGGCCATTTTAATGGCGGAGCATCCAGATCTTACTTGTTACATTAATATTGATGAACGATCAGCAGGCTTTTTTGCACTTGGTATAGCTAAGTGTAATAAAAGACCTGTTGTATTAGTTTGTACATCTGGTACTGCAGCAGCTAATTATTATCCAGCAATTGTTGAAGCGCGTTACTCAAGAGTTCCATTAATAGTCATAACTTCTGATAGACCTCATGAGTTAAGAGATGTTGGAGCACCACAGGCAATTGATCAAATTCAAATGTATGGCCATTACCCAAAATGGTTTGTCGACGTAGCCTTACCTGAAGAACAAGTAGGAATGTTTCGATATGTTAGGACAATTGCAGGTAGAGCAGTGTCAATTGCTTCTGCACATCCTGAGGGAGTGGTTCATTTGAATTTTCCATTTAGAGAGCCTTTACTGCCCAATTTAACTCTTAATGACTTATGGAGTACAACAGAAGATCGAACAACTTATTTACATACTACACTAGGTGAAGTACTTTTAACGAAAGAACAAATGGAGATGTCGGTTCAACTTGTGAACAGCTTTTCTAAAGGAATTATTGTGTGTGGAGAACAAAACGATCCAGATTTTATTACAGAAGTGAATAAGCTTTCTGAAAAACTAAAATTCCCGATCCTTGCCGACCCTCTTTCTCAACTAAGAGCAGGTAAGCATAAAAAGCAAGGTATCATTGATGGATATGACTCGATATTAAAAGATCCTGAATTAGTTAATGAGCTTAAACCAGAAGTGATTATTCGGTTTGGCCCTATGCCTGTTTCCAAGCCTCTTATGCTTTTATTGAAAAATAATCCGGATATTGTACAGGTTATTGTCGATTCAAGTGAAGAATATCGGGACCCAACTTTAAATGCTTCACATCTCATTACTTGTATGCCGCATTATTTTTGTAAGGAGCTTGGGAACATAATACCAGCTAAGGAATTCTCGGATTATTATAATAAATGGTTGTTATGTAATCAGGTCTTTTCAGAAAGAATTAATCATGAGCTGGTTAAAATCGATGAGTTATTTGAAGGAAAGGTAGTAAGTGAACTTCAACAACTCTTACCTGATGGTAGCCGATTATTCGTCGGAAACAGCATGCCGATACGGGATGTTGATACGTTTTTTAGAAATCATGATAAAGAAATAGAGATCATTGCTAATAGAGGAGCCAACGGTATTGATGGAATTGTATCTACGGCATTAGGTGTTAGCGTAGATCAGAAAAAGCCTACGTTTTTATTAATAGGTGATTTATCGTTCTTTCATGATTTAAATGGTCTTTTAGTAGCAAAAATGAACCAGCTTAATCTAACGGTCATTTTAGTTAATAATGATGGTGGCGGGATCTTTTCTTTTCTTCCTCAGTCAAAAGAAGAAAAGCATTTTGAAACACTTTACGGAACTCCGACTGGATTAAATTTTTCGAAAGTGGTAGAAATGTATGAGGGGAAATATGTGAAGATTGAGAGCTGGAATGAACTCCAGAATTATCTTACAAATGAATGGAACAACAGCGGATTACAGGTTGTTGAACTTGAAACAGATCGACTGACACGTGTCAAGATTCATCGGGAATTGTTAGATCATGTTTCCCAGGAAATAAGAAAAGTGTTGAAACAATGAAAATAAGAGGTATCGATTATAACGTTGAAGTCATTTCAAACGGTGAACCACTTGTTTTACTACATGGTTTTACAGGATGTATTGCCAATTGGAACCATATATTAGCTGAATTTCCACAGCATCAACTTGTTTTAATTGACATTATTGGACATGGTAAAACAGAATCTCCTTCAGATCCTTCAAGATATGAAATGAATGAGGTTGTTAAAGATATTGTTGAAATATTAGATACTTTATCAATTAACCGTGCGAATATTTTAGGATATTCTATGGGAGGAAGATTAGCTTTATCTGTTGCTGCTTCATTCCCGGAACGAGTAAAAACACTGATTCTTGAGAGTAGTTCACCTGGTTTAAATAACCCGAAGGAACGACACAATCGAAAAGTATCGGATGAAAAGCTTGCTGAAGAAATTTTGAGTCATGGAGTAGAAAAATTTGTACAACGATGGGAGGAAATTCCCTTATTCTCCACGCAAGACCAATTATCACTGGAAACAAAACAAAAACTGAGATTACTTAGGCTACAAAATAATCCTGTAGGACTTGCTAACAGTTTAATTGGGATGGGGACAGGATCTCAACCATCCTGGTGGGAGCAGCTCCCAAGTATAGAGATCCCTGTGTTATTGTTGTGTGGTGAATGGGATATAAAGTTTTGTGATATAGCTAAAAATATGCACAAATACCTTCCTACTAGCTACTTAAAGGAAATAAATCATGCAGGACATACAATTCATGTAGAACAACCGCGAATTTTTGGTAAAATAGTAAGTGAGTTTTTATCTCAAAATAATTAGGAGGTACAAAAATGGCATTTGAATGGGTTACACAGCGTGAGTATGAAGAAATCATTTATCAAACATATAATGGAATAGCAAAGATTTCAATTAACCGTCCACATGTACATAATGCATTTACACCGAAAACGGTGACAGAGTTAATTGATGCATTTGCTCGAGCTCGAGATGATGAAAATGTAGGTGTCATTATTTTAACAGGTGAAGGTGGAAAAGCCTTCTGTTCAGGTGGAGACCAAAAAGTGCGTGGCCATGGTGGTTATGTAGGTGATGATCAAATTCCCCGCTTAAACGTACTTGATTTACAACGATTAATTCGTGTCATTCCAAAGCCTGTTATCGCGATGGTTGCAGGATATGCAATCGGTGGTGGACATGTATTACATATCGTTTGTGATTTAACAATTGCTGCGGATAACGCTGTATTTGGACAAACTGGTCCTAAAGTGGGAAGCTTTGATGCAGGGTATGGCTCAGGTTACCTAGCTCGCATAGTAGGACACAAAAAAGCACGTGAAATCTGGTATCTATGCAGACAATATGGTGCACAAGAAGCTTTAGATATGGGCTTAGTCAATACAGTTGTTCCATTAGAACAATTAGAAGAAGAAACGGTAAAATGGTGTGAGGAAATATTAGAAAAAAGTCCAACAGCTATTCGTTTCTTAAAAGCAGCATTTAATGCGGATACAGATGGACTTGCAGGAATTCAGCAATTTGCTGGGGATGCAACATTGCTTTATTATACAACGGATGAAGCAAAAGAAGGCCGCGATGCGTTTAAAGAAAAACGTACTCCGGACTTCAAACAATTCCCTCGTTTCCCTTAAGCCTTATACGATTTCAAAAGCTTGGTGATCCTTTTCTCATCAAGCTTTTTTTATTAAAAATATATATTAAAGGAGGTAAGGTATTTTTTATGAATGAGACATTCCCTAACTGGTTAAAGCAACGAGCAAATCTTACACCAAATCGTTTGGCTGTTAAAGTAGAAAATGAAGAATTGACGTTTGACGAGCTTTATAAACGTGTTCAAAAGAGAGTAAAACAATTAATCTCTCTTGGGGTAAAAAAGGATGAGCATATAGGGGTGCTCATGAAAAACAGCATAGATATGATTGAAGTGATTCATGCGCTCTTCTCTGTCGGGGCTATAGCTGTATTATTAAATCATCGCTTAACAAATCAAGAGCTAGCTTTTCAACTATCAGATGCTGAAGCTGTTTCTGTTATTTGTCATGAAGAATTAGCGGAAAAACTAGATGATCATGCAAATTTAATTGTTGTAGACCACCTCAAAGATATAGAAAGTCCTGTTTACATACAAGAAATTGAGGAGTACAAGGCAGATCAAGTGGCAACCATCATGTATACATCTGGAACAACAGGATATCCAAAAGGTGTACTACAAACGTTCGGAAACCATTGGTCAAGTGCAATTGGTTCTGCATTAAATCTGGGACTAGTACAAGAAGATCGTTGGTTGTTAGCTGTTCCGTTATTTCATATTAGCGGATTATCGATTTTGTTTCGAAGTGTTATTTATGGAATCGGCATCATCTTATTTGAGAGATTTGATGCTAAAAAAATGAATCGAGCTATCTTTGAAGATGGGGGAACCATTGTGTCAGTTGTCACAACAATGCTAAATCAAATGGTAGATGACCTTGGCCATAACAAATACCCGGAGAGCTTTCGATGTATGCTTGCAGGAGGAGGACCAGTTCCAAAAGACTTGCTTGAAAAAAGCCTCACAAAACAAATCCCCGTTTTTCAAACGTATGGAATGACCGAAACCTCTTCACAAATTGTTACCTTATCTCCTGAATATAGCATGAAAAAGATAGGATCAGCAGGTAAACCATTATTTTTATGTCAAATGAAAATCATGCAAAATGGAAGAGAATGCTCACCGTTCGAAGAGGGCGAGATTTTCGTTAAAGGACCAACTATTACAAAGGGTTACTGGAAGCGGGAGGAAGCGACAAAAAGCGGATTTACAAATGGTTGGTTTCACACAGGTGATCAAGGTTATATCGATAATGATGGTTTTTTATATGTATTAGATAGAAGATCAGATTTAATTATTTCTGGTGGAGAAAATGTATATCCTGCAGAAATCGAAAATGTCTTACTCTCATACCCAGCTGTCCAGGATGCGGGTGTTGTTGGTATAGAAGATAAGAAATGGGGACAGGTCCCTTATGCTTTTCTTGTTACAACTGAAAAAATGGATCGTGAAGATCTTCTTGCATACTGTCAAGAGCGATTGGCAAAATACAAAGTTCCTCATCATATAACATTTTTAGAAGAGCTTCCAAGAAATGCATCTAATAAGCTTTTGAGAAAAGAACTTAGAAAATATCTAGAAAAAGGAATGTCTAAATGATTAAAGTTGAAAAAGTCACATTGTATCATATAACTCAGAAGTTGAAAGTCCCGTTTACATCAAGCATAGGATATGTTTCGGATCGAGATAGTATTATAGTTGAGGTGATTGATTGTGATGGAGTAAGTGGATGGGGAGAGGTAGTGGCTTTTTCAACGCCTTGGTATACAGAAGAAACGATTTCAACCTGCTTTCATCTTCTTAAAGACATTCTTATCCCATTAGTCATTTCTGAGCCTTTTGAACACCCAGATGAACTGCAGGAGATTTTTAAAAGAATAAAACGAAATCAAATGGCAAAAGCCTCTCTAGAGGGGGCAATATGGGATCTTTATGCTAAGAAGAAAAATATATCCTTATCAACAGCATTAGGAGGCGTAAGAAATGAAATTGAGTGTGGTGTTGTCGTCGGGATATCTTCCCTTTCAAATATGATCGAGCAAATTACTCGATACAATGAGGAAGGATATAAACGATTTAAAATAAAGATTTCACCAGACCAAGATATGAAAATAGTAGAGGAAATACGCAAAAGGTTTCCTGATTTACCTTTAATGGCAGATGCCAATTCTTCCTATACACTGAAAGATGTTGAAAGATTAAAAGAACTAGATCAATTTGGATTAATGATGATTGAACAACCACTCGCAGCAGATGACATTATTGATCATGCCAAGCTTCAAGAGAAACTATCAACTCCTATATGCTTAGATGAAAGTATTACAACTAGTGAAGATGCCAGAAAAGCAATTGAATTGGGAAGTTGCCAAGTTATTAATATTAAACCGGGGCGCGTAGGTGGGTTAACTGAATCAAAGAAAATACATGATCTATGTCTTAAAAATGATATACCCGTCTGGTGTGGTGGAATGCTTGAAACAAGTATTTCAAGGGCACATAATCTTGCATTAGCATCACTAGCAAACTTTACAATTCCGGGAGATATCTCATCATCCTCAAGATATTGGGAGCAGGATATCGTTGATCCGGAAATAAAAAGTGTTGCAGGGAAAATTAGTTTACAAAATGGACTAGGGATAGGGTTTGATGTGAAAAAAGATATGATAAAGGAACTCGCAACATCAATTACAACTGTAAAATAGGTAATGTTGTAAAATATCTATAAAAACATATTTTTGATGGGAATAACAGGTTAAAATTAAATTTTCAACTTAACAAAATTAAATTTTAGAGTCATTTTTTGAGGCAAAATAAAATGATCAAGATTTTTATGAGAGCAAGCAACTGAGTATAATCATGGTGAAAGATTAACAAATTTACTGAAAGTTAGTTTCTCTTTCTGCTCTTTTAAGGATAACTCAAGATTATGAATTCAGTATAACCACTGAGTGCATAGTTAGAGTTATCCTTTTTTTTACGATCAGAAAGTATATAAATTTTATGGGCGATCGTATAAGAAAAACGAAGGCTTTCGCCATTAGGACTGGTGGTAAGCAAGTTTTTCTAATACTGCAAATTGTCGAGAAAAGATGATTGACATAAAAGTCCAGATGTTTTATTGTTGCCTTAAGGAAACTTTTTTAGATCGACTAACAAAAAATGATACGAGTAAAAAAAGTAGCACACATACTAAAATACTACATAAACTACTTTTGACCCAGCAAAAATAGGAAAGTTTCAACCATGAATATAAAAATGAAACGCGAAATGGAGGAGTAAAAGGTGAAAAAATGGTTGGCGAGTGTAGGAACAGCAATTCTAGCAGTATTTTTATTATCGGCATGTGGTAGTGAACAGACAAATGGTGATGTAGCTGAAGGAAACGGAACTTCTAGTGAAACAATTAATGTTACAACAACTACAGGTCAAGTAGCAGATATCGTAAAACATGTGGGTGGAGATAAAGTGGAAGTTACTTCATTAATGGGACCAGGAGTCGACCCTCATCTTTATCAAGCTTCTCAAGGAGATATCCAGAAATTAAATGAAGCAAATATGATTTTTTACAATGGTCTTCATTTAGAGGGTAAAATGGGTGAAATTTTTGAAAAAATGTCAGAGGATAAAGCGACAGTTGCTGTTGGTGATTCAATTCCAGAAGATCTGTTATTGGCAGCAGATGATTCAACTGCACACGATCCTCACGTATGGTTTGATATCAAAGCATGGATTCATGCTGTTGATGCAGTTGAAGAGGAATTAACAAAGCAATCTCCTGATAATGAAGAATTATTTAAGGAAAATGCGGCCAACTATAAAAAAGAATTAGAGGATTTGGATGCTTATGCAAAAGAGCAAATTAAAACCATTCCAGAAGAAAGTCGTGTTCTAGTAACAGCTCATGATGCCTTTGCTTATTTTGGGCATGCATATGGATTAGAAGTAATGGGATTACAAGGATTGAGTACTGATTCTGAATATGGACTAAAAGATGTTCAAGCGTTGGTAGATACATTAGTAGAGAGAAACATTAAAGCTGTGTTTATTGAAAGTAGTATTTCAGAGAAGTCAATTAGTGCAGTAGTAGAAGGTGCAAAAAAACAAGGTCATGAAGTAGTAATCGGTGGTGAGCTTTTTTCTGACGCTATGGGTGAAGAAGGAACAGAAGAAGGCACATACGTTGGTATGTTCAAACACAATGTAGACACAATTGTATCTTCTTTAAAATAGAGTCACGATAGTTATAAGGGTTGATAGCTAAGAATGAAAAAAACAATTTGTTCTTAGCTATTGGTATATATATAAGTGAAACCGCAAAAAGGTTGGTGTTAATGAATGAATCCTGTTACAGTTGAAAATTTAACAATTGCGTATCATCAGAAGCCTGTTTTACAGGAAGTAAGTTTTGAGGTACCTGAAGGAAAATTAATTGGCATTATTGGCCCAAACGGTGCTGGAAAGTCAACCTTAATTAAAGGGATTTTAGGGTTAATTCCAGCAGCTTCTGGTGAAGTAAATATATTTGGTGAACAATACAAGAAGCAAAGAAAGCGTGTGGGCTATGTTCCACAACGTGGATCTGTGGATTGGGATTTCCCAACAAATGCTTTAGATGTTGTTTTAATGGGAAGATATGGTCATGTTGGCTGGTTTAAACGACCAGGTAAGAAAGATAGTGAGTTTGCTAGAGAGTGTCTTAAAAAAGTAGGAATGCTTGAATTTGAAAATCGTCAAATCAGTCAGCTTTCTGGTGGGCAGCAGCAAAGGGTTTTTTTAGCAAGAGCACTTGCTCAAGATGCAGATGTTTACTTTATGGATGAACCATTTGTTGGAGTGGATGCAGCAACTGAAAAAGCCATTATCGCTCTACTAAATGAATTAAAGGCAAAAGGGAAAACGGTTCTAGTTGTTCATCATGATTTACAAACAGTAGAAGAGTATTTTGATTGGGTTCTTCTATTAAATATGAGAAAAGTTGCGTTTGGTCCAACTAAGGATACTTTCTCAATCGATAATCTTCAAAAAACGTATGGTGGAAAACTAACATTTCTACAAGACCAATCGGTTGTTGTTGAAGGGAAATAAAATGAAAGATAGTAGATCATGGCTTTCTTAAAGAAGGATACGGAACGGTTAGTTCCTTTAGAATAAATAGGAGTGAAGCAAATGTTTGAAGAACTATTGTTACAACTTCAAAATCCAAATACCCAATGGGTACTAATTGGCACAATGCTCCTGGGGATTGCTAGTGGAGTTGTCGGGAGCTTTACGTTATTAAGAAAGCAAAGCTTAATAGGTGATGCGATGGCTCATTCGGCTTTACCTGGAGTGTGCATTGCCTATTTACTATATGGTTCAAAATCGCTTCTTTGGTTTTTAATTGGAGCTATAATAGCAGGCTTAATTTCTTCGTTTTTCATTCAAGTGATTATTAATCATTCCAGAATAAAAGAGGATTCGGCACTTGGTATTATCATTTCTGTGTTTTTTGGATTCGGGATTGTTCTATTAACCTATATCCAACATAATGGTGCTGGAAATCAAAGTGGTTTAGATGACTTTATTTTCGGGCAGGCAGCTTCAATGATTGCAGCAGATGTACAATTAATTACAATAATAGCGATCATCTTATTGGCGATTACGGCAGTCTTTTACAAAGAATTCAAATTGCTTACATTTGATCCTCAGTTTGCAAAAGGAATTGGGATACCGGCAAAATTCTTTAATGGGCTCTTACTCTTACTCATTGTTTGTTCAGTTGTCATTGGCTTACAAACAGTTGGTGTTGTGTTGATGGCAGCTATGCTCATTACTCCTGCGATTAGTGCAAGATATTGGACTGAGAAATTAAGCTCAATGATTATTATTTCAGGCTTTATCGGCGGCATTTCTGGAGTATTTGGAACACTATTAAGTACAATTATGGAAGGGATGGCAACAGGTCCACTTATCATTATTGCTGCAACAATCTTATTTATCATTTCGCTCATTTTTGCTCCAAAAAGAGGCTTGCTTGCAAAGGCAATAAAACAGCTACATTTAAGAAAACGAACAGCAGTAGAGCAAATTTTCTTAAGCTTTTATGATGTAGCAGAAGGCGGAAATCTGCGTGAAATTACTGAAGAAGAGGTTTTATTAAAAAGAAAGGTTACACCAAGCCTTTACCAACATGCTAAAAATGTACTGGAAAAGAAGGAGTATATTAAACCATCAAGTAATGGTAAATGGATGTTAACCGAAAAAGGTATTGAGTCAGGATACGAACTAGTTTTACAACAGCGACTATATGAAATGTATTTAATGCATGAGATGGAATTTGCCCATTTAGAGTTGAAAACAAGAGACGATCTTAATTTAAATGCTATTTCAAAAGAAACGAAAGATCAGCTGCTTAAATTGTTGCGTATCCATGATCGTGCACCATTACTGATACCGAAGTCAACGAGTCTGGGAGATAGGAGAGTGATGGTAAATGACTTATGATGCTTGGATTATCATCACAGGGTCATTAGTAGGCATTACATGTGCAATGATTGGGTGTTTTCTCGTTTTAAGAAAAATGGCGATGCTAGCGGATGCGATCTCACATACTGTTTTATTAGGAATAGTCGGTGGATATTTAGTTAGCCGTAGTCTAGATGGTCCATCCCTTTTAATTGGTGCAGTTGTTGTAGGCTTATTAACAGCCTTACTTGTTCAGGTATTGAGTGGTAAGGGTGTCCAAGGGGATGCTGCGATTGGGATTGTGTTTACATCTCTTTTTGCCGTCGGAGTTATTCTTCTTTCTGTTTTTGCAGGAAATATCCATTTAGATGTGGATCACGCCTTAATGGGGGAAATCACATTTATCCCGTGGGATATAGTCGAGTGGAATGGGATGGAATTGGGTCCAAAAGCAGTTTGGCTTCTAGGTTTTGTGTTTATTGTCAATTTATTAATCATTATCTTCTTTTATAAAGAATTTAAGATTAGCTCATTCGATCCTGAAATGGCTGTAGCCATTGGAATTCCCGTCTTATTTATTCATTACTTACAGATGGGTATGCTCTCAATTACTACAGTTGCCTCATTCGATAGTGTTGGTGCCATTTTAGTTGTGGCAATGCTCATTGTCCCTGCCTCTACAGCATATTTACTAACAGATAAATTACTAAATATGCTGTTTATTAGCGCGGGAATCGGTGTTTTCTCTGCGATAAGTGGTTATTACATGGCAACCTTATTAAATGTGTCGATTGCAGGTGCGATGGCAACGTCAACTGGTGTTCTTTTCGCCCTTGCATTTTTATTTTCACCAAAGCATGGGTTACTTGCAAAAAAACGAGCACAAAAAAAGCTATCAAAAGCTACTGCTAAAACTGCAACAACAAATCCCGGCATCTAACAGCCGGGATTCTTTAAGTATTAAGGGTATCATTAGTATGTTATTGTTATTCCATTAATCCATATTCAATTGCACGATCAGCAACTAAGTCATCAACATCTTGTGGAAGGTCATCCAGTGAACCGAACTCATAGTCCCATAAATTTGTAAAAGAATCTACAAACATCGGAAACGAGTCAGCATTTGAATTTTTCACATCTTGACGGAATGACTCAATCAGGCTTTCTTTCATGTTACATCCCCCTTGCTCGTTTTATCACCACTTTATTTTTTCTAAAAGAAGAAAAAATATGTAAGACTTATTTAAGATTCATTTTGTTTTAAATAGCGCTTATCTTTCATAAAGAGTTTCCAAAAGTAAACGAATCCAGGAAAAAGAATGAGAAATCCGACAATATAAGTGATGAATAATGCTCGAAACGTATTTGGATGTGTAAAACCAGATTCAATTGTGACGTCAGGATAAATCATGTATGGAAGATGAGCCCGTCCATATGCATAACTTGCTAATAAATATTGAATGGTTACAGCAACTACTGCTAATCTAGGTCTTCCAATTCGTTGCTTATGCTTTGCTGATGGAAGAAATAAAGCAGCACCAGCAACAACAAACAAAAGAACTGACCCAATTAAAAAGGGGAGGTACTCAAGCATATTCGTATAAAGCCAATTTGCCTCGACTCTTAAGGTTAGCATAATTAAAAACGCTGTAAATAAAGAAATGGGACCAAGAATTAATGCATCACGACGATAAACACGATAAGCTTCGAGTTCATCCGCCACATTTGAATAGTCTGCAAGCAGCAGCGATGATAAAAACAGTGTACTGCTAACAGCAAATCCAATGAAGGCGTAGATGTTTGGACTTGTAAATAAAGCACCGAAGTTAAGCTGATGTACACCATTTACAACATCAACATCAATATAGCCACCATGTGTAATCGGCAACACAAGCATAAGTAACGCTGGAATAATAAATCCTGAAATTCCGGAAACATAGGTTAAACCTTTTTCATAGTCCTTTGCAACATGTGAAAACACTAAAAAACCACTTCGTAAAGCTAATAGTATTAAGATGAAACTCCCAGGAAGGAGTAGGACTGTCCCCAAGATAAATGTTGCTCCTGGGAAGAAGCTAACTAGCGCGATAACAATGGCCACAATGAATACATTTGTTACTTCCCATGTGGGAGAGAGATAACGGTTCGCGATGTTTGTTGCATTTGTTTTTTCTTTATTAAAATAAACCATGGACCAGAAGCCTGCTCCAAAATCCATTGTAGCCATAACAGCATAAATAAACACGAACCCCCATAATACTGTGATTGCGAGTAATGAATCTGCAGTCATTTTGATTCACACCTTTTCTAAGGATTAATAACTAAGATTATTTTGGTTAGGTACTCCTCCATCAAGCTCATCCTCAACAGGGTGGCGCTTGAAGTAATATCTTAATACAGCTAAAACCGCAATACCTAAGACAACATAAATTAGAGAGAAAAGAACAAACAACATCCCAATTTGGGTTGACTTTGTTACGACATCTTCGGTAGCTAAAATACGATAAATCACCCATGGTTGTCTCCCAGTACAGGCAAAAATCCATCCAAATTCAATGGAAAGAAGGGACAGTGGTCCTGCTAAAACGAAGGCATACATAAATAGCTTAGGAAAATGTGGTTTTTTCAAAAATTTGTTCCAAACAAACCCAGCAAGGGATAAAAAGATTAAAAAGCTCCCAATAAGAACCATGCCGTTAAAAAGTGTGTGCACAAATAACGGTGGCCAGTATTCTTCAGGAAAGTCATTTAAACCAACAACCACAGTTTCAAAGCTATTTCCTGCTAAAAAACTTAATGCCCACGGTATTTCAATCCCATACTTTATTTCTTTTGTTTCTCGATCTGTAAATCCTCCAATAGCTAGGGGAGCGTAGTCCTGTGTTTCAAAAAGGCCTTCTGCTGCAGCAAGCTTTTCAGGCTGGTATTCATGTAACATTTGAGCCGACTCATGGCCGTTGATTGCCGTTAGAAAAGAGAAGATTCCACCAATAACCAAACTTAACATAAGTGCTTTTCGATGAAATTTGTATACACGTTCATTTTTCCTGCTTTTTAACATTTTGAACGCTGCTATTGTACTAATCATAAAAGCACCGGTCATATAAGCTGAAACAGCTACATGTGCAGCTGAAATGAAGAAGCTAGGGTTAAAAAACGCAGCCCATGGATCCACATCAACAATTTCCCCATTCTCAATCCTGAAACCAGCGGGAGTTCCTTCAAATGCATGAACATTCGTAATGAGAACGGCAGAAGCACTTGCCCCTATGAGAACGAGGGTAACACTGATGATCCTCATTCTAGGAGAAATTCGATCAGCCGCATAAACATAAATGCTCATAAACAAGGCTTCAATAAAGAAAGCATAAATTTCAATTTGGAAAGGTAATGACATTACTCTCCCTATTACCTCCATAAATCCCGGCCATAATAATGCGAGCTGAACCCCGGCAATTGTTCCTGTTGGAATGGCAACCCCAAGCAAAACAGCCTGTCCTTTTGTCCATCGCTTTGCCATGATGGCATAATCCTGATCCTTTGTTTTTTGAAAAAGAAGTTCCGCACATAATATCATTAAAGGCAACCCAACACCCAAAGTGGCAAAAATGATGTGAAAGCCCATTGTGGTTCCGAACAGTGAACGCGCTAATACTAAATCATCCATTGCGATCCGCCTTTCTTTTCCTACCTTGTCGTAATCACCCATAGTGTCCACTATTTTCTAGAGAATATTCTAGTGGGTTTTTCAATGTTTTGGAGTGAGTGTAAAGTTTCGTTCCGTTCATAAGAGGGTGAACGACAAAAGTGAATGAGATAGAGCGGATGGTGTCGTTCATAAGGGGTATGAACGACAAAAGTGATTGAGATAGAGCTGGTGGTGTCGTTCATAAGGGGTATGAACGACAAAAGTGATTGAGATAGAGGGGGTGGTGTCGTTCATAAGGGGTATGAACGACAAAAGTGAATGAGATAGAGGGGGTGGTGTCGTTCATAAGGGGTATGAACGACAAAAGTGAATGAGATAGAGGGGGTGGTGTCGTTCATAAGGGGTATGAACGACAAAAGTGCTTGAGAAAGAGTGTGTAGTGTCGTTCATAGGTGGTATGAACGACAAAAGTGATTGAGATAGAGCAGGTGGTGTCGTTCATAAGGGGTATGAACGACAAAAGTGATTGAGATAGAGCTGGTGGTGTCGTTCATAAGGGGTATGAACGACAAAAGTGCTTGAGAAAGAGTGTGTAATGTCGTTCATAGGTGGTATGAACGACAAAAGTGCTTGAGATAGAGCAGGTGGTGTCGTTCATAAGGGGTATGAACGACAAAAGTGCTTGAGAAAGAGTGTGTAATGTCGTTCATAGGTGGTATGAACGACAAAAGTGCTTGAGAAAGAGTTGGTGGTGTCATTCATAGGTGGTATGAACGACAAAAGTGCTTGAGATAGAGGGGGTGGTGTCGTTCATAAGGGGTATGAACGACAAAGTGACTTGAGAAGGAGTGTGTAGTGTCGTTCATAGGTGGTATGAACGACAAAAGTGCTTGAGAAAGAGTGTGTAGTGTCGTTCATAGGTGGTATGAACGACAAAAGTGCTTGAGAAAAAGTTTCCAGTGTCGTTCAAAGTTCCGCTCATTAAATCAAGTAGGGGGTATTAAAGAAAAAGAAATATCGTTCTTTAAGGCAATGAAGGACAAACACTTAGCAAAGCAAAAAACACTAAGTGTTGTCCTTCATATAGATAATTACAAATTTTAAACAAAAGAATTAAGAGAATTTCAAGGCACCTAATTGCATTTTATTCAACATAATATGCCCATTGATGAGCTCCTTTAATTTTAAAGTTTTTCTCTAGAATTCTTTGTATTCTCCTTTTGCATGTTACAATTTCACACCAATCGTGAATGGCATTTGTTGTTATTTTTTGTTCTGGAAAAAGAAGTTGAAACTCCTTCACATTACGTATTACTGCAGTTTCGACTATTTCTTTTTGTCCACATTTTTTACATATACAATGTTTACCCAAAACAGACATTGATAAAGAAAAACACTCCCCACAAATAACCCCTTTACGAAGCTCATTATATTCAAAGCTAGGTAATTCTCTATAAGGAGAGTCCATGACATGTAATGAAAGTAACTTGTCAGCAAGCCTCTTATGATCATCAGTTAACTTCGACGATACAGTATTTAGTTCTTTCAAGTGCCTATAAATTTGAGTGGGAAAAATAAATGGTTTGTTCAGGGGTGATTGATATAGAGTGAATTCTGGGTTGATGAAAACGACTGAAGCAAAAATCGAAGTAGGGTATCCAAGATGTTTGAGTAATTGTCTAAATAATGATTCGGCTCTATTTAATTGAATGAGAGGATTGATTATTTCTTTTTGGTTTTTCTTATATAGTCGATCAGAGTCGTAATAATAGTCTCCTTCATAATTTTTCACCTCATAAAGGTAAAGAGAGTCTTGTGTGATCAGTAAAGTGTCAATTTGGAACAACGTGTTATTTTGTTTTAAGAGCAAATCATTTAGGATAAGGCATTCACAGGTAAGCTTTTCTATTAATCTATCGAATTTTACCTCGCCCTCATACCCTTTCTTAAGGTTAGCATAATACTGCTTGTCCTTTTCATCCAATCTCATTCGGGTATCTAGGTTTTTCAGAATAAGTAATTCACTAGGTATTGCACGCTGCTTGTAAATCATATTTCACATCCTTTTTATTTTTTGAAGATCAAGTTGATTATATGATAGATGCATCTTTCTGTCTAAATAAAAAAAGTGAGCGAAATATTCGCTCACTTACTAGATAGTGCTGTTTTTAATGTTTCTAAATTTCTTTCCATAATACTAAAATAATCCTCATTATTTTTTACATCTTCTTCTGTAATAGACTCTAGGTTGCTAAGGGTTAATGCTTCTGCTCCAATTTCAGCTTGAACGATATCTGTTACATTGTTTGTAACATTTGTTTCAAAAATGATGTAGTTGATCTCATGTTCCTTAGCTGTTTCAATAATTGTTTGTAATTCTTTTTGTGAAGGTTCCTCGGTTGGAGAAAGCCCTAGTACACTGATTTGTTCAATTCCATAACGGTTTTCCCAATAACCGTAAGCAGCATGAGATACTAGGATCTCTTTCTTTTCTGCATTACTTATAACTTCTTTAAAAGATTGATCAAGGTCTTCAAGCTGCGTTTTTAAAGCTTGAAAGTTATCCTCAAATGTTTGCTTTCCTTCTGGATTAAGTTCTATTAATGCATCTTTGATGTTTTCTGCTAGAGTAATAGAATGAATAGGGTCAATCCAAACGTGAGGGTCCTGATCACCGTGATCGTGTGCGTGTTCAGTTTCATCATGAGCGGCTTCGTCCTCAGCATGTTCAGTTTCATCATGAGCGGCTTCGTCCTCAGCATGTTCAGTTTCATCATGAGCGGCTTCGTCCTCGGCATGTGCACTTTCATCATGAGCAGCTTCGTCCTCAGCATGTGCACTTTCATCATGAGCGGCTTCGTCCTCAGCGTTTTCAGTTTCATCATGAGCGGCTTCGTCCTCAGCATGTGCACTATCATCATGGGTGGCTTCTTCTTCGTGTCCTTCGATATATTCGATTCCTTCACCAGCATTGATAAAGGCAACATCTTCAGATTTTAATGATTTTTGAACTTTTTCTGTAAAACTTTCAAATCCTACACCTGTATAAATGAATCCGTCTGCTTCAGCGATTTCAACCATCGCCTTAGTAGTAGGCTCGTATGTGTGGGCGTCAACCCCAGGAGGAAGAATGTTTTCAACTTCAACTAGGTCTCCACCTATCTTTTTTGCGAAATCTTCTAGTGGATAAATAGTAGTATAGATTTTTAATGTATCTTCAGTATTTGTTTCATTCGCCGATTGTCCTTCTTCGTTACTTGCATTACAGCCGATTAATAAGCTTGATAGTAACAGGAATGAGCTCATGAGTAATGTGTGCTTTTTCATGTATATCCTCTCCTTTCAATAAATCAGTATGATTACGATTAAGACTTCATTATTATATCTTAATGATTACGGTTTGAGAACTAATTTTTAGTAAAAAACAAATAGTAACTGTTACGATTTAATGTCCTTAACCATATTAACTCATCGTTAGAGAAAATTCAAGAGTTATGATATGATAAAAAAACAGAAAACTAGAATAGTGGAGGAATAAAATATGGGATTAGTAGATGAGATTTTAGCACATAATGAAAAATTTGTAGCAGATAAAGAATTTGAAAAATTTGAAACAACAAAGTTTCCTGAGAAAAAGCTTGTCATCTTATCTTGTATGGACACTAGACTAGTTGAGCTTTTGCCACAAGCGATGAACATTCGAAATGGTGACGTAAAGATTGTGAAAAGTGCTGGTGCTATTGTTGCTCATCCTTTTGGAAGTATCATGAGAAGTATTTTAGTCGCTGTTTATGAATTAAAAGCAGATGAAATCTGTGTAGTAGGTCACCATGATTGTGGAATGAGTAAATTAAATTCAGAATCCTTCTTATCAAAAGCAATGGAACGCGGAGTTTCCTCTGAAAAAATTGAAACGGTTAAATATTCTGGAATAGATTTAGATCAATGGTTAAAAGGCTTTGAGAAAGTTGAAGATAGTGTTCGTGATAGTGTAGAAACAATTAAAAATCACCCATTATTAGTTGAGAATATTCCAGTGCATGGTCTTGTTATAGATCCTGCAACAGGTAAGCTTGATGTTATTGTAAATGGATACGAAAATTAAAACAAAAAAAGCTATGAAAATTTTATAGCTTTTTTTCATTTTTACCCTGTTTTTCTGGTACAAGATCAATACCACCGGGATGAAACGGATGACATTTTACAATACGCTTTAACGTTAAATAACTTCCTTTTAGTACACCAAACCTTTGAAACGCTTCGAGTCCATAATGTGAACATGTTGGATAAAAGCGACAGGTAGGTGGTGTAAGGGGCGAAATAAACTTTTGATAAAAACGGATAGCCGAAATGAAAATTTGTATCATAACTTGTTGACCTCACTTTTAAGAATGAAGTTTTCCTCCACTAGAATAGTTGATCATTCGCCATTTTTCATTCATGTGTTACAATATAAACGAGCATAGTATGCTAGTCCATTTTAACATTATAGGAGTGAAAAAGATGCCTTCAGTAGAAAGCTTTGAATTAGATCATAATGCAGTAAGGGCACCATATGTTCGTCATTGTGGCGTTCATAAAGTTGGTAGTGACGGTGAAGTGAATAAATTTGATATTCGCTTTTGTCAGCCAAATAAACAGGCGATGAAGCCTGATACCATTCACACGTTAGAGCATTTATTGGCTTTTAATATTCGTGAGCATTCAGAAAAATATGATCACTTTGATATTATTGATGTTTCACCAATGGGATGTCAAACAGGCTATTATTTAGTTGTAAGTGGAAAGCCAGAAGTAAGTGAAATTATTGATCTTTTAGAAGATACTATGAAAACTGCTGTTGAGATTACGGAAATTCCAGCAGCTAATGAAAAACAATGTGGCCAAGCAAAGCTTCATGACTTAGAAGGAGCGAAGCGTTTAATGCGTTTTTGGCTTGATCAAGATAAAGAAGAATTAGCCAAAGTATTTGGTTAAGAAGAAAACGGTGTTCCGATTGGGACACCGTTTTACATTAGTCTTCTTTTCTATAACTTAAACTAGCAATCGCATCATGTAAATGAATAGATTCTTCGTTACGACATTCTACTGTAAATGCCTGTACATAATCTAATTCATATAAGTCAGCAGCAACAAGCCGAACCATATCTTCAACAAAACGAGGGTTTTCATAGGCAGTTTCTGTTACAACCTTTTCATCTGTACGTTTAAGAACAGGGTGTATCATTGCACTTGCGTTTGATTCAGCTGCTTCTAAAAGTGCTGCTTTCCAATCAGTTTTTTCATCATATCCCTCAGTAAATTCTACATTCATCGTCACGAATCCACGTTGGTTGTGTGCACTATATTCACTAATTTCCTTAGAGCACGGACAAAGTGTTGTGATTGCACTAGTTAAAGAAGCTGAGCTTGTAAACCCAACACCATCTTCGTACGTAACGGAAATTGAGGCTTCAGCATGATTTAATCCGACTAATTCTGAGCTTGGTCCTTTGCGTTCATAGAACCAAGGGAATGTTACCTCTATACTAGCATCTTTTTGCTTTAGACGTTCTGCTAATTCTTTCGTAAAATCATAGAGATTTGAAAGAGTAAGAACAAACCCTCCATTTTGACGGTATTGCTCCAGTTGTTCAGTAAAACGGCTCATGTTTGTTCCTTTTGAATCATATGAAATTTTACTTGTCATTTTAAAAGTGGCAATTGTCGTTTGTTCCTTTGGCAGTAAGTCAGAATGAATAATGATAGGATGCTTAACATTACTAATTCCTACAGCGTCTATAGTAAAAAGAAAATCTTTTTTTGTATTTTGTAAATCAGGCATTTGCTCTTTTTCTGTGGGTTTTAGCTTCACTCCTGGTTCAACAGAGCCGAATAAACGGTGTCGTTCCTTTTTTGGTGGTAAATTTATCTTTCTTGTCATTTTAATCCCCTCTCACTTACTCGATATTGAGAGTATACTGTAAGTCAACAGCAAACTTCAACGAATAAATCTCTGGAATGTGTTGGGATGTGTCGAATTTCAGGAAAAAAACTAGAATGAAAAAAGAATGTAAAGAAAAGTTCATAATTAAAAAGACATAATCTCGCAAGAAAACTAGTATGATATAGAACAAAGATTAATAGGATAGGAGTTCAAAAATGAATAAAATCGTCATACCACTATTCCGTGAATTTATTGCTCTTGGGTTAATAGGTTTGTTTTTTTACTTATTCCTATTTGTTGATTTTCAGGATCTATCATTTAACATTCCTTCAGAATTATTAACAGTCAACACGATGTTTTTAAGTATTCTATTAGAAGCGATACCTTTTATTTTGTTAGGAGTTTTTGTTTCAGCGCTTATTCAAACATATGTATCAGAAGATTTAATTAAAAGAGCATTGCCTAGAAATGCGATTCTTGCTCTTTTTCCAGCTGCATTGCTAGGAGCCATTTTCCCTATTTGCGAATGTGCAATTGTTCCGATTGTAAGAAGGTTGATGAAAAAGGGAATGCCATTACATATTGGGGTAGTCTTTCTGGTTGGGGCACCAATCTTAAATCCAGTCGTATTTGCTTCAACCTATTATGCCTTTTCTTCAGAGCTTCATATTGCTTATGCAAGAATGGGATTAGCGTTTGTTTTGTCAATTGTCATCGGGTTTATCATTTATCTTTTGTTTAAGAATAGCAATCAATTAAAGTGGACGAAAGAGGATGTAGTAGTTGAAGGGAATACTAATCAAGAAGAAAAAGTAGGAAAGTTAAAATCTACGTTATTTCATGCAAGTGATGAATTTTTTGAAATGGGTAAATTCTTAATAATGGGGGCGTTAATCGCCAGTCTTTTTCAAACATTTCTTGATCGTACTCTGTTGACTGAGCTCGGAACGAACGAGTTCCTCTCTCCTGCATTAATGATGGGGTTTGGTTATATTCTTTCACTATGCTCTGAAGCAGATGCCTTTGTTGCGGCTTCTTTTGGTGGTACATTTACTGCTGGCTCATTGCTTGCTTTTTTAGTATATGGTCCAATGCTTGATTTAAAAAATACAATTATGCTTTTTGCTTTCTTTAAAGCAAGATTTGTTGCAGCGTTTATTCTAGTCGTTACTATTGTTGTTTATATCGCTATTATTTTCTATCAGTTTCTATTTTTATAAGTAAAGGAGGTTTAGAGATTATATGGAAAAACAAAATGCGCAGTATCGTTTTCAAATATATATCCGAGGAATTATTTTAATTGGCTTTACATTATTAATGCTTAAGTTAGTGATAACAGGAAATATGGTTCATTTTATTGCGCCAAAAATGATGCCTTTTATGTATTTTGCGATTATTGTTTTTGCTCTGTTAGGTGCGATCCAAATCTGGAGAAGTGGTTCTAAAAAGCAAGCTGAGCTTTATTGTGATTGTGGGACAGACCATGCTGTTTCATCATCCCCAATAAAAACACTACTTGTTTATTCTTTATTTGTTTTTCCTATTATAACTGGATTTTTATTTCCGGATGTTGTATTGGATAGCTCTGTTGCTGCCAAGAGAGGATTTAAGACAAATTTGGGAGAACAAGATACCTCAAAGGCTGAGGCTTACTTAAGTGATCCTGAAGCTTATCTGAATGAATTAGATGAGAGTGTAGGAAATAAAGTTGCGCAGTCTTCCAACATTCCGGATGTACCACTTGAACACCCTGAAGGATTTGAGGTTCAGGAAAAACCAGTGGACTTTTATGCACAACTTGAGCAGAAAATGCTTGAAATGGAAACCATTCAATTTACTGAAGAAAATTTTATAGCAATGACCTCGATACTTGACGAAAACCCTGAAAAGTTCGTTGGAAAAAAGGTAGAGATGCTAGGGTTTGTTTTTAGAGAACATGATTTTGAAGAGAATCAATTTGTCATTGCAAGGTTTGGTTTATCATGTTGTGTGGCAGATGCATCAGTGTTCGGCACATTAGCAACATATCCAGAAGCAGAGCAATTTGGTGATGATCAGTGGGTGAAACTAACTGGTACAATCACAACAGTAAAATATCAAGATTGGACATTACCTTCAATTGAGGTTTCCGAAATTGAGCGTGTTGAACAACCGGAATCACCTTATGTTTATGAAAGTTACTAAAAAGCTAAGCCCCACGCAATTTATTGATTTTGCGTGGGTTTTTCTTGTTCTTTCTCTTGTGTTTCTTGGTTGTGAACTGGCTTTTTAATTGGATCAACAGTATGTTTATATTGGTAGGCCTTTCTTGTCGTTAAGAGGCTAAGCAAAAGTACAATAATGACAATGATGATGCAGATAATAAAAACAGTTTTCAATACATTTTCCTCCCAAAAATCTTCCTCTACTTGTTCTATTACTAGTTATCATATCATGAAAGATCCAACATGTTTATACCATGTTTTTAGTATTTTCAAGCGTTTAAAGTAGAAAAACTGGGGTAAAGTACTAGTAGATAATAAAGGAGGAATTAAGATGTCAGAGAAACTAGTAACTACAGTAAATAAACAAATTGCCAACTGGACGGTGCTTTATGTAAAACTACATAATTATCATTGGTTTGTTAAAGGGAAAAACTTCTTCACACTACATGAAAAATTTGAAGAGTTCTATACCGAAGCAGCTGTCCATATTGATGAACTAGCTGAACGCTTATTAGCTCTTGAAGGAGCACCAGTTGCTACGATGAGAGAATGCTTAGAGCTTGCTTCAATTAAGGAAGCTGATGGAAGTGAAACAGCAGAACAAATGGTTCAAAATATTTATGAGGATTTTAGTGTATTAGTAGATGAGCTAAAAGAAGGAATGGATTTAGCTGGTGAAGTAGGAGATGAAACAACTGGTGATATGCTATTGGCTATTCATCAAAGCTTAGAAAAGCATAATTGGATGTTAAAGTCTTTCTTAGGGAAATAAGCGGAAAGCAGGCGATCTGATCATCGCCTGCTTTTTTTCTATTCAAGCTCTCTGTCAGCAAGCTCTTTAGAAAGCTTCTCTGAAAAATATGGAATCATAAGAGAGTGCAGATCTTCCTCTGATAGAGTGTTGACCCAAGAAAGCATGTCCTGCTTACTTGTTTTTTCTAGAATTGATTTAACATAGGCATAAACATCCTCTTCATCTGCGCGGAATTTACTAAGCTCCGGGTTTGTAAAAAGTTCAAGGTTCACGATATTTTCCTCCAGTTTATAATTGTAGCTTCCCCGTATTTTTTGTTATGAAGAGGAGAACTATTCTAATTAATATCTCGCTGAATATTACAAAGAATATGAACAAAACATAACATAAGGATAGTTGAAGGAGTTGTCGAGATGGAGAACAATAAGAAAACGTATTATATTACGGTGGGAAGTGGGCAAATTTCACAGCTAAGTACAGCTTCTGCATGGGATTTTAAAATTGAGGCAACCGATGAAGAAATCGTTCAGCTTAGAGAGTATTTTGATCAGGTATACTCAGCTGATTTTCAAGGTTTCCTTCGCTCACATACACCATATGTTCAATACCATTATGATCGTGAAAATGATGCAATTGATGATACGAATATGAAAATATATCGTATGATTTATGAGCTAGGTGATGAAGAGGCAAAAGAGCATATTCGGACAAATCAGCTCATGTCAAAAATTAATGAACAAGAATAAACCCTTATACAGAGTTTTGACATTGTGATAAGATTTGTTTATTAGGAAAAAAATAGAGGGATTAAAATGTACCGATTTATAGATTATTATCACAATGAAGTTGTTTTATCTTTTGAAGATCATCCTTTTTCAAAAGATCCCAAGCATGTTTGGGTTGTTTGTCGTCATCAAGACCAATGGTTGCTAACAAAGCATTCTGACCGTGGATTTGAATTTCCAGGAGGAAAGGTTGAGGACAATGAAACGGCCCTTGAAGCAGCTATTAGGGAAGTGAAAGAGGAGACAGGTGGAATTGTTAAAGAAATAGAATATATTGGTCAGTATAAAGTTAAAGGAAAAGAAAAGATTATCGTAAAAAATATCTATTTTGCAATGGTTAATCAATTAGTTAAGCAAGATGGCTATTTTGAAACATATGGACCTGTTCTACTAAAGGAGCTTCCTGAGGGGATTCAAAAGGATAAAAAGTTTAGTTTTATTATGAAAGATGATGTATTACAAAGAAGTATTGAGGAAATATCAAAAAGATTAAAATAGAGGCGGCAAACGATGAACCCTCAAGGAGCAATGAGGGAACATCGTAGTCAGCCTCTTTTGTCGTTTTTAATCAATCGTTTCTCCAGCAACTCAACGCCCTGGTACATAATAGTAGCAAAAAAGGCAATAATGATTAGGCTCAATAAGACAAGAGTGAAATTAAATACTTGGAATCCATAAATGATCATATACCCCAGCCCTTTTGCTGAAACAAGAAACTCCCCTACAATAACACCTACCCATGATAACCCTACATTTACTTTTAAAGTAGAAACAATTGTAGGAAATGAAGCTGGTAAAACAGCTTCTTTAAAAGTTTGGAATTTGCTCGCCTTAAACGTTTGTAGCACCTTTATATAATTTGTATCTACTTCTTTAAAAGACGTGTACACAACGATTGTTGTAATGATAACCGAAATAATTGTCCCCATTGCAATGATGGAGAAAAACCCTGGACCTAGACCAACAATTAAAATTGGACCAAGAGCAACTTTAGGCATAGCATTCATTATGACAAGGTAAGGATCGAGTATTTTTGATAATCTGGGTGACCACCATAAAATAGCTGCAAGTAGGGCACCTAGAGCTGTCCCTAATATAAAGCCAAGGACTGTTTCAAAAAGAGTTACACCAAGGTGAGAAAGTAGGGTTCCGTCATTTATTTTCGTAAGGAATAGCTTCCATATCTTTGAAGGTGAGCTGAAAAGTAGTGGATCAATCCATTCTCTTTTGCCCGCTATTTCCCAAAGACCAAAAAAACAAACGAAAATTAATAGTTGATAAAATCTGATCCACTTTTTTTCTCGTTCAAGACCTCGTTTATAATTTCTATGAAGGAGTTCAATGCTTTCATTCTGTTTCATGCTGATCCAGCTCCTTCCATATTTGCTGAAATAATTCTGAGAACTTTGGATGCTGTCTTGCATAAAATGGAGGAAGCTCGCGAATTTCTTTAGGTATTAAATAGGTTCTATTTATTCTCCCTGGTTTAGCTGAGAAAACAAATATTCTGTCACTCATTGCAATAGCCTCACCTATATCATGTGTGACAAGGATTGCTGTTTTATTAAAATCCTTTAACGTTTGAACAACAAGGTCTTCAAGTTTCAATTTTGTTTGGTAATCAAGAGCAGAAAATGGCTCATCAAGCAATAAAATCTGGGGGTTTGTCGCTAATGTACGCACAAGAGCCGCCCGTTGTCTCATTCCACCTGAAAGTTGGCTGGGAAACTGTTTTTCTACTGAATCAAGTCCCATTTTCCTTAATAAATCTAATGTTTTTTCAGTTGTTTCAGGTGTTTTTTGATTGGTTATTTTCAATCCTAATGTGACATTTTCTTCTATGGTTTTCCAAGGAAATAAATAATCCTGTTGAAGCATATAGCCAATTAATTCATCAGGTTTTGTAATAGGTTTATTTGCAATACTTACTGTACCTTCAATTGGTTTAATAAGGCCGGCAATAATCGATAACAATGTTGTTTTGCCACAGCCGCTAGGACCAAGGAAGGAGACAAACTCCCCTTCCTCTATTGAAAGCTGAATATCTTCTAGAGCAACTGTTGCTGAGTCTTTTGTTAAATAAATGTGGTGAACATGATCGACGAGTAAAAATGACATAATAGCTCCTCCTTACTTGCTTGACACTTCTTCTGCAAAAGAGGTATTAACAAGTGTTTCGTGATCGACTCGCATTGGCAGTTCCCCGGCTTCATCCATAATGTTTTGGAGATTTTCCCACTCTTCAACATCCAAGATTGGGTCGGTTGCAAATGAGCCTTGTTCTTTGTATCGTTCTACAACTGTTTCAATCAACTCAAGTTCTGTATCTTCGAACTGAGGAGCGATGGATTCTGCAATTTCTTTTACGCTTTTTTCTTGAACCCATTGCTGTGCTTTATAAATAGCGGTAGTAAATTTCTTAGCAGCTTCCGCGTTTTCATCTAAAAAGCTTTGCTTGCTCATAAAAGTTGTATAAGGAACCTTGCCGGATTCCGTACCAAATGAAGCGACGATATGGCCTGTGCCTTCTTTTTCAAAAATACTGGCTGTTGGTTCGAAAAGCTGAACAAAATCTCCAGTACCAGAAGCAAAAGCACTTGGAATATTTGCAAAATCAACATTCTGAATGAGTTCAAGATCTGTTTGGGGATCGATTCCATGCTGCTTTAACACGAATTCCCCGACCATTTGTGGCATTCCGCCTTTCCTTTGCCCTAGGAAGGTACTGTCTTTTAGCTGTTCCCATTCAAAATCATCAATTTTTTCTCTACTAACAAGGAAGGTTCCATCTGTTTGAGTAAGTTGAGCAAAATTAATGATCGGATCATTTGAGCCTTGCGCATGCACATAGATAGATGTTTCTGAGCCAACTAAGGCAATATCTGCGCCATCTGAGAGGAGAGTGGTCATTGTCTTATCTCCACCCCATGTTGTTGTTAACTTCACGTTAAGTCCTTCTTCCTCAAAGAAACCTTCCGCCATTGCAACATATAAAGGAGCGTAGAAAATTGAGTGTGTTACTTCGGCAAGATTAATCGTTTCAACCTTTTCCTGACTGCATGCTGAAAGGGGTAAAACAATTAATAACGCAACACATAAATACAACAGCCATTTTTTCATGTCATTAACCTCCTTGATGCATAGCACCGTTTTTTAAACAAGCAAGTAGAATAAGGTTTGGATGGATAGTAGAAATAACTAAGGTTTCGCCTTAAGAATTGGCGATAAACTGAGTTTTCTAATAAGATGATGTAGAAACTTGTATTCTCTTGTAATGTATGAAATGTGATTTCTAAAGAATATAGGATAATTTATGATCTTTTTAAAAATGTGTGAATGCCTAGATATGTAATTTGGGGAAAGGTAAAGGAATAGAACAAAAGAAGAAAGAGTGATTGTTAGATGAATGGAGAAATCATTAGCAAAATAAAGTACCCCTCACCAAATCCAAACATTCATTTATGGATTGTGACATATCGTTCCGAACAGTTAAAAATAAAGGGCTTACTAGCTGAGCCCGTACGTGAAGGAAAATACGAGGGATTATTGTATTTACGTGGCGGGATTAAAAGTGTGGGAATGGTGAGGATCGGTAGGGTGATTCAATTTGCCTCTGAAGGATTTGTTGTTATGGCTCCTTTTTATCGTGGAAATCAGGGGGGAGAAGGAAATGAGGATTTTGCTGGAGAAGATCGCTATGATGCTATTTCTGCAATGGAAATTCTAAAACATCATCCAAAAGTCCAGCCTGATAGGGTGCATGTGTTCGGATTTTCAAGAGGAGGGGTCATGGCCTTATTAGCAGGCATTATCGCTGAAGATATCCGCTCTGTTGTAACGTGGGGTGGTGTAACGGATATGGTCTTAACATATGTTGAGCGAGAAGATTTACGTAGGATGATGAAAAGAGTGATTGGAGGTACACCAACTAAATTTCCAAAAAGATATGCCTGGAGAACACCATTATATGAATTGGACAGGCTTCACGCACCAATTTTAATTATACATGGTGTAAAAGACAAGAATGTATCAGTTGAACATTCATACAGGCTAGAAAAACGGTTAAAGGAGCTAAATAAACCAGTCGAAAGTTGGTACTTTGATCAATTTACACACTATTTTCCTCCGAAAATAAATCGTGATACATTACAAAGACTTTGTTTATGGATGAAAAAACAATAAGAGGTTAACTAAGTTTTATAGGTGTTATAAAAAAGCTCTGGTGGTATGATGAGTATAAGTCCAAGTAGAAAGAGGAGGGGTTCTATATGGGAATGCCAATGGAATTTAACACAATGATTGTGACAAAGGGAAAAGAAGTCCGTATTGATGAAAATACATTTGAGTTATCAAAGGATGGATATCGAGTTTATCCGATAGATATACCGATTGAGGTAAGAAAAACAATGAGTGGTGAAGTAACTGGACAAGCTGTTGTTCAGAAATTAGAATTAACGAACATTAAAACAATTGTCACGTATCAACTTATCAACTTAAATTCAACCAACTAATACATAAAGCCAGGTAATTGAGGTTATCTCATTACCTGGCTTTTATTCGACTTTAGGAACATGTGTATCATCAGCTTTTCTTACAAAAGCAATGAAAGTTCTTACGATAAGAAAGGTTATTGTTATTGATGCAAAGCTTGATAAACTGTTCCAGCCTCTTTTGAATTTGACCAATTTTGTATTAGCTTCAAGCCAATGTTCGGCTAATGCCATTGGAATGCTGAAATAAAACACTTTTAAAAGAATCTTAGGAATGCTAGAGGTTTTCGTTAATTGATTGTAATACACACAAGATAGAGGAAACAGTAAATAATCATAGATAAAGCTTATATCAAAAGATTTAAATAGTTTTACTGGGTATTTTATATATCCACGATGAATTAGAAGATTGTCCATTATGGAAGAAATATACCCTTTAAAAAGGAAGATAATTAACCAATCCTTCATAGGTGGCTTTTTAATAATTTTAAAAACTGAAATAAGCCCAAATAATAATAGAAATTTGAGTGTGTTTTTTTCAAACTGGTGTTTTCTCAACTATCATCCCTCCTAATAAAGAAAGTTTGTCCTAACTTTCGTTAAAATATTGAAACAATATGGAGAAGAGGTATAAAAACTAAAGAAAGCCCATCATATGATGAGCTTTAAAACATACTAGTTATAACGAATTGGACCGCCCAATTTCTCGATATCGTTAGATAAACTATTGAATTTCTTGAAGTTATCTTTAAATTCTGTAGCTAATTCGATTGCTTTGACAAGGTATTCATCTTGAGAGCTCCATGTTTTGTGTGGCTGCAATACATCGTCAGGAACCCCTGGTACATGAATTGGAATATTTAAACCAAATACTTCATCCTTTACGGTTTCAATGTGATCAAGGTCACCTTCAACTGCAGCCTGAACCATAGCTCTTGTATACTTGAGATTCATCCGTTTACCAACACCGTATGCTCCTCCGGTCCAACCAGTGTTTACTAAGAATACTTGAACTTCATGTTCATCAATTTTTTGACCAAGCATATTAGCGTAACGTGTTGCTTTCAGTGGTAGGAATGGAGAGCCAAAGCAAGTAGAGAACGTAGTTTCAGGAGCTGTTACGCCACGCTCTGTTCCTGCTAATTTGCTTGTGTATCCACTCAGGAAGTGATACATTGCTTGTTCTTTTGTTAACTTACTAATTGGCGGTAATACTCCAAAAGCATCTGCAGTTAAAAAGACAATCGTTTGTGGATGACCAGCAATACTTGGGATAATTGCTTTGTCAATAGCAGTTAGTGAGTAGGCAGCTCGAGTATTTTCTGTGAAAAAGGAACTGCTGTAATCAGCTTCTCTTGTGTCATCATCAACAACGACATTTTCAAGAACTGATCCATAACGGATAGCATTAAAAATTTGTGGTTCTTTTTCTTTCGTTAAGTTGATACACTTTGCATAGCAACCACCTTCAATATTAAAAATGCCAGAAGTAGACCATCCATGTTCATCATCACCAATTAAACGACGGTTAGGGTCAGCAGATAACGTTGTTTTCCCTGTGCCAGAAAGTCCAAAAAACAGAGCAACATCACCTTCAAAGCCAACATTTGCTGAGCAATGCATAGGGAGGATGTTATTTTCAGGTAATAATAAATTCATAACTGAGAATACAGATTTCTTCATTTCGCCAGCATATTCAGTGCCACCGATTAAAATCGTTCTTTTCTCAAAGGAAATGATAATGAATGTTTCTGATTTTGTACCATCAACTTCTGGATCAGCTTTAAAATGAGGAGCTGATAAAATAGTAAAAGGTAGTTCCTTTGACTCGTTTTCTTGTTCTTGGTCTTTAATAAACAGTTGACTTGCAAAAAGATTATGCCAGGCAAACTCATTTATAATTTTTAGTGGTAACTGAAAGCGAGGGTCAGCACCTGCAAATCCATCAAATATAAAGATTTCATCTCGTTTCTTAAGGTGTGAAATCATTTTACTGTATAAGCGATCAAATGCCTCTTCTGAAATAGGCTGATTCACTGGACCCCAATTTATTTTACTTTTTACTGAACTTTCGTCTACAATAAACTTATCCTCTGGTGATCTCCCGGTATAAGCTCCGGTTGTTGCTCGAATTGCACCTGTTGATGTTAATAATCCTTCTTTACGTTCAAGTACTTTCTCAACAAGCTGTGCAACTGATAAATTATGTTTTGCATTCTCCCCATTAACAAGCTGATTAAGCTCATTTGTTATATCTGTAATATTCATCCCCATTACCTTCCTTCTAGAAAAGAATAATTTCCCTTATGTTGATAATTAGTATAACACATTAATTTTAATAAAACATACTATTTAGTGATTTGCTATCATTAAATTTTTGAATTGAAAAAATATTTTGCTATTAGAAAAACTTAAGCTTTGTACAACACATCACACTAGCACAATGTAGAAAAACAATTGATATTTATATTTCTATAGGATATGGGACACAATAGTGATAGACATCTATCAAATATTTTAATAAATCAATGGTAATAGTTGTCGATTTTTGTTGACACCAATAGGTTAGTGCGCTATGATATGTCCTTGAACGGATTCTCTTATCCCGAGCTGGTGGAGGGACAGGCCCTATGAAACCCAGCAACCTGCTATCAAAGGAAAGCGGCGACTGCGCACTAATTATATAGTTTTATTGAACAGTTTTCTTAGGTCTAGAATGATGCGAGAGCATCATTCAAGCAAGCGACAGCTTGCTTAGGCAACAAAGACCAATCTGTGGAACTATGTTAAACCGACGCAATCTAGAACGACATTTTCCGACGCAAAGGTGCTAACCTGAAGCAAGGCGAAAGCCCTTGATCGATAAGAGCGAAAGGCGATGAACGATGATAAACCTTTCCTCACATGGGAAAGGTTTTTTTTGATAACAGAAAAAAGTATTCTTCATTAGAGTTTTACCAGGACAAGCATGTGGTAAAGGTACATAATACTTCTGTTCACAAAATATGCCAACGTGATTTTCTAAAGGTCATACTTTGGGAAGAGTTCCGGATCAAATGAATGAACATGAATATGAGGAGGAAGCTTTTAATTATGTCTAAAAAACGTCTTTTTACTTCAGAATCTGTAACAGAAGGCCATCCAGATAAGATCTGTGACCAAATTTCAGATTCAATTCTTGATGCAATTATTGCAAAAGATCCAAATGCACGTGTAGCGTGTGAAACTTCTGTTACTACTGGTTTAGTGTTAGTTGCAGGAGAAATTACAACTAGTACGTATGTAGATATCCCAAAAATTGTCCGTGAAACAATCAAAGACATTGGTTACACTCGTGCTAAGTATGGTTTTGATGCGGAAACTTGTGCTGTATTAACATCAATCGATGAGCAATCAGCAGATATCGCTATGGGTGTAGACCAAGCTCTAGAAGCTCGTGAAGGTCAAATGTCAGATGAGGAAATTGAAGCAATTGGTGCAGGGGACCAAGGTTTAATGTTCGGGTTTGCATGTAATGAAACAAAAGAATTAATGCCACTTCCAATTTCGTTAGCACATAAATTATCACGTCGCTTAACAGAGGTTCGTAAAGATGAAATTCTTCCATACTTACGTCCTGATGGAAAAACACAGGTAACTGTTGAATATGATGAAAATAATAAACCAGTTCGTATTGATACAATTGTTATTTCAACTCAACATCATCCTGAAGTTACACTTGAGCAAATCCAGCGTAACCTAAAAGAGTATGTTATTAATCCTGTTGTTCCTGCAGAATTAATTGATGAAGAAACAAAATACTTTATTAATCCAACAGGTCGCTTCGTTATTGGTGGACCACAAGGAGATGCTGGATTAACTGGACGTAAAATCATTGTTGATACTTACGGTGGATATGCACGTCATGGCGGTGGAGCATTCTCTGGTAAAGATGCAACAAAGGTTGACCGTTCTGCAGCATATGCAGCTCGCTATGTAGCGAAAAACATCGTTGCAGCTGGTTTAGCTGATAAATGTGAAGTTCAATTAGCATATGCAATTGGCGTAGCACAGCCAGTATCTATTTCAATTGATACGTTCGGAACAGGAAAAGTTTCTGAAGAAGTATTAGTAGAAGTTGTTCGCAGTAATTTCGATTTACGTCCTGCTGGAATTATTAAAATGCTTGACTTAAGACGTCCTATTTACAAACAAACTGCAGCTTACGGACATTTTGGCCGTAATGATCTTGATCTTCCTTGGGAAAGAACAGATAAAGCAGATGCTTTAAATAAAGCTGCATTACAATAAGGTATAAAAGGTCTGATGTGAATGTTCACATCAGACCTTTTTTGTTGGAGCCAAGTTCGTTTGGGAATACAAGCGTAAACGTAGTACCTTTGCCGAGCTTACTATTGAATTCCATTCTACCCCCGTGCAAAAGAACTAATTGTTTTACAATAGCTAGTCCTAACCCAGTACCGCCTTCTTTACGGTTCCTTGCTTTATCTGCACGATAAAAACGTTCACCAATATGCATAATATCTTCTTCTGACATCCCGATTCCATTATCAGCAATAGAAAAGAAGATGCTTTCTTGATTTTGTGAGAGAGAGATCGAGATCGTTCCAGGTTTATCTGAGTATCTTATTGCGTTTTCAAGAAGGTTATATATAATTTGTTGTAGGCGGTCATGACTACCTATAATAATGATTTCATCGTCTAAGTGTTGCTGAAGGATTAATTGTTTTTCTTGGAGACGATGATAAAATCGATCCACAGTGTCATTTACTAATTGAGAGAAGGCAATAGGCTCTTTTATTAAAGGGTAATTTTCTCCTTCAAGCTGAGCTAAATCTAATAAATCATTAACAAGTCTTTGCATTCTCTCAGATTCTCGCTGAATAAGGGAAAGGTATTTTTCAGCTTCATCCTCAGTTTCATATAGTTTTTCTTGAAGCACCTCACTATATCCCTTTACATAACTTAATGGAGTTCTTAGTTCATGGGCGACGTTGGCTAAGAAGTCTTTTTTCTTTTGATCTGACTCATCCAATGCCTCTGACATCTGATTAAAGGTTTTGGATAATCCACCAATTTCATCAGACGTTCTTACGGGAATTCGATTTTTGAAGTTTCCTTTAGCAAGTTCTTTAGCATATTTTCTCATCTCATGGATAGGTTGCAAAATCGTATTGCTCATTGAATTCACGATTTTAAAGATAACTAAAAAGAAAATAATGCCAACAGCAATTAACAAAGGTGTTGTTCTATTAAAAACCTCTTCAATAGGGGCAAGCGGTAAATAAAGATAAATAATACCGACTAACTTATTATCATCAAGTAAGGGCACGACAACACCCATGATTTGTCGGTCAAATCTTTCTTCATAGCCTATCTTGATTAAATGCTCTCCACGTAATAAGTTTCTTCGCTCTTCTTCGCTAATTAAACCCTCATGATTAATTTCAAATGGTAAACATGCACTCAATTCTCTCGGGTTATTAACCAATAAAATCTCTGATTCACTAATTGTGTTATACCAACTAAGATGGGTCTTAAACTCATCTGAAATTTCGCCTGATGTATAACTACTTGCTAGCTTTAATCCTTCATTTAAAAGAGACTGCTCCACTTCATTTACATAAAGATTTCGATATAAATAATGAATAAATAAAAATGAAAACAAGATTGAAACACAGAGGATAACAGCAAATAATAGGCGGATTTTTGTTTTTAACGAACTAGATGACCAATTACATTTCAGCTTCAAATTTATAGCCAACCCCCCAAACTGTTTGAATACTGTTTGCTGCAGCATCTAACTTTAGTCTCAATGTTTTGATATGGGTGTCAACCGTTCTTTCACTTCCTGTATAATCAATCCCCCAAATCTTCTCAAGTAAATGCTCTCTAGAGAATACTTGAGATTTATGGGTTGCAAGAAATAAAAGTAATTCGTACTCTTTGAGTGTTAAGGATAAGGGTTTTTCATGACAAAATGCTCTTCTGGATTTTAATTCAAAGGAGATTGAACCAAAGTTTTGTCGATTATCCTGGAGTTGGTTTGTATTATAGCTTGTTCTCCTTAGTACGGCTTCGACCCTTGCTAGCAGTTCACCTGTACTGAAAGGCTTAACAATATAATCATCTGCACCTAACTTAAGACCATGTATACGGTCCCATTCGTCACCACGTGCTGTTAAGAATATAATCGGAATGCTATATTCTTCTTGAATTTGCTTTCCAAGTGTAAATCCATCTATTTTTGGCATCATCACATCTAACAGAATCAAATGTGGTGAAAATTGAGGAAGGAACGTTAATGCTTCATCACCATCCTCAGCTTGTAAAACCTCATATCCTTCTTTTCGTAAATAAAGATTGACTAATTCTCTCATTTCAGGTTCATCATCAACGACTAAAATTTTTTTATTTAGCATTAGCTGTTCCCTCTCTTGCAATTAACTGTAAAGGACCATCACCAACCGGTATGGTTTCTATTTGCTTGAAACGATGAAGATCAATAATTTCCACTTCATTTGCGTCATAGTTGCTAATATATAAATAATTATTATATAACGTCATTGAAAAGGGGTTTGCACCGACCTCAACAGAACGGAGAATTTGATGGGAGGTACTATCAATTTCTCTTAATATATTAGAGCCATGACTTAAAACATAAACCTTGCCATCTTTTGTTATAAAATCAATTGGCATCAATGGTGCATGAACCGTTGCTGTTAATTGTTTGTTTTTAAGATCATAAATATAAATATTTTCTTGGATATGAACTCCTGAGCCATGGCCACCGAGCCAAAGTTCTTGATTCTCCGTTATAAATCCACCAGCTGCTCCATCATGAGAAGGAATGGTGCCTTCCATTTCTAACTGATCTATAGAAAGGATCGCAATACCAGGATGATCGAGATAACTAACATACAAATGATGTTGATCTTCAAAAATTGCAAATGGTGTGTGCTCCACCGTTGTTTCTTTCAAAAGATTACCATCTAAGTTAAACATTTTTATTTTATTGGTTTGTTGGTCAGCAAGATATAAGATTTTTTCAGAAGAAAGAAGACCGGTTTCTATTCCTTCACCAATCTCCCACTCTTTGCTCTTACCTGTTGAAAGTTGGTATACATAGCCTTTTGCTGATTCTTTATTTAATAATAGTAGTTTGTCATTCGATAACAGGATTCCATTTTTAAATGGGTGCGGTACTTCCCAGATCATTTTTTCTTTTGTATCACCATCTATAAAAGTAATAGACTGGTCGTATATATTCAAACTTGCAATAACAGATTTCGATAATGGGATTTTTGGTAATGAAGGTTCTGTAGAACAGGAGACCATTAAGAGTAGAAGAATGGTTCCAAAGACTAAACGTTTCATTGATTTTCCTCTCAAATTCTTATTTTTATTTTAGTGTAGGTAAGGTATTCATTTGGATGGTATAGTGATTATTATAACTTTAAAATGTGAATAATGAATGAAGTCATAAATTCATATTGTTTTTCTTCATAAAAATATCACATTTGTTCGCTATCTTTAAAGAGTAGGAGGGAAATAAGAATGAAGCTTAAGATCGTGATAAGTAGCCTAGTGATAAGTATACTTCTTGCAGCAGGCTGCCAGCAATCTGCTGAACCTCAGCATACTAATCATTCAGAAGAAGTTGAAGTGAAGGCACCAAAAGTTGAAATACTAGCGAATGTACATACAAATCCAAATCAACAAGAAACAATTAGTGCGAATGTATATTACGGCGAAGAACTTGTTGATGATGCCGAAGTAACATTTGAAATAAAAAAAGGTGAAGAAGAATCCGAGAAAATTTTGGCGGAACTAACAGATACCGGTACTTATTCAATTGATTATATTTTCGATGACCCTGGAGTTTATCAAGTAATAGCACATACTAATGTAAAAGGATACCATACAATGCCAACGGTTGATATTCAAGTTGGTGAAGGTACCTGATCATTCAAAGAAACTAGAAACTGATTTGTCAGAGGGACATTAAAAAGCAAAGGAGACGTTTGAGAAGACTCCTTTGCTTTATGTTTTTGTTTCATAAATTAATCAGCAAACCTTATGCATAGCGAATAATCTTCTTTTCAATTAATGCATCTTCATATTCTGTTAATAGTCCTTCAAAGATTTGATCCCATGTTTGAGAAAGAGCATATTGACGTGCCTCTTTTCCCATTTGTGTTTTTAAAGAATGATTAGTTAATAAATGAATAATAGCATTTGTAAATTGTTCCACGTTCCTTGGTTCACATAAATGTCCGGTTTGATTTTCTTTGATAATATTTTTAACTCCACCAGAATTAGCTCCTATGACTGGTGTACCTGAAGCAAGGGCTTCTAAAACGACATTTCCGAATGTTTCCGTTGGAGATGGAAAGACAAATAAATCTGATGCAGCATATACTTTTGCGAGATCCACACCATTTAAGTAGCCAGCAAATGTCATGTTTTCAGGAGCTTTCTTTTGCATATCTTCTTTAGATGGTCCATCTCCTACAATTAACCAATGAATATGATTCTTCATATTCTGAGGAAGGCTTTGTGTGATATTCATAAGAGTTTCAATATCCTTTTCAGGAGCTAAACGGCCAACGTAGGATAAAATATATTTTTCTTTAATACGATATTTATAACGAATTTCTTCACTAGGGTAATTAGGATGAAATAATTGACACTCAACTCCTCTTCCCCAAATATGAAGGTTGGAAAACCCTTTTCTCTTTAATTGTTCCAGGGTCTCTTTAGATGGAACAAAGATTTTGCGTAGAGGTTTGTGAAACCAATGCATATACTTCCAAAGAAACTTAGATAGAAATTGAAAATCATAGTACTCCAAATATTGATCAAAATCAGTGTGGTAGGATCCAACAAGCGGGATGTTTAGCTTTTTAGCATAATGCAGTCCGCAAAGACCTATATTAAAAGGTGTGGCAACATGGATTAAATCTGGCTTAAATTTTTGGAGCTCTGACTTTACATGTAGCATATTGGGAAGAGCTAATCTACATTCTGGATACAAAAAAAATGGTAAGCTTGTGAAACGGTGGATATGACTTGAAAACAAGCTTTCATTTGTACTTTCTGGTGCAAAAACTCTAAATTCATAGCCATTGTGTTCTAGATAGTCTGTAAATCTCTTTAATGTTCTTGCAACCCCATTTACATCTGGTGCAAAAGTATCTGTGAAAATAGCTATTCTCATCGAAATCCCCCCAGTTACTAAAAAGTGAAAGGTACCATTAATGAGTTTCTATTTTTATGTTCATACTTTGGTTAAAGAAGGCCCTTATACAATATTTCATGGCAAATTGTGTAGCTAACAAATCCAGCAGAGCTCCCGAGTAAACATCCAGCCAGAACATCTGAAGGGTAATGTAACCCAAGATACATTCTTGATAAACCTACACTTATAGCAACTGGTAAAAGAATGAGTGCAAATTGTGGCATAAATAAAATAAATGGAATGATGACAGAAAAAATAGCTGTTGTATGTCCTGATGGAAAGGAATGATCTTCCAATGGATTTGCAGGCACTTTTGTTTCTACAAGTGCAATGTAAGGTCTTTTACGTGGATACAGTTTTTTAACCATTGCCACGGGAAGATGACTTAAAAGAAGTGATAACCCACTAGCAATGCTTGTAGTTTGTACGTTACCTTTTGTGAAAAACATAAGACAAAGACAAACCGTGATTGTGATAATAGCTCCACCAAGATGTGTAATATTGCGAAAATAGAAATTTAGAATCTTTTGGTCAAAATGACGGTTCACACTTCGAAACAGCCTGCATTCAAAATCATACATGTTCGATAAAAGCCTTGTTTTCATCTTAGGAACGCTCCTTTTTATTTACCCCTTTACTATTATTTTAGTTGACGAATATTTAGTTAATAATAAGATAATGTAAAAATTCCTTCACATCATTTTCAAAAAATTAATGATAGCTAAATAAATAAACATAACGAAATGAAATGATTTTCTTAAGATAGGTATAATATGTAAGATGTAGAGGTATTTGTGTCTGTCCAGATTACATTTTAAACAATTTATGAAAGAAGTTATTGAAAGTGGTATGGAAAGGTAGAGGGTGGTAACATAATAATAAAGATTAGAAAAACTTGGCTTATCGCCAAGTTTCCATTGGTAAATTTATTCCTTAAAAAGACTTTATAGAATGTATGATCCCATAATAATTATTCACGGTGCTTATCTTTTTTTATGGATTTATAATATTGTCCTTTTTCAACATATTCGCGACGGATTCGTTCCATATCTTTTATATCTTCTTGAGTTAGTGATCTTACAACCTTTGCTGGTCGACCAAGAGCAAGCGTGTTAGGGGGTATTTTTTTTCCGGGAGGAACAAGACTACCTGCTCCAATAAAGGCTCCTTCACCAATTTCTGCACCATCTAAAATGATGGAACCCATACCAATTAAAGCTTTCTTGCGAATAATGCTACTATGTAGAATGACACTATGGCCAACAGTCACGTCATCTTCAAGGATTAGTGGTTTGTTAGGACTTTGATGAAGACAACATAAATCCTGAATATTCACACGCTTTCCTATAATTGTTGGTGAAACATCTCCGCGAATGACTGTTTGAAACCATATGCTTGATTCGTCTCCGACAATTACATCACCAGTAATTGTTACATAATCTGCAATGAAAGCTGATTCAGAGATTTGGGGCTCTTTGTCTTTAAATGGATAAATCATGTTTGTCATTCCTTTCTAATGGAAAGAATATACTTTTATTCGTTTATTATACCACTGGTTTATAATACTGAAATGTTGATTTCCATAGATAGTTAAAAGAGATGATAGTGAAAGGAGAGGCAGCATTATGTGGAAATGGGAAGCTGAAACTGATGATGTAAAGGGATGTATTGTTATTGTCCATGGAGCTGCTGAACATCATGGTCGCTATAAAATGCTTGTAGAAATGTGGAGATTAGCTGGATATCATGTTGTAATCGGTGATTTACCAGGTCAGGGAACTACAACTAGAAGAAGAGGACATATAGAATCTTTTGATGAATATATAAAAGAAGTGAATGAGTGGATTACGGAAGCAAAGAAATTTGGTGTTCCGCTATTTTTATTAGGTCATAGCATGGGAGGGCTTATTGTTATTCGTGCCTTGCAGGAAAAGCATCATGATGTGAAGGCGGTTATTTTGTCTTCTCCTTGCCTAGGAATATTATTTAAGCCTAATAAGGCGCTTGAGCTCGCTTCAAAAGGCTTGAATTTAATTATGCCATCTTTTAAAGTACAGTCACAATTGAATGTTGCTCTTGCTACTCGAAGTAAAGCTGTACAGGAGCTTGATGAAAATGATTCTTTATATGTGACAAAGGTCTCCGTAAGATGGTACCGTGAGTTAAAAAAGGCTATGGAAGAAGCACAAAATCAGGTTGGGAAATTTCAAGATGTACCGTTACTTCTTATGCAAGGCGGAGCAGACAAGATTGTTGATAAGTCACTTGTGAAAGCATGGTTTAACAAAGTAGATCTTCATGAGAAAAGTTACAAAGAGTGGAAAGGGCTTTATCATGAAATTTTTAATGAGCCAGAGCAAGAAATTGTTTTCGAAACGGCAAAGAGGTTTTTTGACTCCCATTCACATGATCAAAAGTAAAACTAGTTAATATTCTTTTATTTTACTATATATACAAGAGGTGACAACCCCTTTGACAGTACCCCAGCATCCGATTAGGTTAATGACTAAGGTTTATAAAGAAATATTTCCCATCACCCATTTTTATATCAAACATTGGAAAGAGAAGGCAGAGAGCATACCGAATAGGGAATTAAGATTACAAGCATTAAATAGTATTCAGGAAAAAGAGTTTCACTGTGAAGGTGGAGCCATTTTATCAATGATTTCAGGTCAGCATAAACAACAATGCATCGAATTTATTGTTGCTTATCAAACAATAAGTGATTATCTAGATAATCTTTGTGATCGTAGTACTTCTCTAGATCCTGTTGATTTTCGCATGCTTCATCAGTCTATGTTAGATGCTTTATCATGTGGTGCTCCATGTAAAAATTATTACCAATTCAGGGAAGATCAGAATGATGGTGGCTATCTACATGATTTAGTTCAAACATGTCAAAATGTTTTATCGGACCTACAACACTATCCTTTGATATCAAAGTATTTACTAGAATTATCAAATTATTATTGCGATCTTCAGGTACATAAGCATGTTAAAAAGGATGAACGAGTGTCACGCCTTGAGGACTGGTTTGAACGGCATAGAGGAAATGTACCCCAAATGGAATGGTATGAGTTTTCAGCTTGTACAGGGTCAACTCTTGGCATTTTTTGTTTAGTAGCATATGCTTTTCAAGAGGGGTTTGAAGAGAATCAAGCTAAACAAATTATGGAAAGCTATTTTCCTTATATCCAGGGTCTTCACATCCTGCTTGATTATTTAATTGACCAAGAAGAGGATAAACAGGGTGGAGACTTGAATTTTTGTAGCTATTATTCGTCAGAAGAAGTCATGATCAAAAGATTGGAGTACTTCGTTGAGAAGGCAGATACTCATTTAAAAGGGATTCCACATGAGAATTTTCATCGCTTGATTAATCGGGGATTACTTGGAGTTTATTTATCAGATGATAAGGTTGCATCAAGGAAAGAGCTAAATAAATTAGCAAAGAGATTAATAAAGTTAGGTGGATTAACCTCCTTTTTCTTTTATTTTAATGGAAGAGCATATCGTACAATTCAAAAATTCCCTTGGAAAAAAAGTTCATAATGAAACTAAGAGGCGCCTTTATGTGGGCGCCTCTAGCATTTTTCAATTGCAACAATATATGGTGGGTTATTTTGTTTGTTTATAAATTGATATTTTAGAACATGAGCTACACTTGAATCGATTCTTTCTACAAAGCTCATAAGCTCATCTCGTTCTATCTTTCCTTCAGGATGACCGTGATAAATAACAATGACAATCATCCCTTCAGGTTTCATCACATGTAAAAGCTGTTTAATAGCTGATATTGTTGTTTCATAATTCGTAACAATAGAAGGATCTCCACCTGGTAAATAACCTAGATTGAACATAGCCCCGCTTATAAGCCCGTGCTTTTCTTCAGGTATAACTGATTGAATAAAGTGGTGTCCTTGTTGAGAAAGTGTGACTCTTTCTTGAAGGTCATTTGTTTTGAGTCGTTCCACTGTATTGAGAAGAGCCTGTTCTTGAATATCAAAGCCGAAAACATGTCCTTGTTCTCCGACGAGTTGTGCTAGAAAGACAGTATCGTGACCATTTCCAATTGTAGCATCAACAACAATATCTCCCTCATTTATTGCTTCTTCTAATAATTGTTTGGCAAAAGGCAATATACGTTTTAACTTCATTAAGAAAGTACCTCTGTTTTACGATAATATTTCCCTTGAAAGCTATTTCTTCGCTTTAATTCAGCATCAATCGAATTTAAAACATTCCATTTGTTTATGCTCCACATAGGCCCAATCATAAGATCAATCGGCCCATCTCCTGTAATACGGTGGACAATCATCTCGGGTGGAAGAATTTCCAATTGATCACAAACAAGATTTACATATTCTTCTAAACCTAAAAACTCAAGCTTTCCTTTTTCGTATTGCTTAACCATTGGTGTTCCTTTTAATAAATGTAAAAGGTGGATTTTAATTCCTTGAACATCAAGGTTTGCAACTGCTTTTGCAGTTTCCATCATCATTTCATTATTTTCTAGTGGTAATCCGTTAATAATATGAGAACACACTCTAATTCCATGTTTACGTAATTTTTTTACCCCATCAACATAGCATTGAAAATCATGAGCCCGGTTAATGAGAAGTGCTGTTCGTTCGTGAACAGTTTGCAAACCAAGCTCAACCCAAAGGTACGTACGTTGGTTTAATTCTGCCAAGTATTCGACCACATCATCAGGTAAACAATCTGGTCGTGTTGCAATAGAAAGACCTACAACATCTTCTTGAGCGAGAACAGATTCAAACTTTTCTCTTAACACTTCTACAGGAGCGTGTGTATTTGTATAGGCTTGAAAATAAGCCATATACTTTCCGTTCTTCCATTTTGTATGCATTTTATCTTTAATGTCATGAAATTGCGTAATAAGATTATCTGCACGATTCCCTGCAAAATCACCAGAACCTGCAGCACTACAAAAAGTACATCCTCCATGTGCAACAGTACCATCTCGATTAGGGCAATCAAAGCCACCATCTAATGCTACTTTAAACACTTTATGTCCAAAGTGATGTCGTAAATGATAATTCCATGTATGATAACGTTTATTATCCGTAGAATAAGCAAATGAAGAGGATTGCTTCAAAATAGAAACCTCCTTTAATAGTATGTCAAATTTCCATCTAATCATTTTACCATTTTAGCTTCAGGAAAGACAGATTACCTGATGGCTTTCCAGATATTTGCACACAAGTTTTTTCATCCGTTGTAAACAATATAACTGATGAAGCTTCAATTGACTTCATATCGTTTGGAGGAGATGGACATGGCAACAAGACAATCAGTTAATGAATATTTACAACGCTGTACGGACGCAATTGAATATGCTCGTGAACAATATAAAGGTGGAGCGCAACAAGAGCATTACAATGAGACAGAATATACAAAAGCACTTCAAGGGTTAGAAGATTCTGTTAACGAAATTAATCATCTTTCATTAAGTGCAAATGATCAGCAGCAAGATCAGCTTTATCGTATGAGATTGCAACTTCAAGAACTCCAAAATAAGATGATTCTTAAAGGAGATGCTGAGCGATGAAAAAACGATCAAAGCAAAATAACCCTGAGCAAAAAACAAAGAACGGTGTTAACAGCAATGATCTAGAGCTTGGTCAAGATTATGATCCAATAAAAGAAACAAAAGCTAAAAATGCAAAAAAGGGTCAACCAATTAAATCTAAGCAAAGAGTAGAAGATGAGTTATAAAAGGACCAGATTGGTCGGTTGTAGACAAAAAGGGTTTGGAATGGTCGCATTCCAAACCCTTTTTGTCGATAAACTGTTTTTATGCTTTATCATGTCCAGTTTGCATCTTTTTAAGACTCAAGGCAGCGAAAGTAAGCATCGCCTGCATGGACAATTTTTTAAGCCCTCGAAGGGTGTCCAGCGCATGTCATGCTTTTCTAATACTCGCTCGATGTTTCCTTTCGCTTTGAATAAATCTCTTTGACCTCTGGTGAAGCCGGAGGTGGTCTGCTTCTTCGAGGTACTCTTACCAGATATGACGAGTGACCACCTTTTGATGATCCTTGCTTTCCGTACATTGAGATAAAAACGGGCAGTTTCTGAAACCTGTTTCCCATGATACTCCCGACCCTTGTTGATTTCTTACTGAATTTGATTCTGGTAAGCGCAAGTCCATTTTATATTATGTTTTATTACTGCTGAACATAAAGTTTAAAGTTTCTGTGTTGATTGTAGTGGAAGGCGCGCAGACTCCTGCGGGAGCAGCTGGACAGTTGAGACCCCGCAGAAAGCGAAGCGCCTGGAACGGAAATCAACAGCCTCCTTTCACCTCAAGTCAAAATAAAAAAAGGATCAAATTGGTCCTTTTTTTATTTTGGAAATAATTAACTAATATTTTATTGACAATTTTCAAGAGTTGACGTAATGTACTATGTGTACTACATGATGTAATACACATAGATCAATATAAATTAATAAGAAAGTAGGGAGAAACGATGATCCAAATAGATCCGAGAAGTTCAACTCCCATTTATGAGCAAATTATTCAGCAGATGAAGGAGCTATGTTTTAAAGGGGTATTAAAGTCTGGTGACAAGCTTCCATCTGTTCGAGAATTATCCACCATGATTGTTGCAAACCCAAACACTGTTAGTAAGGCTTATAAGGAGCTTGAAAGACAAGGGATAATTGAGACATTACGTGGGCGTGGAACCTTTGTGTCAGAAAATACGGGAGAATCTCTAGATGAAAGGAAGATGGAAATGATTAAGGACCAATTAAAGCCGCTAATTATTGATGCGTTTTATGCTGGTATTGACTTTAACCATATTCATGAGTGGATTGATGAAATCAGGAAGGAAGTAGGGGGTGATTCCCATGCTACAAATAAAAAAACTGACAAAAACACTTGATGGAGTTGAGGTTCTTAAGGAGATCGACCTTACTCTTGAATCAGGTGAAATATTTGGCTTATTAGGAAGAAATGGTTCTGGAAAAACAACCTTATTACGGTGCATACAACAAATTATTCAACCAGACAAAGGTGAAGTGCTGTTTGAAAATGTGGCAATTTTTGATCATCCGCTTGTAAAAAGAAAAGTGATATATATGCCAGTTCAAAATCCTGCCTATGATCGGTATAACTATAAACAGCTTGTTAGAACACTCCGTACACTCTACCCGGACTTTGACGTAACTTATGCAAATGAACTAATGAATCGCTACGGAGTCCCGGAAACAAAAAAATATCGTGAACTTTCAACAGGGTTAAAAAAACAATTGGGGCTTATTCTTGCATTTGCGATCCGTCCTGCTGTTATTTTACTTGACGAGCCAACAGATGGAATTGATGCAGTAACAAGACATGATCTTTTGCAATTAATGATTGATGAAGTTGCTCATAGAGATACGACGATTTTACTAACTTCACACAGACTAGAAGACATCGAACGAATTTGTAATCGCATTGCTTTTTTAGAAGATAATCAGCTCGCAGATGTGTTGAATGTAGATGATTTAAAGGAGAATTATGTGAAATTACAACTGGCTTTCGATCAAGATTTATTGTTAGAGATGAGAAAGAAGGGCATTCCAGTCTTAGAGTCCACCGGTGTTTTTTATACAGTTGTCCTCAAGCAGGAGGATCAAGAAAATCATGAATGGTTACGCTCACTTGAACCTAGAATTTGGAATGAACTTCCGGTAAGTCTTGAAGAAATCTTTATTGCAAAGTTTGGAGGGAAGCGAAGATGGTAGCTCCTGATTTATTAAAACATGAAATAAAAAAACATTGGGTTCAGTTATTCATCATGGTTCTCTTTATTTCGTTTCTTCTACCAGCACAAATTTGGCTGGAGTATTTAAATGTAATAAATATAAATGATCTTCCTGAAGATTTAAAAGAGATTGATCTTCAACATTTTGGTTCAGCATTTTTATTGTGTGTTTTTGTTATAACATTAGCCATTGTGCAAATTGGTGTGGAGAGAAGTAATGGAAATATGGAATTTAATCTATCGCTACCTTTTTCAAGGGGAAGTATTTACCTAACGAAATGGAGTGTAGGTGCCGTAAGTATTGTTTTAAGTTGGGTCATTGCATTTACAATAACGGCTATATTAATCCTATTTATAGACATTCCCGTTCTTTATTTTACAGAGTTTTATTTGTATTTATTGGGTGCATTGTTGCTACTGTATAGTGTTACATTTGCTGCGGGAGCGTTTACTGGTAACCCATTGGCTCAAGGATTAGTTGCATTAACAGTGAGTGTATTTCCGATTCTTGTATTTGGATTAACGCTAATTCAAATTGGAATACTATTTTACCCTGAAATTAACATTGATCACTCATTTGAATCTGCTGTTTACAATCTATCACCTATTTCTTATTTGTTTTTTACGTATGGTCATTACCCTGTTAAGAGTCTATTTTTACCTTTTATTATTAGTTTACTATTTTTTAGCATTGGTTATTATGCTTTTCAAAAGCATCCTTTTGAACGAAACGGCTCATTCTTTGTGTGGAGATGGATGGAAAGACCTGCCCAAGTCATCGTTATTATTCTAGGAATCTTAGGATTCAGTACATTGGGGTATATTTCTTCATCCCAAGAGGATATGGTCGGTTACATCATTGGAGCTGCAATCGGTGCAGGTATTGGATTTATCATTAGTTATTTTGCCATCTATAAAAAACAAAAATAAACGTAATGGAGGAGAAGGTACCATGATTGAGGTTCGGAACTTGAGTCATTCCTTTAAAGTAGGGAAAAAAGGAGCGGAAAAAGAAATTCCGGTTTTGAAAAATGTAACATTTAACATAAAGCAAGGTGAGATCGCGACAATTGTTGGTCGAAGTGGTTCTGGAAAATCCACTTTGCTGAATTTAATCTCAGGTTATATATCGCCAACTGAGGGCGAATTGATCATTCATGAAAAGAATGTAACAAACTTTAATGAAAAAGAATGGGCAAAGTTTCGATTGAATCACTTCGGTTTTATTTTTCAAAGCTTTCAGCTCATTCCAAGTTTAACGACATTTGAGAATGTTGAGCTTCCTCTTACCTTAAAAGGGGTACCTTCCCCTGAGCGAAAAAAACAAGTCATGGATTTATTACAAAATGTAGGGTTACATGAACACGCGAGTCACTATCCAAATGAATTATCAGGGGGGCAACAACAACGCGTAAGTATTGCACGAGCTTTAATTACAAAGCCAAGTATTATTCTAGCTGATGAACCAACTGGAAGTCTTGATACAGAAACTGAATTAGAAATATTAGAGTTAATAAGACACTTAAACACAGAAAAAGGAATTACATTTTGTATTATTACACACGATGATGAAGTAGCGAAAATAAGCAATCATCAATTCCATTTACAAGATGGAGTGCTGTCAAAAGGTGGTGCCTTCGTTGAAGTTTAATGATCAATTAAAATTAATGTTGAAAAATATGAAGAAAAACCGTCTTAGGGTGTTTATGACCATTTTAGCAACCACAATGGCATGTGCCTTTTTGATTGTTCTGGCTTCAATTGGATTCGGTGTTCAAAAGAGCATGACGGAAGAAATACAATCGCAGCAGATTATTACAGAAGTTTCTGTTTCAGGAAAACAAACGGAGAAGGAAGGATATCAACAAATTAATAAGGGGCATCTAGAAGATCTAAGTAAAACCGAAAATGTAACAGCGGTTGTCCGCCGTAACTCGATTGACCTTCCGGTGGAGGTTTCACTCGAGGACAGAAAAGGAGAAGTTTGGCCTACAATAACAAATATGCAAGAAGAGTTAAAGGCTAATCTGTCATTGGAAAAAGGAAAAGTACCACAAGCGGACAACGAAATCATTGTTGGATATCATTTTGCCAAAGCTCTTTTAACAGAAAATGAAAAGAATGAATATCAGAAGAAGATGGAATCTTCACCAAATGAGCCTGCTAAAGAGCCAACAGGATACCAAGGAGATCTTGTAGGTAAAGAGATTACAATGACTATTACGAAGGAAACAGAAGAAGGAAAAGAAGAGAAAAAGTCATTTACTTTTAAAATTGCAGGAGTGGGAGAAGCACCTGCACGGGACTGGATGCAGGATCAAAGCATTTATATAAATGATGTGCTTCGAGAGGAAATCCTTTCCTTTGCAATGCCTGTAGAAGAAGGAAGTCAGGTGAGTGAAATTCCCTATAGCGAAGTTTATGTCTATGCATCTAACTTGGAGGCAGTAGAACAGGTGACAACTGACCTTAAAGACAAGGATTATATGGTTTATTCAATAACGGAAGAATTGGATAGTATAAACTTATTTTTTACCTTTTTTAAGGCTGGATTAATATTTGTTGGAACAATCGCAGTTATTATAGCATCAATTGGGATCTTTAATACGATGACAATGGCTGTAACAGAAAGAACTCAGGAAATAGGAATTATGAAGGCATTAGGTGCACAACCAGGAATTATTAGAAGGTTGTTTTTAATGGAAAGTGCGTATATAGGAATCATTGGGGCAACCATTGGTGTACTCATTTCCTATGCGATTAGCTTTGCCGCTAACAAGCTTTTACCAATCATTTTACAATCTGCTACAGGTGGTGGAACTAGTGAAATAGACTTTACGTTTTCATATATTCCGATAAGTCTTGTTGTGATATCAGTAGCCATTAGTATCGGAGTAGCTATGATTTCCGGGCTGCGTCCAGCTGTTAAAGCAACAAACATCAATGTGCTAGCGGCTTTAAGAAGGGAACTATAAGCTCGTTGGAACTGCTAGTTTTATGCTGGCAGTTTTTCGTATGCTCTGTACAGTGAGTCAGAATTTAAATGGATAATTTTTCAAAAACTATTTTTCTTCCCTTAAATAGTTGATATTCTAAGGTAAACAACAACTATGGGGGAAAAGTATGGAGATCACCATTCGTTTTTCAGAAGAAAAGGATTTTGAAAAGTTAATAGAGTTAGATCATCGTGTATGGGATGCTGCAACAACACCTGCTGATATTGTATGGAGCTCTATTGACGAATTTAGAGAAAGAAATCCTGAAGGCAGTCAAATTGTTGCAATTGTAAATGGAGACGTTGCCGGGTATTTAGGGTATCACGCTCCTACTCCTTTAAAAACCAATCAACATGTGATGGAAATTGATATAGCTGTAGACAAAATGTACCAAGGAATGGGAATTGGCAAAAAGCTGTTGGACAAAGCAATAGAGCTTGGAAAGGAAAGAGGAAACACGAAGGTGTCACTACGTGTTTTGTCTACCAATAAAGGGGCGTTAGTCTTTTATAAAAAATGCGGCTTTATTGAGCAAGGTAGATTAATAAAAGAGTTTTACATAGACGGGAATTATGTGGACGATGTTTTAATGTATAGGCTAATAGAGTAAGAGTAAAAGTCTATATTTTCTCATTATTACAACATTATAAGATAGACGATTTCTTCATTGCAAATCATAAGAAAAGGGGCTAAAATTCTCTGAGGAACGTTACATAGTTGAGGAAAATTCACTATGATCATGCACGTGAAGGAGGTTGAGGTATGCCACGCTCTTTATGGTTACTTGTAATTGGTATGATGATTAATGTTACCGGAGCTTCATTCTTATGGCCGTTAAACACGATCTATATCCATGAACATCTAGGTAAGTCTTTAACTTTAGCTGGGATTGTTCTCATGCTTAATGCTGCTGCAGGTGTAATAGGAAATCTTGTTGGTGGAGTTTTGTTTGACAAAATTGGTGGCTATAAATCCATCTTAATAGGTATCATCATTACTTTAGTTTCAATTGTCATTTTGATGTTTAATCATAGCTGGCCAGTTTATATGTACTTGCTAATCTTTATTGGATTCGGTTCAGGTATTGTTTTTCCTGCTACATATGCTCTAGCCGGAACTGTTTGGCCAGAAGGTGGTAGGAAAGCCTTTAACTCTATATATGTAGCACAAAATGTTGGTGTTGCAGCAGGAGCTTCGTTAGGAGGAATTGTTGCTTCCATCTCATTTAATTATATATTTGTAGCAAATGCAGCTTTGTATGCTGTTTTTTTCTTTGTAGCATTCTTCGGGTATCGAAATATTGATGGAGCAAGTGCAAAGCAAACCTCGATTTTAAATGAAAAAACAGCTATAAAAAGTCGTCATAAGTTTACGGCTTTAATTATTTTGTGTACGGGTTATTTACTATGCTGGGTTGGTTATGTTCAATGGCCTTCAACAATCTCTTCTTACACTCAAACCCTAAATATTCCTATAAGTCAATACAGTCTTTTATGGACAATTAACGGTGCGATGATTGTGTTAGGTCAGCCACTTATTTCCATGTTTGTGAAACGTTTTGCTAAAACATTAAAAAGACAAATGGTCATTGGATTTGTTGTGTTTATGTTTTCTTTTGTGATTGCTTTGTTTGCAGAGCAATTTACTGGATTTCTTGTTGCTATGGTTATTTTAACAATAGGAGAAATGCTTGTTTGGCCAGCGGTTCCTACAATTGCAAATGATTTAGCTCCTGAAGGAAGACAAGGCTTTTATCAAGGATTTGTTAATAGTACAGCAACAGGTGGTAGAATGATTGGCCCTATACTTGGGGGTGTAATCGCAGACTACTACAATATGAACCTCTTATTTATGATTATTATTACTTTATTAGCAGTTGGTATCTTTACTACTTTCATTTATGATAAAAAGCTTAATGCTGTTATTGAAAAGAAAAGGTCTCAGGCACCCGATGTTTACGGGGTCTAAGACCTTTTCTTTTTTTCTGAAACTTACACTGCTACCTACACTGCTACCTTGTGATACGATAGGGGAAAAAATGATTAACAGGGGAAGGTAAATGTCATGATCAATCAATGTTTTCCTTACGCAAAGGAAATAATTGAAACGCTTACGTTTGGATTGTTATAGTCGATGCTGATGATAATTATTGAAAGAAAAATCATAAATGATGCCTATACTTGCATATCACGACAAATTTATATAAAATAATCTTAAATCTATATACGAAATGAACGGAGAAAAGGAATAGTAATTAGTGAAAATGTGCTCAGAGAGTTGACGGATGGTGAGAGTCAACCAGTTTTTGCTAATGAACTCGCCTTTGAGTTACAAATGTGAAAGAGAAATAGATCAAGTAATATTTGTCGTCTATCCACGTTACGGATGTCAAAGTGGGCATAATTATACTATGCCAAAGTTGGGTGGTACCACGGGAATTAAGCCTCTCGTCCCTGTTTGGGATGTGGGCTTTTTTCGTTTTTATAGACTTTTGAAAGCTTTGACCCGTTCAACAGGTTATAAAATAAAATAAGAGCAAGCTTTAAGGAGGAAAACAGATGAGCTTCAATCATCAAGAGATTGAAAAGAAATGGCAAGATTATTGGTTACATAATAAAACATTTAAAACAACAGAAGATACAGAAAAACCGAAGTTCTATGCATTGGACATGTTCCCATATCCATCAGGAGCGGGTCTCCATGTAGGACATCCTGAAGGATATACAGCAACAGACATTTTATCTCGTATGAAACGTATGCAAGGGTATAATGTTCTTCATCCGATGGGATGGGATGCATTTGGTTTACCTGCTGAACAGTATGCGCTTGATACAGGGAATGACCCAGCTGAATTTACAAAGCAAAACATTGATAACTTCAGAAGACAAATCCAAGCACTAGGGTTTTCATATGATTGGGATCGTGAAGTTAACACAACAGACCCTGAATACTACAAATGGACTCAATGGATCTTTTTGCAGCTTTATAAAAAAGGTTTGGCATATGTAGATGAAGTACCTGTAAACTGGTGCCCTGCGTTAGGTACCGTTTTAGCAAATGAGGAAGTTATTGATGGGAAAAGTGAGCGTGGAGGTCATCCAGTTGAGCGACGCCCAATGAAGCAGTGGATGCTGAAAATTACAGCATATGCTGATCGTCTTCTTGAAGACTTAGAGGACGTTGACTGGCCAGAAAGCATCAAAGATATGCAACGTAACTGGATCGGTCGTTCTGAAGGTGCTCATGTAACATTTGATATTGAAGGACATAATGAAACATTTACTGTTTTCACAACACGTCCTGATACATTATTTGGTGCAACATACGCTGTTTTAGCTCCAGAGCATTCTTTTATTGAAAAAATTACGACTGAGGATCAAAAACAAGCAGTTGAGGCTTATATTAACGAAGTAAAACATAAAAGTGATTTAGAGCGTACAGAGCTTTCAAAAGATAAAACAGGCGTATTTACAGGTGCTTATGCTATTAACCCTGTAAACGGTGAAAAAATGCCAATTTGGATTGCAGATTATGTACTTGTAACTTACGGTACTGGTGCGATTATGGCAGTTCCTGCACATGATGAGCGCGACTATGAATTTGCTGTAAAGTTTGATCTTCCGATTAAAGAAGTTGTAAGCGGTGGAGACGTGACGAAGGAAGCGTACACTGGTGAAGGTGAACACGTTAACTCCGATTTCTTAAATGGACTTGGTAAACAAGAAGCAATTGAAAAAGCGATCGCATGGCTTGAAGAAAACAAAAAAGGCGAAAAGAAAGTAACCTACCGTCTTCGTGACTGGTTATTCAGCCGTCAACGTTATTGGGGTGAGCCAATTCCAATTATTCATTGGGAAGATGGTACAATGTCAGCCGTTCCGGAAGAAGAACTTCCACTTGTATTACCAAAAACAACAGAAATTAGACCATCTGGAACAGGGGAATCTCCACTTGCAATTATTGATGAATTTGTAAATGTTGTTGATCCTGTAACAGGTAAAAAAGGTCGTCGTGAAACAAATACAATGCCGCAATGGGCTGGAAGCTGCTGGTATTATTTACGTTATATTGACCCGAAAAATAGCGAGGCTCTTGCAGATGATGCAAAATTAAAGCAATGGCTGCCTGTTGATATTTACATCGGAGGAGCTGAGCACGCTGTACTTCATTTACTGTACGCTCGCTTCTGGCATAAATTTTTATATGATATTGGTGTTGTGCCAACAAAAGAGCCATTCCAGAAGCTCTTTAACCAAGGGATGATTCTTGGTGAAAACAATGAGAAAATGAGTAAATCAAAAGGAAATGTTGTGAATCCTGATGAGATTGTTTCATCACATGGTGCAGACACGCTTCGTCTTTATGAAATGTTTATGGGACCATTAGAAGCATCAATCGCTTGGTCAACAACAGGTCTTGACGGAGCAAGACGTTTCTTAGATCGCGTATGGCGTCTGTTCATTGAAGAGAATGGTGAATTAAGTCCGAAGGTTGTTGATGAAGCAAGCGATGCGCTTGAACGCGTTTATCATCAAACGGTCAAAAAAGTATCAGAAGATTTGGAAGGACTGCGCTTCAACACAGCTATTTCACAGCTGATGGTCTTCATTAATGAAGCATACAAACAAACAGTGCTTCCGAAAGAGTATGTAGAGGGTGTTGTGAAGCTTCTATCACCAATCGCCCCTCATTTAGCTGAAGAGCTATGGAGCAAATTAGGTCACAGTAGCACAATTTCTTATGAAGCTTGGCCGACATTTGACGAAGCGAAACTTGTTGAAAATGAAGTAGAGATCGTTGTTCAGGTAAACGGAAAAGTCCGTGCAAAGCTTTTAGTAGCAAAAGATGTTACAAAAGAACAGTTAGAACAAATTGCATTAGAAGACGATCGTGTGAAAGAACATGTAGAAGGAAAAACAATACGAAAAGTAATTGCCGTACCTGGTAAGCTTGTGAATATTGTGGCGAACTAGTACGTGTTTTGGAATTGGCAAGCCCGGCTCAGTGAGAGTCGGGCTTGCTGTTTTTTTGCTTGTGTATGTCGTAGATTGTCGAAGAACTAATATCTGGTCAAAATCAGCAAATAAACTGTGAAAATTAGCAAATAAATCATAGAAATTGACTAATATATTGGACAAAATATCAAATATATCTCAAAAAGCATCAAATAAAGAAATTCTGCAAACTAGCACCTCACAAACTACTTTGATATAATGCAACTATTAAAACTGAAAGGGTGTACATAATGTCAGAATTTAAAGAAATTTCTCCTGAAGAGGTACAAAAAAGATTAGAAAATGGGGAAAAACTTGAGCTAATAGATGTTCGTGAAGACGAAGAAGTAGAAGCAGGCATGATTCCGCAAGCGAAGCATATTCGTATGAATGATATTCCGGAGCATTTAGATGCACTTGATAAAGATAAAGAAACGATTTACATTTGTCGCTCAGGTGGAAGAAGCGGAAATGTTTGTGCTTATTTACAAGACAAAGGATACGATGTTGTTAACATGACTGGTGGCATGCTTGATTATAAAGGTGAAACAAAGCCAAAGAGTCAGCTAGCGTAAATTAAATAAATAAACGGAATTTTTCCAGTTAGAATGAAGAATGGAACTTGTTTGGGGGGGTATAAACGGATTTTTTCCGGTTATGCAAAGTAAAATGGTCCATTTTCATCATTTTTGATGAAATAGGCGGAATTTTTCCGTCTATTTAATCTATTTTTCGTACTATTTCCTCATTAAGAGGAACTTTTCCGCTTATTTTAGTAGCTTATTTTCTGGCGATTCTTGATGAATTGGAAATCGCTTAACCAGGTGCTTATCTTGGTATAAAAAATGCTTGGAGCATATATGTCTCCAAGCATTTTACTTTTCCCGGTAAATAACAAGTGCTGAGTAACAATAGATTTGTTCTCCATCCTCGTCTATGGATACTGATACGCTGAATTTTATATCTCTAACCTGATTTTCTCCGAGGTCTGCTAGAAACCCATTGATTTCTTCTTCTAAATCTTTTTCGTGTTCTTCATCAAAAAGCGCCACTTTTAACATCATGATCACTTCCTAATTTCCATTTTAATAATCTGTATGATAGCTTGTCTAAATTTATTACTAGAATGGAGAAGTGATTTTATTCTTTAGAGTAAAGAGCAGCATTTGTTCCAGCAAGACGCCCGGTTACTAAAGCTGACGTAATATTATAGCCACCTGTGTAACCGTGTATATCTAGTATCTCACCACAGAAATATAATCCCGCTTTTAGTCTTGATGACATTTCCTTCGGGTGAATTTCTTTTACTGATACACCACCTCCAGTTACAAAGGCTTTCTCAATTGATAGTGTACCATGGACCTGAAATTGAAATTGCTTGCAATCTTTTACGAAAGAGCGCAATTTTTCATTTGATAGATTATCATACGTAACTAACGTATCAATTTGATTTTTTTCTAACAAAAAGAGTAAGTAACGTTCAGGTAGCAATCCTTTTAACACGTTTTTTATCGCTTTTTTTGAATCCTGTTTTAAATCTTTAACAATTGATTGAAAAAGCTGTTCCTCATTTTGATCAGGCAGGGCATCAATACTGACAGTAACGGCATTTGTTTTGAACTTTTTCATAGCCTTGACCACATATTGACTACATCTTAATACAGCTGGACCGGATATTCCGAAGTGAGTGAAAATCATATCCATTTTATGGGTAATAATTGTTTTTCCTTTTGGATTAAGGACACTGAGTGCCACATCACGTAAAGAAAGTCCTTGTAGAGCTTTCTCCTGGATAAATGGTTCATTCGAGGTAATAGGCACTTCAGTCGGAAACAATTCGGTAATCGTATGTCCGGCATTTTCAGCCCAGGCATATCCATCACCTGTACTCCCAGTATGTGGTACGCTTTTTCCACCAACAGCTAGTACAACTGCTTTTGTTATAATTGTTTCACCGTTAACTAGTACAATGCTTGTTACCTTTTCCTCATCGTATATCACATCTTTTACAGGTTCATTTGTACGTATTTCCACGTTTAATCGCTTTAATTCACTTATTAGTGCATCAACGACTGATTGCGCTTTGTCCGTGACGGGAAACATTCGACCATGATCTTCTTCTTTTAATTGAATACCTAGATTTTCAAAAAAACGGATAATATCTTCATTGCTGAATTCAGAGAAAGCACTATATAAAAAACGGCCATTTCCGGGTATATGTTTAATAATCTCATCTATTGGCAATCGATTTGTTACATTACAGCGACCACCACCTGATATGGCAAGCTTTCTTCCTAGTTTATTTCCTTTATCTAAAAGAAGTACACGAGCTCCTTTTTCTCCTGCAGCAATGGAAGCCATTAATCCTGAAGGACCGCCACCAATTACAACTACATCATATTTCATTTAATCCACACCTTTTTCACTTGTCTGCTACAATATTATATCTGAAGAACGTAAAAAGTAAAAAATTTGATGAAAAATAATGATGAATCACAATGCTTATGGTATATATATGGGTTTATGGTAAAATAGAAAAGTTGAATCTTCATAGAGAAGAATGGTGAGTAAGAAAAATGTCTAATAATTTGTTACGAGGAACGTTCGTATTAACATTAGGTACATACATATCAAGAATTTTAGGAATGATTTATTTAATTCCTTTTGCAGCGATGGTGGGAACAACTGGTGGAGGATTGTTTCATGCAGGATATGCACAATATACAATTTTCTTAAGCGTTGCAACAGCAGGGTTTCCAGCAGCTGTATCTAAATTTGTTTCAAAATATAATGCTTTAGGAGATTACCAAACGAGCCGAAGGATGTTTAAGGCAGGCATACTTGTTATGCTCATAACTGGCTTACTTGCTTTTGCTATCTTATATATGCTGGCACCATGGTTTGCAATTGCAGCACTTGCTGAAAGAGAGCTTAATGGAGTAACAGTTGAAGATGCAACTCTCGTCATCAGAATGGTGAGCATTGCGCTTATTGTTGTTCCGCTAATGAGCTTAATAAGGGGCTTCTTTCAGGGGCATCAATCTATGGGACCTACAGCAGTTTCACAGGTTGTTGAACAGCTTGTCAGAATTGTCTTTTTGTTAGTTTCAACTTACATCGTGATGAATGTATTAAATGGTGGACTTGTTTTGGCAGTTGGCTATGCTACATTTGCTGCGTTTGTTGGAGCAGTAGGCGGGTTAGTTGTTTTGTTTATCTATTGGGTGAAACGAAAGGGTACACTCTTAGCTATGCAGGACAATCCAATTCAAGCTGAACCAATGCCACTCGGCAGAATGTTTAAGGAAGTATTTCGTTATGCAGGACCATTTGTTTTTGTTGGATTGGCAATCCCCATTTACAATTACATCGACACGTTGACTTTTAACCGTGCAATGTTAAGTACTGGAAATGAACAGTCATATACAATGGATATGTTTTCTGTGTTACTTCTTTATGTGCCAAAATTAGTGATGATTCCAGTATCATTAGCTACAGCCTTTGGATTAACACTGATTCCAACTATTACAGAGTCTTTCTCAAATAATAATCGGGGCTTACTACATAAACAGATTGATCAAACTTTACAGGTGATTATGTTACTTGTTTTACCTGCTGTGATTGGTCTTTCTGTTTTAGCCGGACCAGCCTATAATGTGTTCTACGCGGGAACATCAGAAGAAATTGGGAAGCATATTCTAATGTGGTATGCCCCTGTAGCTTTACTTTTCTCTCTTTTTACAGTGAATGCAGCGATCTTACAAGGTATTAATAAACAAAAGCTTGCGGTGATTAGCTTAGTCATAGGCTTAATTGTGAAGCTTTCCTTAAATGTTACGTTAATTGAGCTTTATGAAGGAGTAGGCTCAATTATCGCAACTGCAGCAGGCTACATTGTATCGTTAATCTATGGGTTTGCGATGATTAAACGCCATGCAGGTTATTCCTTTAGACTCCTAATTAAGAGGTCGTTATTAATTACAATACTGTGTATCTTTATGGGGCTTGTTGTTTCCGTGGTATTTTCTATACTAAGTATTTTTATTAATTACTCAGATAGTCGTATGAATGCTGTTATTGTTGTTGGAATTGCCGTCGCAATTGGTGGAGCAACATATGCCTACTTAACATATCGATCTCATTTGTTAGAAAAATTATTAGGAAACCGTTTAAACCGTTTTTTACCAAGAAAAAAACGATCAGTTGAATAGGTTGAATTAATGAAATAAGTTAAAGATAACAAAGAACTCGGATTCTCCGAGTTTTTTTACTAAAGGTTGTTTTTGTTAAATTCTTTGATTTAAAATATCAAAATGATAGTGGAATGAAGTGGAAGACAATTGACTCCTGCGGGAGCTAGAGGAAAGGATGAGACCCCGCAGGCAAAGCAGAGGAGGCTCAAGCTTCCTCCCCGCGGAAAGCAATTGTCTGGAGCGCAATGGAACGGACCTGTTCTTAGGTTAAATGAAAAAATACGACAAGATATCAACAAATAGACTTAAATTAAAATATCTAGTTCCGTTAGGGGGGTCTTACATAATATGAGAATTGATAAACTATTAGCAAATATCGGCTTTGGAAGCCGAAAAGAAGTAAAACAATTACTTAAGACAGGAGCTGTAAAAGTTGAAGGAGAACCAATAAAGGATCCAAAAACACATGTGGATCCTGATCATCAACACATTACAGTAAATGAAGAAAAAGTTGAATACAAAGAATTCGTTTACTTACTAATGAATAAGCCGGCAGGATATTTATCCGCAACAGAAGATGAGTATCAAGAAACAGTCATTGATTTACTGGAAATGGAAGACGCTGTTTATCAACCGTTTCCAGTTGGTCGTCTTGATAAAGATACGGAAGGGCTATTGCTTTTGACGAACGATGGACAGCTTTCACATCAACTGCTGTCTCCTAAAAAACATGTTCCAAAAACTTATTATGCAGACATATTAGGTGAAGTAACTGAAGAGGACATCGAGTCCTTTAAGAATGGTGTGACATTGGATGATGGTTATGTAACAAAGCCTGCTAAACTTGAAATTCTAACAGCGGGGAATCAATCGACCATTCATATTACCATAACAGAAGGTAAATTCCATCAAGTAAAACGTATGTTTGAATCTGTTGGAAAAAAAGTAACATATTTAAAAAGAATATCGATGGGACCAATTGTTTTAGATGAGGATGAACTTAAAATAGGAGAATATCGCGATCTAACAGAGGAAGAAATAGAGGCATTAAGAAATGCTAAACCGATAGAATTATAAAAACATTTAGGCAAAAAGGAGGAACCTTGATCATAAGGTTCCTTATTTTATGTATATAGGAATGTTTATTTTTGATCTTACGAAGACATCTTAACTTTCTTCTTTGTAGTGGCCCATTTACCTCTTGTAGGGCTGTGAACCAAATCGTTATATGCTAACACATTTAAATCACGTTGTATGGTTCTTGATGTTATACCAAATTCGTCAACGAGTTGCTGTGTCGTCACAGTTCCCCGCTCATTAATAAACATGTAGACTGATTTGATTCTGGTTAGCATACGGTTTGTTGAAGGTTTCAAAAAACCACTCCTTATCGTTTGATCGCACTGGCAATGCCTACTACAACCTTTCGATGACTGCTCTTTCAGATGTCACTTCATACATATTTAGTTTTATGCGGTAAAACGTTACAACAATATTTTACACGATTTCGACAGTAATAATCCATAGAAAAGTTTCAATTTACACAATATTAACATTTTTATTCCAAGATAAACAAGCACGCGCGTACTTAACACAATAAATCTATATGCCTATTGTTCTGAATAGTATGACATTAAAATGAATTTTTTTTATGGTTTTTGAATCTTTTTCCATCTTCCGAGCGTATTAAATTAAACAAGGAGGATCAAAGATGAGTATTTTAGCAGTGAAAATTGAAGAAGCAGGGTATGAAGAAAAAGCTCCTGTTATTCAGGGAATTGATTTTCATTTACATAAAGGAGAATGGATTGGTTTAATCGGTCCGAATGGTGCAGGTAAAAGTACAACAATCAAGACTCTCTTAGGTGTAATGGAATATGTGAAAGGAGAGATATACAAGCAACCATGTAGTAGGTATGCATATATACCTGAAAAACCTATCTTCTATGATTATTTAACCTTGTGGGAGCATTTGGACCTCCTAGCTGCAGTTAATGGAATCAATGATAGGATTTTAGTTGAAAGAGCTAATCTCTACTTACATGCTTTTAAAATGGAAAAAGTAAAACATGAGATGCCATCCACCTTTTCCAAAGGAATGCAGCAAAAAGTAATGATTATACAAGCTCTTGTATTACAACCTGATTATTATATTGTTGATGAGCCTTTTATAGGTCTTGATCCGAGTGCTACTAAAATGTTTTTAACTGTTATGGAAGAAGAACAAAATCGCGGTGCCGCTATCTTAATGTCAACTCACGTGTTGGACACGGCTGAAAAAATATGTGATCGGTTTTTACTCGTATCAGGGGGAACAATGGTTGCTCAAGGAACAATTGAGGAAATTCAGGCAAGTACAGGCCTTCCAGGTGCTTCTTTACTTGATTGCTTCAATAAAGTTGAGGAAGGCAGGTAAAGAAAAATGAGAGGAAGAAAAATTTGGTGGAGACGCTTGAAACAAGATTGGCTTTATCAATTTAACATTATTCGTACGGTTTTTGATTGGACGATCATTGTTTATCTTCTTATCCCATTCTTGGCTTTTTTAGGCATAACCTATTACTCCTGGTGGAACTCGTTGCCTGATTGGCTTGAGGGAGTGCCGTATGAAGCTCTTTTTCTTAGTTGTTTTTTGTTGTGTTGGCAAGGTACCATTCGAACGTTTATGGAAGAAGCTGATCAACTTACACTATTACAATTTTCAAAGATTATGACGGAAATAAGGTATATCGGGGTCATTTACTCTTGGATCCTACTACTTCTTAAGTGGTTACTACTTTTTGTTTGGTTATATCCGTTATTAAACCATTACGATGATCTAACTTTTTATCAGTTACTTGTTACTTCTCTATTCTTTTTTAGTTTAAATTTATTACTTACAACTTACAAACAAGTTGTTTACAAGTTTGAATTTTGGAAGAAGCTGATCATTGAATTAGTTGTTACTTGTTTCATTTTGATTTTGTGTTTTGCTATTATCTTTAAGCCTATTCATCCGTTAATTATAGGGATTGCTCTCATTTTTTTCTGCTTATCATTATGGCAAGTGAAGGGATATCAATCTCAAATAAAAACATTCTATGATGATGTTGAAAAAGAACAAAGAAATAAAGTGAAATATATAAAGTTTATGTTTACTGTGAATCCAGAAGTCACAATGCCACAGGTAAAAAAGCAAAAGAAAAGGTCTCGGATATTATGGAGGAATTCCGCAAGAATTTTTCAGAAAAGATCACCTGAAAATGGGGTAACAGAACTGTTTATGAAATCATTTCTTCGTGATAAAGGGAATCTACTACAATATTTTCAGGTTATATCTATTACATCAGCTATCATATTCACTACACCTATATGGATAAAATGGTTAGTAACAATCGTCTTTTACTTTTTCTTTAGAGAATGGATTGTACTGATGTTTAAAGAAATAGTAAAACAGAACCCATATCTGTCAGCTGACTATGGAGAAAAGGAGTATATGTTTATTGCCCAGAAAAAATGTGAAAACCGATTTGTTTACCCAGGTGTTTGCCTCGTAATCTTAATAGCTAGCTTATCAACAGTGATTGCTATTTTATTATAGTAGAGCTCAATTATTTAGAACTTTGCTTTAAATTATGCTAGGCTATATATAGAAAAGCTTACATTTTTTGAAAGCAAGCAGCATACCAATAGCTATTACATATTGTACATACGTAGGCAACGGACTAATCGGAGGTATTAAGGTGATTATTTTAAAAAGTAAACGAGAAATTGAACTCATGCATAAAGCAGGTCAACTGCTGGCAAATTGTCATAAAGAAATTGCTAAAAGAATCAAGCCTGGTGTTACAACACTTGAAATTGATGCATTTGTAGAACAGTATCTAAAAAAGCATGGTGCAACACCAGAACAAAAAGGGTATAAAGGCTATGAATTTGCAACATGTGCATCAATAAATGATGAAATCTGCCATGGTTTCCCGAGAAACACCCCATTACAAAATGGTGATATCGTCACAATTGATATGGTTGTAAATTTAAATGGTGCACTTGCTGACTCAGCCTGGTCGTATGCTGTAGGAGATGTATCACCTCAAGCGGCTAAGCTATTACAGGTTACGGAGGAAGCTTTAAATAAGGCAATTGAACAATCTGTTGTTGGAAACAGACTAGGAGATATTGGTCACGCTATTCAATCATATGTTGAGGACGAAGGGTATTCAGTTGTTAGAGATTTTACAGGTCATGGAATTGGAAGAACCATTCATGAACCACCAACAGTTCTTCATTATGGTGAGCCCAATAAGGGTCAGCGCTTAAAGGAAGGCATGGTTATCACAATTGAACCGATGGTGAATATTGGAGCGTGGGAGTCGAAAATGGACGATAACCATTGGACAGCAAGAACAGTAGACGGAAGTTTATCAGCACAATATGAACACACAATTGCAATAACAAAAGATGGTCCACTTATTTTAACGAAACAATAAGACATGTTTCTTAATAAAAAAGCGAAATGAATCTAATGATTCATTTCGCTTTTTTTAGTGTCCTCCAATAAAGGCTAGTTGAATGAAAAAGAGAACGGCAAAAATATAAACAAAGATGTGAACTTCTTTCCACTTTCCTTTTGCAATTTTCATTAAAGGATATGAAATGAAGCCAAGTGCAATTCCAGTAGCAATGCTTGATGTTAGGGGCATGCTTAAAACAACTAAAAAGGCAGGGAACGCTTCGTCAAGCTCTTTCCAATTGATTTCTGCAATAGCCCCCATCATTAAGCTTCCGACAATAATTAATGCTGGTGCAGTAATTGCGGAGATACCAGAAACTGCTCCAATTAAAGGACTGAAAAATAATGTTAGACCGAATAGGGCTGAAACGGTTAACGTTGTTAAGCCTGTTCTTCCACCTGCTGCAACACCGGCAGAAGATTCAATGTATGCACTAGTTGGACTTGTTCCAAACATTGCACCAATTGTTGTGGCAGCTGAATCTGCTAGCAACGCTGTACGAGCTCTTGGTAATTCATTGCCCTTCATAAGCCCTGCCTGTTGAGCCACTCCAATCATTGTTCCTGTTGTATCGAAGATGGTTACAAGCAAGAAAGAAAACACAACGGCATATAAGCCATGTGATATTACATCAGTTAAAGCTGAAAATGGATTTGTAATAATCAATCCTTCAGGCAAGCTTGGGAATGACATAACTCCTTGATCAAATGATAATTGCCCTGTGAAAAAGGCGATAATCCCGGTTATAACCATACCAACGAATAACGCGCCATGCACATTTAGGCTCATTAATATTAATGTTATAGCTAAACCAATTAATGCTAACACAACAGATGGAGAATGAAGATCACCTAATGCCACTAGATTGTTTGGATCTGCTGTGACAATTCCTGTTAAACGAAGACCAATAAAAGCAATGAAAAGGCCAATACCAGCTGTGATTCCATGCTTTAAATTGCTCGGTATTGCTTCAATTAATTTCTTTCGAAACGGAGTTAGCGAAAGGATGACAAATAGTATTCCGGCAATAAAAACAGCAGAGAAGGCTGTTGTATATGAAATATTTTCATTTGCTCCAACAACGGAATAGGCAAAGTATGCATTTAATCCCATCCCCGGTGCAATCGCAATTGGATAGTTTGCTGATAGGGCCATCCAAAGTGTCCCTATTATTGTCGCAATGATTGTTGCTGTAAAGACTTGGTCGAATGGAACTCCTGCATCTGCCAAAATAATTGGATTCACGACAACGATATATACCATAGTTAAAAACGTTGTGATTCCAGCTAAAATTTCGGTTCGGGCATTTGTTCTGTTTTCTGTTAGCTTAAACATATGTACCTCCGATTTTTTACGAACGTTTTTTCAAAACATTTATAATAATATTCGTTTTTAATCTTTATTGCAATAGTTTTGTTCACATTGTCCCTAACAATCCATTTATATTTTGTGACAAAAAGATAAAAACTAACAAATAGATTTGCTTTTTAACACCCAACATACTTTTTCATGAAGGCACGTGTTAGTATGATAATAGAATAATGAATAAAATGGCAGGAGGATCATACATGAATTGGAACGAAGAAGTTGAGAAAAGAAGAGAGAGTCTAATAAAAGATACACAGGAATTTCTACAAATTAAAAGTGTATTGAATGAGGACTCAAAAACAAGTGATGCTCCGTTTGGAGAAGGAATCCATAAGGCATTTTCTCATCTCTTACATTTAGGTGAAGAAGCTGGCTTTACTACTAAAAATGTAGATGGCTATGCAGGTCATATTGAATTAAAAGGAAATGGTGAAGAGGTTGTAGGAATATTATGTCATGTTGATGTTGTTCCAGAAGGTGATGGCTGGACAAGTGATCCTTATGGTGCAGAGATTCGTGACGGGAAAATTTTTGCAAGAGGTGCGATGGATGATAAGGGGCCAACAATTGCAGCATTTTATGCAATGAAAATTGTGAAAGATTTGCAATTACCGTTAAGTAAAAATGTTCGCATGATTATCGGTACAGATGAGGAGAGTGAATGGCGCTGTGTTGATCATTACTTTAAGCATGAGAAGATGCCAGAGTTAGGTTTTGCCCCTGATGCGGATTTTCCGATCATTTTTGCTGAAAAAGGAATTATTGATTTAACGATCGAGCAAAATGGATCTTTCACTGATTTAACATCAGATATTGTTCTCCATTCCTTTGAGTCTGGAAGAAGATATAATATGGTTCCAGACTTTGCTAAAGCTGTGTTATCATCTCAAAATAACAATGAAATGATACAACAATTTAAATCATTTATTAGCGACAAAAATATAAGCGGACAGGCTATGATTGAAGAGCAAATGATAAGTTTAACTGTTGAAGGTGTCTCAGCACATGCAATGGAGCCTAACAACGGTACGAATGCGGGCATTTTGTTAGCTGAATATTTACATAATCTGAATCTTGATCAAAAAGGCGAAAATTATATACAAGCCATTGTTCATTATTTCTTAGATGACACGCGCGGTCGTAAGCTCAACATAGCGTTTTCTGATGAAGTTAGCGGGGAACTAACAGTTAATCTAGGTGTGATGAAATACACTAAGGACCAGCTTGGCAAAATTGGAGTAAATATACGTTATCCTGTTTCAGGAAATGCTGAAACAATAAAAAAAGAAATAAACAATGTAGAAGGCTTTTCATTAGTATCATTTGATGATTCGAAACCACACTATGTGGAGGAAAATCATCCCCTTATTCAAACTTTGAAAAAAGTGTATGAAGAACAAACCGGAGAAAATGCTGAGCTTATAGCGATTGGTGGAGGAACATATGCAAGATCATTAGAAGCTGGTGTTGCTTTTGGACCTTTATTTCCAGGTAGACCAGATGTTGCTCACCAAAAGGATGAATATATTGACATTGAGGATTTATTGAAAGCAACAGCCATTTATGCACAAGCAATATATGAATTAGCAAAATAAGGTTTGCCCTGTGAGGAAAAATAAAAAAAGCTGTCGAGGCTTCTCGACAGCAGCACGGGAGGGGAAGTATCTTCTCCCTTTAAAATGAGAAAACATCACTTGATAAGTATCTTTCCCCTGTATCACAAGTGATACACACCACAACATCATCAGGTGTTAGTCGTTTTGCAACTTCAATTGCGGCATAGCATGCAGCTCCGGAAGAAGGCCCAACTAACAGTCCTTCCTCACGTGCTAATCTTCTTGTAATGTCATATGCTTGTTCATCTTCAATTTTAAAAATTTCATCATATACATCTTGATTTAAAATCGGTGGAATAAATCCGGGGCTTGTCCCAACTAGCTTATGGTTTCCAGGTTTACCACCTGAAAGGACAGGAGAACCGGCAGGCTCAACAACATGGACTGTTACATTTTTATAATGTTCTTTCAAGGCTTCACCTGTACCTGTAATGGTACCGCCAGTTCCAGCTGTCGCAACAAATGCTGAGAGTGGTTTGCCGATTTCATCAAGGGCCTCTATAATCTCCCTTGCAGTTGTATGTCTATGAGCATCAGGGTTTGCATGATTATCGAATTGCATTGGAATAAATGAATCAGGAATTTGTTTAGCTAGCTCCTCAGCTTTTTTTATTGATCCTGGCATTCTTTCATGTCCTGGAGTTAGAACCACTTCTGCTCCGTAAGCTTTAAGCAAGTTAATTCGTTCTTTTGTCATAGTATCAGGCATAACGAGGATTGCTTTATAGCCTCTTGCTGCCGCGTTCATTGCAATTCCAATCCCGGTATTCCCACTAGTTGGCTCAATAATAGTTGAATTTGGCTTTAATAAGCCTTGTTTTTCTGCCTCAACGATCATGTTGAAAGCTGCTCGGTCTTTCACGCTTCCACTCGGGTTAAAGAATTCAAGCTTTAAATATATTGATGCACCATTTTCTGGGTTTAAACGATTTAACCTAACTAGAGGTGTATCTCCGATAAGCTCTGATACGTTATTTGCAATTTTCATGTTGCCACTTCCTTTTTCATTTATATAAGGCTGTTAGAGAACCTTGAGCCGTAGTATTTTTTACACTATCAGAAAGGATATAAATTTTATGGAGGATAGTATAAGAAAAACTAGGGCTTTCGCCATTATGACTTGGCGATAAGCAAGTTTTTCTAATAAATCACTTATTTTATAATATAGACAGTTAACAGTATAGCAACTGCTGAACGCATTGTATATGAAACGACCTTTTAAAGCTTGGATATGTGGGATAAAATAAACTTATCTTAAATAACATTGGGGGCTGCTATGAAAAAACATTATTTTATTGCCGTACCTATTGAAGAACATCATCAACAGCTTATTCAAAATTGGATTACAACCTATAAAAATAAATTGCCCTTTCAATCATGGGTCCATCCAAATGATTATCATATTACATTAGCATTTTTAGGTGATGTAGGGGAAGTTGAGAAATTAGAGTTATTAGTCGAGAAAATTCAACAGGTTGTTCAGTTTGTTCCACATTTTGATTTGATGTTAAAAGGAATTGACGTTTTTGGTAAGCAGGATGCTCCAAGAATTTTTTGGGCTGGTGTAAAAGAATCAATGAATCTACAGCATTTACAAAAACAAGTGTTTGACAGATGTCAAGAAGTGGGGTTTCAGCTTGATAAAAAGCCTTTTCGTCCTCACATTACGTTAGCGAGAAATTGGAAGTCAGAGGAGCCTTTTAGAAAATGGCCACAACTAGATCATGCTTTTGAAGGAAGTTCATCTCATTTTCATGTAAAGAAGATTCATCTGTATCAAACAAATCTGAATAAAATTCCAAAGTATGAGGTGGTTGAAACATTTCCTTTGAAAACTTTGGAGAATGAAACAGAATGAAATATGTTAAGCTGATTCTACAAATTACTTGTTTATATGGAATTTATAGTATAGGTGAAGGAATTCGGGCACTTATTAAACTTCCCATTCCAGGAAGCTTGATTGGAATGGTTTTATTATTTGTCGCTCTTCATTTTAAATGGATTAAAAGAGATTGGTTTTCTTCTGGGGGATCGTTTCTTTTGAAAAATTTGCCGATATTATTTATTCCTGCAACTGTAGGGATTATTGATTATCTGAATTTATTTAAAGGATTTGGGATTATTACCTTATTCATTGCATTTTGTAGTACGATGATCGTTATGGTGGCTTCAGCTTATATAAGTGATGTTCTTTTGGCAAAAGGGAAGAAAGTTCATAAAGATAAGGGGCTATCTTTATGACAATTTTAATAGGGTTATTTTTTATTTTGATAACTTTACTTATTTTTAGTTTTATGAGGAAACTTTACACGAAATTTCCACATCCGATATTAGTTCCAATTTTTACGTCTAGCCTGTTCATTGTCATTATCCTTCTTTTAGCTAAAATATCTTATAGTTCATATATGATAGGTGGTCAATGGATTGAGCATCTTTTAGGTCCTGCAGTTGTTGCTTTTGCAATTCCACTTTTTGATCATCGGGAAACTTTAAAGCGTAACATAGTAAGTATTTTTACTAGTGTTTTCATTGGTTCGCTAATTGGCGTGTGTAGTGGGATTATCATGAGTCTATTAACTAATGTAGACGAAAAACTATTACGTTCGTTAGCACCTAAATCTGTCACGACTCCAATAGCTATGGACATAAGTGAAATGGTAGGAGGAACACCGACTCTTGCAGCTGTTTATGTCATGATTGCTGGAATTTCAGGAGCAATGTTTGGACCTTACTTGATGAATTTGTTTAAAATTAAACAACCAATTTCAAGGGGAATTGGCTTAGGGACTGCTTCACATGGGATTGGAACGGCAAGAGCATTAGAGATGGGAACGGTTGAAGGAGCCATAAGCTCAATTTCCATGACACTAGGTGCAATATTTACTAGCATTCTTTGTCCAATCCTTTTATCCTTATTTTTATAAGAGAATTTAATTAAAGAGGCTATAACACTAGGGCACCATTAGTTTCTAATTATTGGGACACTGCCTTTGAAGTAGCTAAGTTTTAAAAACAGCAAAATAGGAGTTGTTCAGCGTTTGGCGCAAATCATTAAGCTTTTTGATTATATATCCCGCTATGAATTAGATGCTTATCGTTACCCAAGTCAATTCATACGTTTAAAGAGACAGCAATGGGAAAAGGTATTTCAGGCCTGGGAGAATAACATGTTCCATACTGTTATGAAGGTAAGTGAAACGCCTGATAACCAAGATGAAGAGGAAGAAGAGAAATCTACTTTAATTAAGAAATTTAAAAAAAGATTTTCAAAGGTAGAACAAGAGCAACAAATGATTAAACCTCTAGTAAATGATTCGGCTTTAGATGATGATGAATTACAGTTTCAATTTACGACAATTCCAAAGACACTTGATGACTTAAAGCATTTATTTTTAGATTATATTTTTCGTTTTCAAATTCGATGGGCAAGTTCAACAATCCGTGAGAAATCCTCTGTTGATCATGCTATTTATCGAGATCAATTATTGCCTTATTTTGTGAAACGTCTTCCCGATCATTATTTATTACTTTATCGTCCTGTTTTCAAACTGAAAAATGCACCGGTAGAATTGGATATTATCTTAATTGGGACGACTGAAATTTATTGTTTAACAATTGTAGAACAATTACCTGAAACTGTTTTTATTGGTTCAAAGGAGAAATTTTGGACAGCCCGAAGAGGGGACGCAGAACGCAAATTATTAAATCCTGTACTTAGTTTAAATCGTACGGGTACGGTTGTACAAAAATTAATTCATTCACAAGATATTGATATTTCAGTAAAAAAATTAATTATAAGTCGAAACGGTTATGTTGACTATCCCTTTGCTCCACATGATATAACGATTTTAGATAAGAGAAATTATGAAGAATGGTTTCAAAGACTAAGAACCTCATCAGCGCCTTTGAAACACACCCAGTTAAAAGCTGCACAAGTTCTCTTATCGCACTGCTTAACAAACTCTTTTAATCGAAGTGAATGGAATGAAACGACATAAAAGTTTAAAGTTTTTTTGTTAAATTTGAGCTTTAGATAATTGATAATCTTAGTGGAGCGTAATGAAACGGTCTATGCATAAAAACTAAAACCTCAATTTTAAATGTTTATCAAATAAAGGACAAGATGTCATTTTGTCCTTTATTTTATTTCCAAAAAAGCAATGATTTAAAATGAAAAGCTAATAAATGGGACATGAACACAAATATTACAAATACATAAACTATGAACAAGATGGAGCTTCAATATGAGTGTATTATTTTTGATTATTCACCAGGAATCTGGTTATGGTAGAGGAAGTAAAATATGGAAAAAAGTTAAGAAAGAACTTGAAAAAAGAAAAGTGTCTTTTCGTTCTTTCTATACAGAATATCCTGGACATGCGGAGGCTCTTGCAAGACAAATCGCCACAATCCAAGATTACCGTCTAAAAACTGTTATTGGTATAGGTGGAGAAGGCACAATTAATGAAATTGTAAACGGTTTAAGTTCATTTGATAAAATACAGATGGGCTTTATTTATTCAGGAAGTAGAAATAAATCACTGACCAATTTCTCTTTATCTTCTGACCCAAAAAAAGCTATAAAACATTTATTTCAACGCTGGAATGCACCTTTAAATGGATATTATTTAGGGGAATATCGTGTTGAAGGGAAGAGTGGGAAGAATTATTTTTTCAATCGTGTGGGTATAGGGCTGGACGCCAGTATACTGAGTCAAGAAAAAAAGGAGGGAAAGGCAAAGTCAGGTTTGCCCATTTTAGGGCATGTCAGGTTTATTGTCGGGCTATTAAAGGTATTATGGAATTATGAATTCTTTTCAATATCTCTTGAGACAGATCAAGAGCAACCCTTAGCGTTTGATTCAGTATGGTTCATAATTGTTTCTAATCGTTCTAATAGAGATGGAAATTTACATGTTTTAATCATAAAAGAAGCTAAGCGGCTTAAATTACTACCTTTATTATTATTGACTAAGGAAAGAAACAAAACAAAAAATGAGTTTATTGAGGAAATATCCTGCAAAGAGATCACAGTGAAGACTGATTCCACTCGACTTGTTCATGCTGATGGAGATGTAATAGGAGAAAGCCCAGTGATTATCAAGATTAGTGAATCACATAAGGCATTTATCCTATAGATGTTATGGTGTTAACATCGGAAATTCTATCTTTGTTAGAAATTGGTCCAAATTCACAACAAAAACTCTCGTATGGGGGTGCTCATCATGCTGAGTATTAATAGGCAATTCCAAGCCTTTTTAGATAAAATGAATGAAATAGCAGTTATTATGCCTAAGGAATTTGATAGTGAAAATAAAGCTTTTTTTATAAAGAATGATCAAAATCAAGAGGCTCTATTAATAGTAGAAAAAATTGATATTGGAAAACAAATAAAATATGTCTGTAGTTTATCGAACCCACTATCATTTGGGAAAACCTACATCATTAATGATGAAGATGGTTTAGAAACAGATTTACAAATAGGAGCTGTCATTCGGTCGGATGAATTCGATAAGAAATTTTATTATGATGACAATGATTTAGGAGCAAATTATACTAAGGAAAAAACAGAGTGGAAAGTCTGGGCTCCTACAGCAACCATTGTAAAACTTCGAATTTATCGAAGCGATGGAACGCAAGTTGATACTTTCCATATGATCAGATGTGAAAAAGGTACATGGTCGATTACACTTGATGGTGATTATGAAGGATATTATTATACGTTTCTAGCTTGCATAAATCTTGTGTGGAATGAAGCTGTTGATCCATACGCAAGAGCGGTCTCAATTAATGGGGAATACGGTGTTATTATTGATCAAAGCTTAACAAATGTACCAATAATGATTCCATCTGCTCTTAAACAGAAAACGGATACCATCATCTATGAGGTTCATGTTCGAGATTTTTCTATTCATGAAAATAGCGGGATGAAAAATAAAGGGCGATATGAAGCGTGGACGGAGCTAAATACCAAAAATAGTTTAGGCGATTCTACAGGTATTTCCTATTTGAAAGAGTTAGGTGTCACACACATTGAATTGTTGCCTGTAAATGATTTTGAGGAAGTTGATGAACAAAAACCATTCGAAGCATATAACTGGGGCTATAACCCCCTGCATTACTTCGCACCAGAAGGGAGTTATTCTCTAGCGCCTGAAAACCCGTATAAGCGAATAATAGAACTCAAAACACTTATTCAATCTCTCCATAAACAGAATTTAAGAGTTATTGTTGATGTAGTTTTTAATCATGTTTATTCCAAAGAAAATTCTTCATTTGAAAAGTTATTACCAGGTTACTATTTCAGGCATGATGAAAATGGATTGCCTTCTAATGGAACAGGTGTAGGAAATGATCTTGCCTCGGAACGAATGATGGTCAAAAAGTTTATTGTAGATTGTGTAAAGTATTGGATGAATGAGTTTGATATAGATGGCTTTCGTTTTGATTTAATGGGCATTCTTGATATTAAGACTATGAATGAGGTTCAGAAAGAAGTTCTAGAGATAAAGGAAGATGCTATTTTATTAGGAGAAGGATGGGATTTACTTACTCCATTACCTTATGAAGAAAAAGCAATCATTCCGAATGCTCATAAGCTGCCAACGATTAGCTTTTTTAACGACCAGTTTAGGGATGTGATTAAAGGGAGTACATTCAGTGTTCAAGATCGCGGGTTTGTATATGAAAACCTCGATACTCTCGAGCAGATGAAAGCACTTATAACTGGATCACCTACTATGTTTCATGAACCTCACCAATCAATTAATTATGTTGAGTCACATGATAATCATACGATGTGGGATCGCTTTTTATCTTTTGCAGATTCTGAAAGCGAAGAATTAAGAAAGGCAAGACATCGGTTAGCAACAAGCATTGTTCTATTATCTCAAGGCATCCCCTTTCTGCATGGCGGCCAAGAATTTTTCCGAACAAAAAACGGTGTGGAAAATAGTTATAACTCCCCTGATGAAATCAACCATCTAAATTGGGATGAAAGATCACAACAAAAAGAAAATGTTGAGTATATGAAAGGGTTGATAAAGCTTAGAAAACTCCATGGGGGTTTTCGATTATCATCTCAAGAATTGATAAACAAACATGTGCATTTTAATAATTATCCTCATCTTCTTTCTTATGAAATGAAGAATGTAGGAGCCTATGGCCCATGGGAAAGACTAGTTGTCATTCATCATCCTCAATGTCAAACATCGTATCAATTTATTCTTCCTGGAAATAAGGGATGGAAACAGATTATTAGTCCTTCTACGATCCTACTCGATCGACCTATTGAGGTAGATCATAAAATAGAGATAAGAGAAATCGGAACGTATGTTTTTTGTAAAAACTAGGATTTTTAGTTTTGCTTGACTAGTCTTAGTCTAAGAGGCTAAAATTTAATAGGATGGCTATAGTGCAAAGAGTCTATAATCACTAATAGCTATCCTTTTTATATTAGCGATTATTTTATACTATTGTAAGAACCTAAAGAAAAATAACTTTTTCATAAATTTTTATACGAAATGTTGGGTTGAAATTGAAGGTGAACTGGTTGGAACAAGTATTAGGTAGCGAGTGGAAAATTACACCTGCTGGAGGAGCAACAGGAGATGCATATTTTGCAACAAAAGAAGGGCAGGAGCTTTTTTTAAAGCGAAACAGTTCTCCATTTTTAGCCGTACTCTCTGCAGAAGGCATCGTTCCAAAGTTAGTGTGGACAAAGCGGATGGAAAACGGTGATGTGATTACAGCACAACACCGCCTAATTGGCCGCGAGTTAAAGCCAAAGGACATGAATGGGCAAAATGTTGCTGAATTGCTGCATAAAATTCATCGTTCAAAAGAGCTTTTAGATATGCTGAGAAGATTAGGAAAGCAACCGCTCACTCCAAACTCCATAATTGAAGATATTTGGCAAGCAGTTGCTTTTGAAGGATTCGATATTCCTGAAATTACGGAAGCTATAGAGCTCTTAGTCAAACAATTGCCAAATGTTCAATGTAATGACCAAGTTGTCTGCCATTGTGATGTGAACCATAATAACTGGCTTCTATCTGAGGATAATCAATTATATTTAGTTGATTGGGATGGAGCTATGATTGCTGATCCTGCTATTGATATAGGCATTTTACTTTACTGGTATATCGATGAAGCTGATTGGACAGAATGGCTTTTATCATACGGTTTGGAGCTGGACGAGCATTTAACAACTAGAATTTATTGGTATGTGCTATTGCAAGCTTTAACCTCTTTTTTATGGTACCATGCAAAAGAAAACGAAAAAGAAAAGCAAAACTGGGTTGAGCATATCAGAATCATACTTGATAAAATAAAAAACCGTTAAGAATACGTATCAATATCATTAATCCATTGTGATAATTGATTTTGATGTGATTCTATATGTTGATCTAATGATGCTGAATATTTGCCCGTTTGGCTATAGTTATATATATCTTCAAGTAGTTCCTTTGATTGTTGATTCGTATTTGAATGAACCATAAGAGATTTTATGACTCTTTCCAGCTGTTCACACTCTGCTACAGTTCCACAGCATTCACTTTGATGATCTGATAGAATATCTTTTAATAAGTTTACCTGATCCTGGTATTGAATTGGCAAAATTAACACTCCTTTTAAATAAGCCATATACCTTAATTTGTGTTTATTAAGTAAAAATATACAAGTAAATCTTATTATTAGAAAATCAATTTTTACTTAGGTACTGACTGGATAAAGGTCAGTCTTTTTATTGTAATGAAAGAAGAAGTGTAAGTTACACAATTCCTAAATAGGTGTACTTAGATAAGCCTTGCGAACAAGCTTTTTTCATGTTATGTTTTAGAACGATATAATAACGATAGAGGTGTCTTCATGCGTTTACGTAATAAACCTTGGGCTGGTGAATTTATCGCTGAGCATTCTGACTATGCTATTTCAAACCCTGAAAATTATAAAGGGAAATGGCATGAAGTGTTCGGTAATCAAAACCCAATTCATATAGAAGTAGGAACAGGGAAAGGGCAATTTCTAGCAGGAATGTCTCAACAAAACCCTAACATTAATTATATTGGCATAGAGCTATTTGATAGTGTGATTGTGGCTGCAATTCAAAAAGCAGTTGATAAGCAACTTTCAAATTTTAAGTTGCTTAACGTGAATGCGAAAAATTTAACAGAGTATTTTGATCAAGGAGAAATAGATCGTGTCTACCTGAATTTTTCTGATCCATGGCCAAAAGTACGTCATGCAAAGCGACGTCTTACTTATAAGAGTTTTTTACAAATGTATGAGAGCGTGCTTGTAAAAGGTGGAGAAATCCATTTCAAAACAGACAACCAGGGATTATTTGAGTATTCTCTTATTAGTTTTTCAGAATATGGACTTCGCTTAAAATATATTAGTCTTGATCTTCATAAAAGTGATTTTGAAGGAAATGTTATGACCGAATATGAAGAGAAATTTTCTGAAAAAGGTCAACGTATTTATCGTGTAGAAGCTAAGTATATGAATGAATAAGTTGTGTTTTGAGGAAATGGTGATAATGGCCATTTCCTTTTTTGTGTTTTATGCTATTGATCAGAGGATCTCACATCTTTTTCCTAACGATTATCTCTATGGTAAAATAATAGATGGGGAGGGGATGTTAATGGAAACATTTCAAATTGGTCAAACGAAGATGACATGGTTAAAGGGTGGAGTAACTTTTCTTGATGGTGGGGCAATGTTTGGGGTAGTTCCAAAGCCGTTATGGTCTAAGAAATATCCTGTTAATGAAAAAAATCAAATCGAACTTCGAACAGATCCAATCTTGATTCAAAAAAATGGGTTACATATTTTAATTGAATCAGGAATAGGTGCAGGAAAGTTTAGTGAAAAGCAGCTTCGGAATTATGGAATTCAGGAGCAGTCTTCTGTTGAAGATAGCCTAGAACAATTGGGCCTAACAACAAATGATATAGACTATGTATTAATGACTCATATGCATTTTGATCATGCTTGCGGTCTCACGAAATGGGAGAATGGGCAATTAACATCCGTATTTCCTAAAGCGAAGATTATTACTTCCTCAACTGAGTGGGAAGAAATGAGAAATCCAAATATACGATCAAAAAATACTTATTGGCAAGAAAATTGGGAGCCCATTCAAGAGCAGGTTGAAACGTTTCAATCATTTTTATTAATTGAAGAAGGAATTACTATGTACCACACTGGTGGACATAGTGATGGTCATAGTATTATTGTCATTCAAGACGGTGGAGAAACAATCGTCCATATGGCTGACTTAATGCCAACACATGCTCATAAAAACCCTCTTTGGGTTCTTGCGTACGATGACTACCCAATGACTTCAATAGAAATGAAGCAAACATGGTTGAATTTTGCGGGAAACAACAATGCATGGTTTACCTTTTATCATGATGCATTCTACCGGAGCATAAAGTGGAATGAACAAGGTGAAATAATCGGCAAACTAGATCGAGTTAGAACATAGTTAAGAGGATAAGGGCATTTCAAATGAAATGCCCGACTTTAAGCGATACTGCTTAGTTAATTTTTTCAACATGAACAATTGTTCCGCTGTTTGTGTCAACAAAAGCCTCATACTGCTCTAATTGATCCTGTACAGTTCGAGACACACCTGCTTTATAAACTTCATAAGACAAATGGTCAGTTGAGAAGTTTTCTGGAACTGTATAAATCCAAGACCCATCAATGGATCCTTTTTCCTTAAAGGCTTTTTTCACGATTTCAAGTGCTTTTTCAGATGAAATTTTGCTTGATTTTAATTGGTCTTTTACTAAATATGTCCCGGCAATACCTAAGCCTAAGCCAAGTAAAAAATATTTACTTTTCACGTTTCATACACCCCTTTTTTATATGTCTTTAACACTGTGTTTGGGTATCTAAAGTTTCAACTCTATCATTAGTATACAGAAACCTTTAAGGCATGTTAAGAACGATTAGATGAGGTAATAGTATGTTTTAGGTAGACGGGCTATTGATCTTAGAAGTCATTACATAATAATCAAGGCTTATATAAGGAACTGTGTTATATAAAAAAGATCTAGAGTACATAAAAAAACTTGAAAAAGATGAAAAGAGGGAAAACATGAATCAAGAAACATTAGAGTTGTTTAAAACATTAACAGAGCTGCCGGGTGCACCAGGGAACGAGCATCAAGTACGTGCATTTATGAAAAATCAATTAGAGCCAATATCAGATGAAATTGTTCAGGATAAATTAGGTGGAATTTTTGGGGTCCGAAAAGGCGCGGAAAACGATCCAACGATTATGGTAGCTGGACACATGGATGAAGTAGGATTTATGGTTACTGCTATAACAGATAATGGAATGATACGTTTTCAGCCATTAGGTGGATGGTGGAGTCAGGTGCTTCTTGCGCAAAGAGTACAGATTATTACAGACAATGGACCTGTTATTGGCGTTATAGGCTCAATACCACCTCATTTGTTGAGTGAAAGTCAGCGCGCAAAACCAATGGACATGAAGAACATGCTTATTGACATTGGGGCAGATAATCGTGATGATGCAAAGGAAATTGGAATCAAACCTGGACAACAAATTGTCCCTATTTGTCCATTTACACCTATGGCAAACCCTAAGAAAATTTTAGCCAAAGCGTGGGATAATCGTTATGGATGTGGACTTGCAATTGAATTATTAAAAGAGTTAAAAGATGATAAGCTGCCAAATACATTATATTCAGGTGCCACAGTACAGGAAGAGGTTGGATTAAGAGGTGCTCAAACAGCCGCAAATATGATTAAACCAGATTTATTTTTCGCATTAGATGCTGGTCCGGCAAATGATATGAGTGGAGATAAAAAAGAGTTTGGTCATATTGGCAAGGGAGCAGTTTTGCGAATTTATGACAGGTCGATGGTTACACATCGTGGAATGAGGGAGTTTGTTCTCGATACAGCAGAAACAAATAAGATCCCTTATCAATATTTTGTTTCCCAGGGAGGAACAGATGCAGGTCGAGTACATGTGTCAAATCAAGGTGTTCCGTCAACCGTAATTGGAGTAAGCTCCCGCTATATCCATACTTCTGGATCTATTCTTCATGTTGATGATTATGCAGCAGCAAAAGAGCTTCTCACACGGTTAGTTAAACAATGTGATGCAACAACGGTTAAAACCATAAAAGAGAATTCCTAAAAGAATAAGGGAGAGGCATACCGTGAGAATAGCAATTGGAACAAAAAATCCTACAAAAGTAAATGCAGTAAAAGAAGCCTTTTCTAAACATGTAAATGCGGAATTTATAGCAATAAATGTTTCATCAAATGTTTCTGCACAGCCTATAACTGATCACGAAACGTTAACAGGTGCTATGAACCGAGCAAAAAATGCTCTCGAGGCTGAAGGTTCACATATAGATCTTGGGGTAGGTTTAGAAGGTGGCCTGGTAAAAACAGACTTTGGTTACTTTTTATGTAATTGGGGAGCACTTGTTGCACACCAGTCACAACCAATTATTGCAGGTGGGGCTAGAATTATGATTCCTGATGAAATAGGTGATCTTGTTTTTAGTGGACGTGAATTAGGTGATGTAATGGACGATTATGTAAAGAAAAACAACGTCCGCCAAAATGAAGGGGCAATTGGTATCTTTACAAATGGACTTGTAGATCGCACAAAAATGTTTCAAGAACTTTCAAGTCTTCTTATCGGTCAATATTTATATCAACAGAAACATAAATAAGAAATCAGAAAACCCTTCAGTTACCTATTTACTGAAGGGTTTCAAGTTTAAATAGGGTCAGAACGTTGAGGAAGCCAGTTGGCTAAGAAAGGGGGTAATTCTTTATCATTTGCCCGAGTTGTATGGCCTCCGTTTTCTAATTTAAAGGTTTTATCTTTACTTGAAACAAAGTCAATGACGCGAATATTTTGCTCCTTTAATACAAGTCTGTCAAAATCAGTTGAAATAACAAGAAGATTAGAAGTAATATTTGCTAAGTTTGCCTCTTTACCATGAATCATTAATCCGCCATTAATCAATTTGTTTTCTTTTCCTAATTCCTGCATTAACTCCCTCATAGCAGCACCTGTAAATGGGATATGTCCATCTGTCCATTTTTTTAGCCGCTTCCACTTTTTTACATATTCATCATCATATGCTTTATTCAGTAATGATAAGTAAGGACTAAAATAGATGGGGTTTGTCACCATCCTCATTGCTGCTTTCATTGAATTTCCGGAAATGAGACCGATTGTATCAAGCAGCTCACTCACATCAAGTTTACCTTCTTTACTTGCATTAGCTAGTTCCTCAAAAAAAGGGACTGTTTCAAAATCGATTGGCGATACATTTAAAATCAAGTTGCGAACTGGTTCTTCGGCAATCGTGGCATACATGGTTGCAAGAGTACCACCTAAGCAATAGCCAATGATTGTAACTTCTTCAGCACCTGAATGTCTTAATGCTCGTCGAACACCTTTTTGAATATAATCAACAACATAGTCACTTGCCGTAATGTCTTTGTCTTCATATCCTGGTATACCAAAATCTAATAAATACACTTCAAAGCCGTTTCGTGTGAAGTTTTCAATGGCACTGTTACCAGGTGCCATGTCTAAAATAAAGGGCTGATTAACTAAAGAATAAACTAGAAATAAAGGTACCTTATATTTTTTTTCAGCAGGCGCATAGTACCACAATGTTGCTTTATTCTTTTTCCAAACAGCTTTTCTAGGTGTAGCCCCAACTTTAGGCTCAGGACTACTCCATACCCCAAAGAAGTTTTTCCATCTTTTTATTTCCTGATCAAGATCATAAGTAGGAGTGGATGGTTGTTTTTTATCCATTTTTTCTCTTTCTCTTTCTTTTTTCTTTAAGAAGCTGTAATAATTTCGTATTTACTTCTTGAAAATCAACTTGACCAGGTGGTTTCATTAATTCTTTATGAAGTTCATCTTTCAGTGAATGGGAAGAGGATAAACACATTTTTTTCTTCTTTAATAGTTCTTTCCTGCATTTAATCACACGTTTCTTAAGTTTATCTTCTAGTTCCTCTAACGGTTTAACGATTTCTTCTTTAATATGGCTAGTAGGATTTTTTATTAAATCTGCTAGTTCATTTCTAAGCTTTTCATCTAATCCTTCAAAGCGATTTTCTGTTAGATTTTTCATAAGCATCTTTTTAATATCTTTTAACATATCTAACACCTCGTGTACTTCATCTTCCAAATCATCGAGTTTATCTTCTGACTGAACAATTAGCTTACCTAAACGACCTACATCTTTCTTAGTAGGAAAGTTTAATTGTGTGGATAATTGCTCTACATATTCATGAACAGCTTCCATTAAATGTGCTAAAACTTTACCGGCTGAATTGGCTGCAACTGCTACTTCTTCATGATCTAATTTATCTTGAATATATTTATTGAGTTTATTTTCCAGAGTAAAACCGAGTTGTTTTAGCAAAGGAAATAATTCAGGTGTTTCGTTCTTACTCATGTTATAGCTCCTCCTATCATGTGAAAATCAAAAAATTTATTACTATAGTATAGAAGCGCATTCTATTATTTGTGCAAAAATTAATGAACGAGCCTTTGCCTGTTTTTATAATAGATAATAATCTAGTCCAACTTTCTAGCAACTAGTGTAATAACCGTTACAACTCTGTGTTAGTGTGAATAAACTATGTTTGTTCATTCTAATTAGGGAGGGGATTTTAAGATGGAAGAAAACCAATTTAAGAGTTTATTGGACGAAAATAATCAATATAGTAAAGTTAGAAATATTTACGATCAATTAATCTTATCAAGCCAATTTTATGATATGGATGTTGAAACATTAGATGCTTTTTTAACACACTTTGAACTAAAAGATGGAATTACCTTTGAAGAATTTATGGGTTTATATAAAATATTTGATGCTATATATGAAAAAGATAAATTTCCTATTATTTTCTAGGATATTTCATGATGTTTTTAAAGGGGGGAGATCAAATTGAGAAAAAAGCTTATTACGACGAGCTCAAAGGGACTAATGACAGATTCCTTTCCCTACCAGCTGTATCAAAAGGCAAAAAAATATGGGACTTGGAATCCTAATGAAATTGACTTTTCACAGGATAAAGAAGATTGGAAGAATCTAGGTGAAAAGCATCGGGAATGGATTGTAAGACTTCTTGCACAGTTTCAAGGTGGAGAAGAAGCTGTTACACATGATTTATTACCACTTTTAAAGGTAGTTGCTGAGGAAGGTAGATTAGAGGAAGAAATGTTTTTAACAACATTCCTTTTTGATGAAGCGAAACATACAGAATTCTTCCGGAAGGTTTTGGATGAGCTTGGGGAAAATAGGGATTTAACACACTTACATTCAAAAACCTATCGTAAGTTTTTTTATGAAATACTTCCAGAAACTATGGAGAAGCTCTGGAAAGACAGGTCACCTGAGAGTTTAGCTGATGCAGCCACTGTGTATAATATGTTTTCTGAAGGAGTCCTAGCAGAAACGGGATATAAGGTGTTTGCAGATGGTCTGAATAAAATGCGGATAATGCCCGGATTATTAAAAGGAATTGAGCATTTAAAAATAGATGAATCAAGGCATATTGCGTATGGAACGTTTTTATTACAAAGGTTAATAAGCGAACATCCTCATTTACTAGACAGAGTATTAAAAAAGCTTGAACAATTAGCACCACTTTCTTTAGCTCTAAATGCTGAAGGAATGATATTAGGTGAAGGTGAACATTATGAAAAAAGTAACTCAGAGCTTATGGACTTTACCAAAAAACAACTTAAAGCTAGAGTGGAAATTCTTTCAAGAGCAAAAAATCAACAAATAGATACGGATGAAACCTAAATGAAAAGACTAGGGGTACCGTACCCTAGTCTTTTAACTCATGCTTCAACTACATATGATAGGACGTCAAGTGCTTGCTGAATGTTTTCAACAGTTACATTTGCTTTATTAGACAACTCTTTTAATGGATGATGAAGCTGTTCAGGTCTTATTAAAATAAGAGGTTTGTGTAGTGTAATAGCTGTACTTGCGTCCATAGCAGTATTCCACTGCTTGTATTTTTCTCCAAATAGTGCAATAACAAGGTCCGCTTTATTCATTAACAAAGATGTTCGCAAATTATTAATACTTGATGCAGCTTCATCTTTGTAAACAGGTCCAGGTTGTTCACCAATAATCTTTTCACCAATATCATCGGATAAATCATGTCGTTCCATTGGTCCTACAAATTTAAAAGGTAAATTACGTTTCGCTGTTTCCTTTTTTAATTGCTCGCGCCAATCTGTATGTATTTCTCCTGCCAAGTAAACAATAAATTCCATCATATCCCTCCAAATAGATTTTACATCCATTTTACCATATTTTATCCAAAACCAAAGATCTCAGCTTATCACTTTGTCTTGCTAATGTAAAAATGAAGAGGTTATGATGTAAGAGACTCTAAGTAAAAGTAATTATTTTATAGGTCTAAATAAATAGCTGCTAATTCTGTAGGATTCATAAAAAGGGGGATTTATATGAGAAAACATAGCTTTATCATGCTGGTCATAATTTTAGTCCTACTTTCTGGTTGTACCCAATCTGAAGAGAGTCTTAGGAATGAATCTATTGATCACACAAAACAGGCTTTTGATAATGAGGAGTTGGAAGTTAATGAAAAAGCAGATCAATTTTCATTTTACTTACCTAATGATTTTAAGATAAAAGAAAAAAATGATTATAATGTATTACTTGAAGACGGTAATAAAAGTTATATCCTTTTTGTTAATTTGAATGAGCCAAAAAATAGTAAAGTTTCCTATGAAACTCTAACTGAGCAGTATCAGGAGCCATTTCTATCAAAAACGTTTGAGCAAAATGATCGTTTTGGTTACTTATTTGTCGTTAAAATTGAAGAAAATAAATATGAAGTAACCGTTGGCGTAGGAGGTACAAAAGTAACAACTGAAGCGAAGGGGAATGATGTAGCAGAGGACGCTGAAGCTATGATGATGATTGCTAATTCTGTTCAATAAATAGGTTTTCAATTACATGCAAGATGGGAAAGTGGAAACATAAACAACAATCATATACACTAGAACTACGCATTTTTGTTTCAGATAACATGCTTTTTCTATTAAAGTTGTGAGGGAAAGTTCTAAAAACACCGACTAAGCTAAGATGAACAACTTGTGATAACAAACCATTATTAGGAGGATATTACGATGAAAAAATTAACATCAGTAGATGAATATAAACAAATTATAGAAAATGAAAAGGTCATTTTCATGTTCTCAGCAGACTGGTGTCCTGACTGCCGTGTGATTGAGCCAGTTCTTCCAGAGCTAGAAGAAGAAAACAGTACATTTACATTTTATTATGTAGACCGAGATCAATTTATTGACCTTTGTGGTGAACTGGATATATTTGGTATTCCGAGCTTTATTGCCTTTCATAAAGGAAAAGAAGTTGGCCGCTATGTAAATAAAGACAGAAAATCTAAAGAACAAATTCAGGAATTTATCAATACAATAACTGTTTAACATTTAACTGTTTTATATGGTGGAATTTCTTATAAGGGAAGGAGGAAATGAGATGAAAATGACATCAAGAAAATTAGTTGAAACCCTCAAGGAAAAACTTTCAAATCCACAATGGCAGTTTGATTTTGACCGTGAGAAAGATACGTTAAGAGTGGAGGATTCTCTTAGTAAAAAAGGTGTAACCTTATCTCTTCCAGGTATAATTGCAAAATATGAAACCTCAAAGCAGAAAGCGGTAGATGAGGTTGTTTATTATGTAAAGGAAGCATTAACAGTGATGAACGAACAGCAAGATTTATCTGGAAAGGAAAAGAATATATTTCCAGTCATTCGATCCACGTCTTTTCCAACAGAGAGCAATGAAGGTATTGCTTTATGTTATAGTGAACATACAGCTGAAACACGTATTTATTATGCGCTAGATCTTGGAAGTACATATCGCTTAATAGATGAAAAGATGATGAAACGAGAAAATTGGACGAAAGATCAGATTAAAGAAGTAGCTGCTTTTAACTTAAGGTCTTTAAAGACTAGTGTAAAAGAAGATTTAGTTGCTGGAAATGTTTTTTATTTTCTAAATGCAAATGATGGTTATGATGCAAGTAGAATACTGAATGAAAGTTTATTACAATCCTTTGCAGAGAAAATAGAAGGGAAAATGGCTGTAGCTGTTCCACATCAAGATGTGCTAATTATAGTAGATGTTCGTAACGATACCGGCTATGATATTTTAGCACAATTAACGATGAGCTTTTTTGCAAGTGGCACAGTTCCTATTACTGCCCTATCCTTTTTATATGAAAACAATGAGCTTGAACCTATTTTTATACTAGGTAAAAATAAACCTCATAAATAAGGGAGCATTCTTAAAGCAATCAGTAGTTTTACGGTTGCTTTAAGTTTTTAACCTCAAAAAATTATTTCCTTTTTTTACCCCTTTAAAGAAAAGATTTATTTCGAACATATTTATTAGCTATATAGTCAAAGAAAAGAGGCAGCCGTGATATAAGTTATTTATATTCGGTCTACCTCTTTTCTTTTGTGTTTGCATTGGAAGTAGATGCCTAATGAAAATCACCGTCCAATATAAACGAATAACTTTTCAAAAGAGACTACACTTTTATCTACAAAAAGAGACATTTATTGATACAATAGAATATATATTTTTACAAGCAAGCTTATTAGATTTGTAAATACAAATATTCATAGTCTCTCACCGTATTAGGGTGGAAGTAAATGTAAGTGATTATTTTTGCTGAATATATTGAAAGAGTGATTAAAAATGAGTTGGATGAAAAAACTATTTTCTTATTTTTTAGGAGATGACGAAAAAGTAAGTGAAAACAGTGAGACGAGAGAACATGAACAAGAAGCTCAAAGAAACATAGGGAGTGCTTCAAAGTTTGAAAATGAAACACAAAATCATCATAAGGCAGAAGCCAGAGTTTCTTATCAATATCCTAAAGGGAATTTCCGTTTTCCAATAATACCTGATGAAAAACAAACATCAAGAGACATGCGGCCAAGGCGTTCAAGTGAAAAATCTCAAACAATGAGCGAAGTAAGACCTGTCTTGCCGAATCGTAAATCTGTGAAGAAAAGATACACCGAAGAAAAAGTAGAAGAAAAACCAATAAAAAAGAAACAACCATTCCACCCTACTTCCATCCCATCTCCGATTTTTGGTTTTCAATCAAAAGAAGAGAGGATGCAAAGTAGAGAAACACAGCATTCGATACAGAAACAACCACAAAGTATAGCGGATAGCAGTTACATGGAGGAACCTGTTACTTACAAGATGGAAACTGAGGCTCCTTTACAGTCTAATCATAAAATGGGTGAAACTGCTGCTACTTTAGAAATATATGAAGAAAATGAGCAGCAAACAGCTATTGAACAATATGACCGCTCTGAATTTCAACAAGAAGAGGAGACTACAGTTACATATTCTCTTGATGATCATGAGATGGAAGAAATCGTATATGAAAGAAATGCTGATATGGTGACTCATGATGAGATAGACGATGATCTTGTAGATGAAGCTCTTTCTATTGTTAAAACTGAGTTTAATAAGAAACAACAACCTGTTGCATTAGATATAGCTGTAGAAAATGAACAAATTGAACAAGAAAGCATTGAAATGAAACCATCATACAATGATCAATATGAGGAAGAAGAACAAACTGAATTGTATCTAAATGAAGATCAAAGCGTGACATTATTTGAGGAAACAAAGGTTTCTGAATTTGAAAATGAGTCATTTCAAGAATCATTTGAAGAATCATTTGAAGAATCAATAAGAGAACAAGAAGAACCAATCTTACACGAACCAGAACCACCTAAACAAGAAAGCAATAAGCGAAAACCTTTACCATTTAATGTCATGATGCTAGGAAGAGATAAGCAAAAAATTCGTGAAAAAACAGAACAGCCACAAGAACAAGCGCAAACACAAGAACAAACACAAGAACAAACACAAGTACGAGTTCGGGCACAAACACAAACACATGTAGGGAGTTATCAATTTCCATCGCTTGGATTTTTAAATATACCAGAAAAAGAATTAACAGAGGACCATACATGGCTTGAGTCACAAAAAGACCTTCTAAATCTTACATTAAAGAATTTTAATGTAAGGGCAAGTGTAGTGAATGTGACCCAAGGGCCTTCTGTAACAAGATTTGAAGTTCATCCCGAACCGGGAGTGAAAGTTAACAAAATTACAAACTTAAGTGACGATATTAAATTGAGTTTGGCTGCTAAGGATATTAGGATTGAGGCTCCGATTCCAGGAAAGAATACGATTGGAATTGAGGTACCGAATAAGGTAGGTAAAATGGTTTATTTACGCGAGATTTTAAGAAGTTCAGAATTTCGTAATAATCCTTCCCCTATGACCGCAGTACTAGGTTTAGATATTGCCGGTCAACCAGCAGTTACTGATTTGAAGAAAATGCCTCATGGTCTTATAGCTGGAGCAACAGGATCAGGTAAAAGTGTTTGTATAAACACAATTTTGGTGAGTTTATTATATAAAGCCTCACCACATGAAGTGAAATTAATGTTAATTGATCCAAAAATGGTTGAATTGGCACCTTATAATGATATTCCACACCTTGTAAGTCCAGTTATAACGGATGTGAAGGCTGCAACAGCTGCATTGAAATGGGCTGTTGAGGAGATGGAAAGACGTTATGAATTATTTGCTCACTCCGGCACAAGAGAGATTACGAGATATAATCAGCTAGTTAAGGAACATAATCAAGGAGAACATCTCCCGTATCTTGTCATTGTTATTGATGAGCTTGCTGACTTAATGATGGTTGCTCCTAATGATGTAGAAGAAGCCATTTGTCGTATTGCACAAAAAGCTAGGGCATGTGGAATTCACTTAATCGTTGCGACCCAACGTCCCTCTGTTGATGTAATCACTGGGTTAATCAAAGCTAATATTCCAACTAGGATAGCCTTTTCTGTTTCATCTCAAGTTGATTCACGAACGATTATTGACGTGAGCGGTGCAGAAAAACTTCTTGGTAAGGGTGATATGCTCTTTTTGGAAAATGGGTCATCAAAAGCAGTTCGTCTTCAAGGTACTTTTGTATCAGATGAGGAAATTGAAAAAGTCGTAAAGCATGTGAAGCTTCAATCAAAACCGGAATATTTGTTTCATCAAGAGGAATTGGTGAAAAAAGCAACCATTCAATCTGAGGAAGATGAATTATTTGTAGAAGCATGTGAATTTGTCGTTAATCAAGGGGGAGCTTCAACATCAAGCTTACAAAGAAGATTTAGAATTGGATATAATCGAGCAGCACGCCTAATTGATATGATGGAAGACCAAGGAATTATTTCTGAAAATCGTGGCAGCAAACCTAGAGATGTCTTAATTTCGGAAGAAGAGCTTGATTCGATTCATGAAAGTAATGTGTTATAGGAAAAGTAAAGGTAACCAGTCTTAACTGGTTACCTTTAAAATATCATTCAAGATATGCTATTATACGTTTAAAAAGTAGGTTATGTTAAAGGTGTTTCAGTGAATAAGGAAAAAAGTAACTTTACATAACTTGAAGTAGGGTTGTAGTATGAATAATATTGTTTATCTTCATAATCTTCGTGAGGAAAAAGAAAACCAATTAGTTAGCTTTGTTTCTAAACATATATCTGCTACGCATATGTACGTAGAACGTCAAGTTAATATTAGAGAAAAAGTAAAAGCAAAGCATATCTTTTCTGAACAAATTTCTTTAGAAAAGGGTGTTGTTTTTTCTTCATTACAAGAAAAGCTTTTTAATGATTGGTTTACTTACGATTATGTAACAATTAGTGGCATGACTATTTATCAAAACTATATTAAAAATGCAAATGGACAAAAGCATCCACTAGATTCTGTTGTCCATGCCCTTTTTATGGCGAGTGTACTTGAACCGTTTAAAGTAATAAAAACTGTTGGAGAGAATATACATGCTAAGAAATTACTAACTGGTGAAGAGTGTGTGATTAAAACGGACAGAAAGGTTGAAGAGGTGGCGCCTTCAAGCATCTTGTTTCTTAGATCAATCCCTTTACTAGATGGACAATTATGTGTAAGCAATATTTTTATTCAACAGGATGATACCTTAATTGATGCGTTATTGACGGAATATAAAAAAAGTAGCGAAAGCTGGCGTACATTTTTAAAGAAATATTCCATAAAATATAGTTGGACTAGTCAATCAGTGAAATAAAAGGTGGATAAAGTTGTAAACTTTATTTTTCATGGTCATAATGAATGGCAAATGATATAATATATTTTCGTAAGCTGATTACATATTAAAAAAAACACAAGAAATTAGAAGCGATTCTTAATCGTTTTATATACATGGGTTGCAAATCAAGATAAGCGTCATATACTGTCAATCAGATAGACGTTTGTTGGAGGTTCTTATTATGACTGTTTATCATTTTGTTGGAATTAAAGGGACTGGAATGAGTGCCCTTGCACAGATTTTACATGATATGAATTACGAAGTTCAGGGCTCTGATATTGAGAAAAAAGTGTTTACAGAAAAGGCCTTAGAAGCACGTAATATTAAGATATTACCTTTTTCAAAAGATAATATTAAAGAAGGCTTAACAATCATTGCAGGAAATGCGTATCCCGATACGCATGAAGAAATTGTAGAAGCTAATTCTTTAGGTTTACCTGTTATTCGTTATCATCGCTTTTTAGGAGAATTTCTCCAAAAGTATATAAGTGTGGGGATAACTGGTGTACACGGAAAAACATCAACGACAGGATTACTTTCTCATGTGATTAAAGGCGCAGAACCAACGTCTTACTTAATCGGTGACGGTACTGGTAGTGGGGTACCGGATAGTAAATATTTTATTTTTGAAGCATGTGAATATCGTAGGCATTTCTTATCTTACGAACCTGATTATGCGATTATGACCAATATTGATTTTGATCATCCTGACTATTTTTCAAGTATTGAGGATGTTTTTAGCGCGTTTCAGGAAATGGCACTTCAAGTTAAGAAAGGGATCATCGCCTGTGGTGATGATGAACAGCTTCAACAAATTCAAGCAAAAGTACCTGTTGTTTATTACGGATTCGGTGAAGACAATGACTTTCAAGCAAGAAATGTTGTAAAGTCAACCGATGGGACTTCATTTGATGTATTTGTACGCAATACATTTTATGCTTCGTTCAAAATAACTTCATATGGAGACCATAGTGTACTAAATGCATTATCAGTTATTGCTCTTTGTCATTATGAAGGAATTGACGTAGAGATTATTCAAGAAAGATTGCAAACATTTCAAGGTGTTAAAAGACGTTTTAACGAGAAAAAAATTGGCAATCAAATATTAATTGATGACTATGCTCATCACCCAACAGAAATTAATGCAACAATTGATGCTGCTAGACAAAAATATCCTGACAGAGATGTTGTTGCTGTGTTTCAACCACATACATTTACAAGAACACAATCGTTTCTAGAAGAGTTTGCAGAAAGCTTACAAAGAGCTGATTATGTTTACCTGTGTGACATATTTGGATCTGCACGTGAAAATGTTGGAAAGCTTACTATAGACAACTTACTGGAGAAAATTGATAATTCTAATTTAATTAGAGAAGATGAAACATCTGTTCTTAAGGCTCATGATTCGGCTGTATTAGTATTTATGGGTGCTGGTGACATTCAGAAATACCAAGAAGCATATGAAAATGTTTTAGTTTAAAACGAATAAATGAAAAACAGCTGACTTTCTTATTGAAAGTCAGCTGTTTTCATATAAATAATTATTTTAGATTTTCAGGATTTAATGCATCTAATTCTGGGATCACAAACCGACCATCTTTACGAATTAATACATCATCAAAATAAATTTCGCCTCCCCCGTACTCAGGACGTTGAATCATCACCATATCCCAGTGGATGTTGGAGTTGTTTCCATTATAGGCATCTTCATATGCTTGTCCGGGTGTAAAGTGAAAGCTACCATCAATTTTCTCATCAAATAAAATATCCTGCATTGGATGTTGAATAAATGGATTTACACCAATCGCAAATTCACCAATAAAGCGAGCTCCTTCATCTGTATCAAAAATCTTATTAATTCTTTCTGGATCATTTGCAGTTGCTTCAATAATTTTTCCGTCTTTAAACGTTAATTGTACATTTTCATAGGTAAACCCATTATAAGGAGATGGCGTATTATATGTGATTTTTCCATTTACTGAATAACGTACGGGAGCAGTATATACCTCTCCGTCAGGAATGTTCATCTGACCAGAGCACTTAATAGAAGGAATATCACGAATTGAAAAGCTTAAGTCAGTATCAACACCTGTTAAGCGGACTTTATCTGTTTTGTTCATTAATTCTACTAATGCATCCATCGCTTTGTCCATCTTACTATAATCTAAATTACAAACATTAAAATAAAAATCTTCAAATTGTTCAGTACTCATCTTTGCTAATTGAGCCATGGATGATGTTGGATAGCGCAAAACAACCCATCTCGTTTTTGGTACTCTGATTTCTCTATGTACTTTTTGTCCAACTGTTTTTCCTTGTAATTTCATCTTATCATCAGGAACATCTGCAAACTCATTAATATTATCCCCGGAACGAAGGCCGATATAGGCGTCCATTTGACTCATAACCTGTGCTTCAAATTGAGCAATCATATTATACTGCTCCTCTTGACCACCTATCATTAGAGCACGATCTACTTGATGATCTTTAAGAGATACAAAAGGATAGCCACCTACAGCATAAGCTTCTTTTACAAGGGCAACAACGAGTTCGCGTTGTAGTCCGAAGTTTTCAATCAGTACTTTTTCACCCTTTTGTAATTTAATTGAATAATTTATTAGGTTTTTTGCTAATGTTTCAATACGTGGATCTTTCAAATGAAATCCTCCTTTTTATGAGATGCATCTCTATTTTACCCCATCTTAGTAAAACAATGGACATGAATGATAACAGTTGCAAAATTTTCACGAGAGATGTCTATTCATAAGGAGATTTTAGCTTTTATGTAAGATTTATGTTTATAATAGTAGTGGACGGGTAATGAAAAAGAAGAGGTTTAGGAGGTGTGACATATGATTCTTATTTTATATTTAAGTGTTGCTTTAATAGCCATTGCATTTACTATTTTAGTTATTTATGTGTCCAAAACATTAAGGGCACTACAATCAACTTTAACAAATGTTGCGGGAACTTTATCAGGTCTTGAAAAGCAAATGGAAGGAATAACAACTGAAACAACGCAATTATTACATAAAACAAATGCTCTTGCAGAAGATATTCAGCAAAAGTCAGATAGGCTGAACATAGTAGTTGAGTCGGTTAAAGATGTAGGAGACACCATTCAGCAGCTTAATACGACAGTGAAAAGAGTGACGACAACTGCCTCAACAAACCTTGAACAAAATCAGGATAAAATTAATCAAGTGGTGCAATGGAGTAATGCTGCAATGGAAATATGGGCAAAATGGAAACAGAAATCGGAAAACAAGCAACAAATTAATGGTTAATAAGTAATATATCCAATAGAGGAGGTTGAACGAAATGGCTAAAAAAAACAATGGTAAAGACTTTATTATCGGTTCACTTGTAGGAGGACTTGTAGGTGCAGCAACCGCGTTATTTTTAGCACCTAAGTCAGGGAAGGAAATTCGTGATAACTTAAGTGAGCAAGCTAGCGTGATGAAGGATCGAACTGGAAAATTGACAAATGATGCCCTAGAAAAGAGCTCAGGGTTAGCATCATTGGCAAAAGAGAAAACATCTTCATTATCACAGGCTGTAACAGAACAATCCTCACAAATAATGGATAAAGTTCGTTCCATTACAAAAACGGCTGAGTCAGAAGATCAGGCAGAATTTGTGGAAAAGGAAATAACAAATGCTTTAGAGGAACTTACGGAAGGATCAGATGGACAAAAGGAAGAAGCTTCTGTAGAGGAACCTAATGAAAACACAGAAGAAACTTCACAACCATCTAAGGAAGTCTCTAGTCAATCTGAAGAGGAAGTAAAAACAAATAGTTAATAAACTAAAAGCAGCCTGAAGCTGCTTCTCAATAGGTGTAGAAGGGTGAACGACGTGAGCGATCGATTAATTGAAACAGTAGAACAATTTGAAGAATTATTTCAAAAACACACAGAATTTCTATTTGTTAAGAACAGCTTAACATGTCCAATCAGTCAGGCAGCTTTTGAAGAATATCAAGAGTTTGCAGGGCAACATAGCGAGTATCCTTGTTATCATTTACATGTTCAGGAGTCTCGTCCATTATCTAACTACATTGCTGAGCAATTTGCCATTAAGCATGAGTCACCACAAGCATTGTTATTTAAAGGAAAAGAAATTGTGTGGAATGCTTCTCACTGGAAAATAACAAATGATGCATTAAAAAAAGAAATTAACGGGTAATCGAAAAAAGTGTCTAACTTTTAATTGAGTCAGACACTTTTTTGTTTCTTAATTCATCCATTTAATTGTGAGTTCATCCCCAGGTGTAAGGGGCTCCTGAAAGCTAACTTCTTGATTATTTCTCAAAAGTTTAAATTGAGTGTTTGCCGTACTAGGAATTTTTAGATCAATAACAGTAAACAGGTCCTGAAAAATAAAAGGTTCAATTACTCTTTTTTTAGTTGTAAGCTCATCACCATTATAGATGAGGTCTGCATCAGTTAATTTAACATCCTTGCGGAAAAATTCGGTAACAGGCTTTTCAAGGTTTATAGAACTTCCATTATAGACAATAGGCAGGGTTTGGTTTTGTACTAAATCAGCTTCTTGGACAAACTCCTGAAGTGTGGGAATCTTTGTTTGTTGCATGGTGATGATATCCCCATTTTCGAGAACGGAATCTTTAAAAGCTGTTAAGCCGTTTTTAACGATCTTTCCTGAAAATATCTGAATGGTATGGATCTTATTGTCTATTTTTACAGAGAACGTTTTTAACTTATCAAGTTCTTTTCCATGCCCAACTCTTTTAACAAAAGTCTCTATGGATGATGGGATGGTACATGTTACTTTGTCACGGTCTGATAAAATAGCTTCCTTTGTTACTTCTTTGTCATTTAATAAAATACTTGCATGAAGAGTATATGATTCACCATTTATACTGATTGTTTTAGAAGGAACCTCATCAAGTATAGAGCCAATTGTAACAACTGGAGCTTTTCCATCTATTCCATTTTCAACTGTAATAATGTCTCCGTGCTTAATAGGATCTTCCAACGAACAAATTTCTTCATTTTTTCTAATTAATGGTGCAGTTCCATGTTCGCCCGGAATGGTAATGGCCTGCCCATTAACATTTACAAATAAAGCCATACCGGGCTTACCATATAGTTTATTAAGCTGAATTCCCGAAGCTAATAAGCTGTCTGCTACGGTTAAAGCTTTCATATGAAAAAGTCTAACGGAGCGTTCATTCACTTTTACACTAATATATTGTATAGGGTTTTGCTTAGATGAAACAGCAATGCCAATAGGAGTAACAAGCTCAGGTCCTTTGTTAATATGCTCGGCAAGTACAAGCTGAGAAATCGCATCAATTCCTCTAATGGCAACACGATTTTCAGCCAATTCTAGAAGTGCTGCAAGTCTTCTAGCTAATTCTGGAGTTTGACTTCCCCCACCCACTAGCATGACGGCCTTTGGTGAACGATTATTATTTAGTCGTAAAATTTCATCTTTAATTGCTTTTGTTAACCGATCAATCGCTGGTGAGATTTTCGTTATAACATCTTCTTTTGGTAATTCTGTTTCAAAACCTAGAATATCAGTTATGGTAATAGCTGCTTCCGTAAGTAATTTTCTTTTTGCTTCCTCAGCTTTAGGGAAGTCCAGTAAAAATTCATCTGAAACAGCTTCCGTTATTTCATCCCCAGCAATAGGAACCATGCCATAAGAAATGATTGTGCCCATATCTGTAATGGCAATATCTGATGTGCCTGCTCCGATGTCTACAAGTGCCACATTTAATCGTCTCATGGAAGGGGGAATTAACACATTGATAGCAGCGATTGGCTCTAATGTTAATGCTTCCATTTCGAGATTTGCACGATTCAAGGCAGCTAATAACGATTCGACAACAATCTTTGGTAAAAAAGTTGCTATAATGTCAACACTTGCTTCTTCGCCTTGTTGATCTATTAAGCTACCAATTTCCTCGCCATCTAATTTGTAATGAAGAACTGAATAACCAACACAATCATAATGATGTGAGCGTTCGTTTTCATGTTTTTCAGCAAGCTGTTTTTGGGCATTTTGAACAGCCATTAATTCTAAATGAAGAATATCTTCCTTTTGAATCATAGGCTTTCCACTGATCTCTATTGAAATGGTTGCTCTTTCTGTTTTTAATGCACGACCGGCAGCGGCTACGCATACTTTATGAAGAGGACCATAAATGTGTTCAAGCTCTTCTTTAACAGAAGTAATGACATTGGCTACAGATAATACATCATGTATTTGACCATCAAGCATGGATCTTTTATCATGTTCTTTGATAACCGTGTCCATGATATGATAGAAGCCGTTTTCTTCTTTTAAAATTAAACCAACAACAGATCTTGTTCCAATATCAAGAGCAAATGTTAAATCTTTGTTTGTCATGATCGTTACACCTTCTTTAAACAGAGTTTTAAAAAAAGAACTCTGAATATGATCTTTCCTTTATTTTGCATGTACTCTTTATAAATCCAAGGTTAACAGGCTTTGTAAAGAACGTATGGCCTTACACTTTACTGCTTAAAAGCTTAAAAGCGTTTAAATGTTAAAGTTTTTAATGACAATCACTATTTTATCGTTTATAATTACAACTAATTATAGAAAATGTACCACACTTTTATGGAATGATAAAGAAAACCTTATGTTGCAATCCTTCATTCATTAAGAGTGGTTTACTATTTTCAAAAATTGATTGCGAAAGGATGAGAGAGATGAGTAATGCGGAATTAGAAGCATTAAGAGAGAGAGCAGATGAGATTAATTTACAGATTTTAAAGTTAATTAATGAGCGAGGAAGAGTTGTGCAGGAGATCGGGAAAGCGAAAGATGCACAAGGTGTACATCGTTATGATCCTGTTCGCGAGCGCAAAATGTTAAATAGTATTAAGGAATATAACGATGGACCATTCGAAAACTCTACATTACAACATATTTTCAAAGAAATCTTTAAAGCTAGCCTAGAGCTGCAGGAAGATGATCATAGTAAAGCTTTACTAGTTTCACGTAAGAAAAAACCTGAGGACACAATTGTTGAAGTAAACGGTGTAAGAATTGGTGATGGAAGTCAATCGTTTATTATCGGTCCATGTGCTGTAGAAAGCTATGATCAGGTAGCATCTGTTGCAGAACAGGCTGTGAAACAAGGGATTAAAATTCTTCGCGGTGGTGCGTTTAAACCACGTACTAGTCCATATGACTTCCAAGGTCTTGGTCTTGAAGGTTTAAAGATTTTAAGAAAAGTTGGAGATGAATATGGCTTAGCTATTATTAGTGAAATTGTTAACCCGGCTGATATTGAAACGGCGCTAGACTATGTTGATATCATTCAAATTGGTGCACGTAACATGCAGAACTTTGAATTGTTAAAAGCAGCTGGAGCTGTTCGAAAACCAGTACTCTTAAAGCGTGGCTTAGCAGCAACAATTGACGAATTTGTTAATGCTGCAGAATATATTATCTCACAAGGAAATGACCAAATCATTTTATGTGAGCGTGGTATTCGTACTTATGAGCGTGCTACTAGAAATACATTGGATATTTCTGCTGTACCAATCTTAAAACAAGAAACTCATTTACCAGTCTTTGTTGATGTAACTCATTCAACTGGAAGAAGAGATTTACTTGTTCCAACAGCGAAAGCAGCATTGGCTATTGGAGCTGATGGTGTAATGGCAGAAGTTCATCCAGATCCTGCTGTTGCTTTATCAGATTCGGCGCAGCAAATGGATTTTGATCAATTCAGCAATTTTATATCTGAACTAAAACCTTTAGTAAAAGTAAACGCATAAGAAACAATCTATTGAAGAGGCTGACTAAAAGCAGGAACTTGTTAATGCTACTTAATGTAGTTAAAAGTTTCTACTTGTGTCAGCCTCTCTTTATTTCTATTTTTATTCATAAAAATTGAATTTACAGGTAAAAATGTAAATAGAAGAGGATGAAAATGAGAGTAGACTTGTTTTTAAATACGTATATATGTGAAAAAACGAACAAATATGTGAAAACAACGTAAAAATGCGTTGAAATAGATTGCAGACGTTTTCAGAGTATCGTATGATAAGGTACATAGAACGGGATAAAGTACTTAGATACGACAAGAGGTTACAGCTTATTACATAGCAAAGTATCATAATGAACGTAATGAAAATAGTAAATATATATTTCGTATGTATTTGAAGGAGTGTTGATCATGTCAAGTGTTACAATATATGATGTTGCTCGTGAAGCAAATGTTTCAATGGCAACTGTTTCTCGTGTAGTAAACGGAAATCCCAATGTTAAACCAACAACAAGAAAAAAAGTTTTAGATGCTATTGAGCGATTAGGGTACCGTCCAAACGCAGTGGCTAGAGGATTGGCTAGTAAAAAAACCACAACTGTAGGAGTCATTATCCCGGATATCTCAAGTATTTTCTATTCAGAATTAGCCCGTGGAATTGAAGATATTGCTACGATGTACAAGTACAATATTATTTTAAGTAATTCTGATCAAAATAAAGATAAGGAATTACATCTGTTAAATACAATGTTAGGGAAACAAGTGGACGGAATTGTGTTCATGAGTGGAAATGTAACAGAAGAGTTAGTAGAACAATTTAAACGTTCTCCAGTACCAATTGTTTTAGCTGCATCTGTTGATTTAACAGGAACAACACCTTCGGTTAATATTAATTACGAGCAGGCGGCATATGATGTTATTTCTATGTTAATTGAGAAGGGACATAAAAGAATCGCATATGTTGAAGGACCAGCAGAAGAGCCTGTTAACCGCTTGAAAAAATCAGTTGGATATAAACGTGCCTTAGAAGAGGCAGGACTTCCTTTTGATGAAGAATTAGTTGTCGAAGGTGATTATACGTACGATTCTGGAATTGAAGCTTTTGATAAGATTGATGAATTACAGGAAAAACCAACAGCAATTTTCGTTGGTACAGATGAAATGGCATTGGGAGTTATTCATGGTGCACAAGATCGTCAATATTCAATTCCTGAAGATTTTGAAATAGTTGGTTTCGATAACACTAGACTTGCAACAATGGTACGACCACAGTTAACAACTGTTGTTCAACCGACTTATGACATCGGAGCAGTTGCTATGCGTTTATTAACCAAATATATGAATAAAGAAGAAGTAGAAAATCATATCGTAGAGCTACCACACCGAATTGAGTATAGACAATCAACTAAATAATGGAATGAACAAAGAAACGAGCAAACCTTTTGATTTGCTCGTTTTGTTATATAATAAAGAAGTTAGCTTATGGCATCATTGGAGGATTTCCTGCATTTTTGGCAGGGATCATCACTCACTTCGTTATTGGCTACACAACAATTGTTCATTTACTACCGGCTTATGTCGCTGTTGCTCTTTATATTTTTGGACTTGTTTTCACCTATTCCTTCTTAATGAAAGGTGAAAATAAGTAAAAAAATAGAAACACATTTTTAAGTGTGCTTCTATTTTTTTTTATTTTTCTATTTACTTGGTCGGATAGGTAAAAGTGCTTTTTCAACTGTTAAGGCATTTTTTTCTTCAATCTCAGCTTTCCTAGGGATTGGTTTATAAAGATCTTCATGATCGTACCAACGCTCTGGTAATTTTACTGGAGATTTTTTTTGCCATTTATCAATCCATGATTTTGGGATGGTATCAGGAATGTTTTTTTGATTCATTTCAAGCCATATTAAGCTCCATGCTCTAGGAACAACTCTCCAAATATCATATCCCCCACCACCAACTGCTATCCATCGGCCACCACAATATTTGTGGGCAATTTCATGAGCAATTTTAGGAATTTCGTGATAAATGGCCATTGTAGCCGATAAATGTGTTAAGGGATCATGATAATGTGCATCTGCTCCGTTTTGTGTTAGAATAACATCTGGTTTAAAAAAAGCGGCAACCTCCTCTATAGAGGTACGGTAGGCATCAAGCCATGATTCATCCTCTGTGAACGCATCTAAAGGAATGTTAAAGGAGTAGCCATATCCTTTACCGGCGCCACGTTCTGTTACATTTCCTGTTCCAGGGAATAGGTATCTGCCCGTTTCATGAATAGAAAGTGTACATACATTCGGATCATCATAAAAAGTCCACTGAACTCCATCGCCATGATGAGCATCGGTATCGATATATAAAACTTTTACACCATATTTCTCCTGCATATATTTTATCGCTACAGAGCTATCATTATAAATGCAAAATCCGGATGCTTTTCCTCTAAACCCATGATGTAGTCCTCCACCAAAATTTGCGGCATGTGTTGCTTTCCCTTCCATTACATAATCAACAGCAGTCAAGGTTCCTCCTACAAGTAATGAACTCGCTTCGTGCATGTTAGGAAAGATTGGAGTATCTTCTGTGCCGATCCCATAGTTGAGTGCTTCCTCATTTTGCAATTTTCCGTGTCCAGCTAATTCTACAGCTTTAATATATTTTCGATCATGAATTAGTGCTAATTCATCTATTGTAGCCATTCTAGGTGTAACGAGGTCTGCTTCATCAAGTGCCTTTATTTCTTTTAGTAGATCATAGGTTAGTTCAACTCGTAATTGATTAAAAGGGTGATCATTATGAAACTTATACTGCTGAAATAGGGGAGAGTAGACAAATACAGTATCTTTCTTTGTCATCTAGCATTCTCCGACAAATCAGGCGATAATACTTGGTATCCTTCAGCTTTTAAGTCATTTATGATCATTGTTACATTTATTGTTTGAATACGAAAAACAAGTATTTTATATTTATCGTCCGTATCAGGATAGATAAGCGCACTTGCAATATTTGCTTTTCTTTTTAGAAAAATGGAAGCAACCTCAGCTAACATTCCAGCTTTATTCGGAACCTTTATTTCAATATGTGATGCAGGCTGGTCAGCACCCGTTAGTTTTACAAATGTATGTAATAAATCCGATTCGGTAATTAGCCCAACAAGTTGACGATCCTGAAGAATTGGTAAACAACCAATTCTGTTATCAATTAAAATGGCTGCAACCTCTTCAACAAAGTCTAGTGGATGTCCGGTAATAAGATCAGTGGACATAATTTTCTTAATAGGTTTGTTTAAAAAATCCTCCTTTAGCTCCAGCTGGAAAATAGATGGGCTAGCATCTTTAACATCTCTTTCCGTCACAATCCCAACTAATTGATTCGATTCGTTCACAATTGGAATGTGACGTATTTTATTTTTTTTCATTGATGCTAGTGCGAGACTTATAGGATCATCAGAACGTAAGGTAATAATGTCTTGCTTCATGATTTGTCTAACAATCATTGTTTTTCCCTCCCAGGGTTTAGGTTAGCGACGATCTGTTTATCTATATGAATTAATACATGAAACGGTTTTTAAACCGCAGCTGATCAAACTTTTGAACAGATTCAGAATGGATTCTTTTTCCTATTCTAGCCATAAGGCAATTTGCTGGGTGAGAACTTATTTCAGGTTCATCTGTAGCGTACCATTCTAACCCTCCAGCATTCATCATTTTTTCCATTACTTTTCGATATTCCCATACATTTAATCCAGACCCTTTTAAGTCCCAATGCCAATAGTACTCTGTTGTAATGATAATATAATCTTCCATTGCATCATCCATCATTGAAACTCTTAGGAGATTTTTTCCTACTGAATAACCGCGGAATTCAGGAGCAACTTCAATTGCACCTAATTCTATTAATTCCTCCATATTTCCTTCAGACCATCTTTCAAGTGGATCAGGGTAGAGGTATGTAACATATCCAATAATAACTTCACGATGTCTAGCAATAATAATTCTACCTTCGGGTAAACCTGCTATTTCTACTAATGCTTTTTGCTGCTGCTTAGGCTGACGAAATGCTACTAATCCATCGTGAAATTCATAGCCTGCAAGCTTATCAGGTGGGATTGGCCCTTCAATAAAAATACTTCCGATCGGTGTTTTTAATTCTTTAGCATTATATGTCTTAGGATGTTTCATTAGGTCACCGCCCTTTATTGTAATAAAAGAAAATTATTTTTAAGGAATTGATACAAAAATTCATTTTGTATTTTATCTTTGCAAAATCGTATCATATTGAATAGGATAGAAAAAAGTCTTGCAAAGTATTTTCATTTTGCGTTATATTCAAGGTGAAGGTGGCTAATTTTTACAAATTGTTATGAGTTTGCCATTTGGATTTCATATGTCTACTATCTATTATACTAGATTAAGGTAAAAATTTAAGCGTTTACAAGATAATAAATTATATAAATTTGAAAAATTGTGAAAAATGAAGTATTGTAATATAATAGATATGTATTCTACATAAGGGGGAGTTAAGATGAAATTGGAAGCGTTGCCAGTAACGAAGGGGAATTATAATTTAACAGACTATGATACAACGTATCACTCATTTGATTGGTCAGAAGTTGAAAAGAATTTTACCTGGGCTGAAACAGGCCGTGTTAATGCTGCATATGAAGCAATTGATAAGCATGTAGAAACGTTCCGAAAAAATAAAGTGGCTCTTTATTATCGCGACCCTGAACGAGATGAGAAATATACATTTAAAGAATTAAAAGAGCTTTCAAATAAAGCTGCGAACGTCTTAAAGGATAAAGCTGATGTTGTAAAAGGTGACCGCCTTTTTGTATTTTTGCCAAGAACCCCTGAATTATATTCTGTCATTTTAGGTGCAATTAAGCTTGGGGCTATTGTTGGTCCTTTATTCGAAGCTTTTATGGAAGGTGCTGTAAGAGACCGATTAGAAGATAGTGATGCAAAAGTAATCGTTACAACTCCTGAGTTACTTGAAAGAGTTCCTGTAAATGAACTACCATCCTTAAAGCATGTTGTTATTGTTGGGGAAACGGTAGACGACTCTCATATAGATTTACTAACTGAGATGAAAACAGCAAGTAAGGAATTAGAAATTGAATGGATGGAAAAAACAGATGGGTTACTGCTTCACTATACATCTGGTTCAACTGGTAAACCAAAAGGTGTTCTGCACGTCCATGGGGCAATGGTTCAGCATTACCAAACTTCACAATGGGTATTAGACTTAAAAGAGGATGATGTATACTGGTGCACAGCAGATCCAGGCTGGGTAACAGGAACTGTTTACGGAATCTTCGGACCATGGTTATCTGGGGCCACTAATGTTATTGTTGGTGGAAGATTTAAACCAGAGTCATGGTATCAAACGATTGAGGATTATGGTGTTACTGTTTGGTATAGTGCACCAACAGCTTTTAGAATGTTGATGGGAGCTGGAGATGAACTTGTTAAACAATTTAACACAAGCACATTGAGACATATTTTAAGTGTGGGTGAACCATTAAACCCTGAGGTAGTTCGTTGGGGAGTAAAGGTATTCAACAACCGCATACATGATACTTGGTGGATGACAGAAACTGGGGCACAACTAATTTGCAATTATCCATGTATGGAAATAAAGCCTGGTTCTATGGGTAAACCAATTCCTGGTGTAGAAGCTGCAATTGTTGATGATCAAGGTAATGAATTACCACCATATCGAATGGGGAACCTAGCTATTAAAAAAGGCTGGCCTTCAATGATGCATACGATTTGGAATAATCAGGAGAAGTTTGAATCTTATTTTATGCCTGGTAACTGGTACGTTTCTGGGGACTCTGCTTATATGGATGAAGATGGATACTTCTGGTTCCAAGGCCGTATAGATGATGTTATTATGACTTCAGGTGAACGTGTAGGACCGTTTGAGGTTGAAAGTAAACTGGTCGAGCACCCTGCGATTGCTGAAGCAGGTGTAATCGGAAAACCTGACCCTGTTAGAGGAGAAATTATTAAAGCATTCGTCGCACTTCGTGAAGGGTATGAACCAACTGATGAATTAAAGGAAGAAATCCGCACATTTGTGAAAAAAGGATTAGCAGCTCATGCTGCTCCACGTGAAATAGATTTCCGTGATAAACTTCCTAAAACACGAAGCGGAAAAATTATGCGTCGTGTGTTAAAGGCTTGGGAGCTTGATTTACCTACAGGTGACTTATCAACAATGGAAGATTAATAAAAAAAGAGCTGTTCAAAAATGAACAGCTCTTTTTTATTCTGTTACTGGTTCAGAAGGAGAGGGAGTTTCTGGCTCTCCTTCTGTTTGTTCTGCAGGTTGTGTTTCTTCATTTGGTTCCTCTGGCTTAGGAGGGGGTTCTACCTTCGGTTTTTCCTCAGCATAATCCCCAATTTTTACTATACTTGAAGGCACTGATTCATGGCCAGCTACGTCAACTGCAACTACATAATAAGCAGCAGGATTGCTACCAACGGTAACAGACAATGAATTTGAAGCTGGAACGCTTGCAACCTTTTTAAAGTTCGTTGAAAAATTAGCTGCAGCATAGACACGGTATCCAAGGATGTCGTTGTCTCCATTTGCTCTCCAACTAATTCTCGTTCCACTTGCTGATACCCCGCTTACTTGGCTAGGAGATGCACCGTTATCGGTAATTTCTTTTCCTTCAGTTACAACTAAATTACCCCATTTCACAGTGTTAGGTAACAGTCGTTTGAGATCACTAACATTACTAATATTGTGTTTATCGAGAATTTCTTTCTTCAACATAACACCTTCTTGAACAAACTCAGAAGGAGCTGTTGAAGGAACTTTATAAGCCCGATCTTTAACAAACACATATTTGCCTCTTGTTAAGCTGTCATCAACTTTAGTTGGAACATACTTTGCATTGAAAAGATCTGTTGTAACAAGACCAGCCTCTCGACATAAAGCAGAAGGTAGCTCACCGGTTAGAGCACAGTAAGAACGTCTAACAATTCCCCCTGGCATTTCAAAACGATTTTTCGGTGCAACTAATTCTGGATTTACTTCATAAGCAACATTCATCAATTTTGCCCATAACAGAATGTTTCTTTTGCTATATGACATTCCTTTATAATTTTGCTCTAGTGGTTTTGGTGTATCATAACCAATCCATGTTCCAAACGATACATTTGGGTTTGTGGCAACAAACCATGCATCTCTATAATCTTGACCAGTTCCTGTTTTTCCTGCCCAATCCGCACTAAATGAAAGATAACTATTTAGTGAAGCAGCTGTACCGCTTCTAATAACATCACGCATCATATCAAGAGTAAGGTAGGCAGTTTGAGCTGAAAATACTTCGTTTTCCACTTTTTCATGTTGGAAAATAACATCACCATTACTTGCTTCAATTTTTTCAATTAAATAAGCATCAACAAATTTACCTTGATTAGCAAAGGTTCCATATGCATTAACATTTTCCTCAACGGTTACACCCTTTGTCATAGCTCCTAAACTAAGTGAAGCAATTCCATAATCTTCTTCAGTTAGCGTACTAAAGCCCATCTTTTCCAAGTAAGATACTGGATTTTGATTCATAATCTCCATGTAGGTTTTAGCAGCTGGAACGTTGTAAGAGTATTTTAGTGCTGTTCTAGCACTAGTTAAGCCATGATAGCCTCCACCGTAGTTCTTTGGTTTCCATGATCCAGTCATCGGAACATCGGCAATAACTGTCCCAGGTTGAGATTTTCCGAGCTCCATAGAAGGAGCATAAACGAGCAATGGCTTCATCGTTGAACCATTTGGACGCAGGGCATCAGTTGCGTGATTTAGATTTTCTCGATTAAAGTCACGCCCACCAACAAAACTAATGATTTTTCCAGTGGTATTTTCAATTAAAACACCACCAACCTCAACAGGTTCTTGTACAGTAATGGTTTCTCCAGTATCCGGGTCTTTTACCTTTTCAGGCTTATCACTGCCGTAATACCCATACTCATCAACCACTTCTTGCATTTTATCGTAAATCTCTTTATTTATTGTTGTGTGAATTCGATATCCATTTTGTCTAAGGTCTTTATCTGCTAAAGAACGATATTGTGCCTGTAAGTCATCATCTTTTTTAATTTCTTCTTCTGTATATCCATCTTTTTCTGCAAGTTTGACCATAATTATGTCAATTGCACGATCTTCAACCTCATATGTTAAATATGGGTACCGTTCAATAGAAGAAGGCTTCTTTGGTGTTAAATTCGCACGGATGTCATACGTAAGTGCCTCTTCATATTCTTCTTTTGTAATAAAGCCACCTGTATACATACGGCTTAGTACAGTTTTCATTCGATTAATACCAGGCTCAAGACTTTCCTTTACTGCCCCACCATCATTTGAGAATGGTGTATATCCGAATGGACTTTGTGGTAATCCAGCGATAAATGCAGCTTGTGGGATACTTAGATCCTTTGCTTCAACACCAAAAATTCCTTTGGCGGCTGCTTGAACACCTGCAATATTTTTTCCATTTGAATTACGACCAAAATCTGCTACATTTAAATAAGCTTCAATGATTTCATCTTTCTCAAAGAATTTTTCTAGTCGTAAAGCTAACAGAATTTCTTTTGCTTTTCTGTCAAAAGATACTTCATTTGTTAATATTTGATTTTTAATCAATTGTTGTGTGAGTGTACTTCCACCTGTTTGTACAGATGCATTTGTAAACTCCTGAAAAAGTGCGCGCATGATCGCTTTTGGAACGACACCATGATGTTCATAGAAGAGTTCGTCCTCTGTTGCAACAACAGCATTTATAACATGTTTTGAAACATTCTCCAGCTTTACTTCCTCTCGCTCGATATCGGCATTTAATTTACCTAAGTAGACGTTTTCATCGAAATAAATGAGAGAAGTTTCTTCATAGTTGTATATGTCATTTCTCATGTTTTCGTATGAACGAATGGGCTCGTCTTTTACAAGCGAAGCAAAATACCCGGCACCTACACCTCCTGCAAAGCATATACCAATAAGTCCTATAATAAGAAATAATAAAAGTAGATTTCCAATGACGTTATATGATATCCGGAGACCTTTGGCAATATCTTTGTTAAAAGGTGAGAAACGCCTTTGTTTTTCATCCTTTTTGCTCATATATGCATTCCCCCCAAATCTTATTTATTATAACATAATAAGATAAAAAATTTGTATGCTTTTGTCGTGAATGGAGATGATGGTTATTTAACCAGTTGACATTCTATTTCCTTTATGGTTAAAATTGCTTGTAATTAGTATATGGAATAGCAAAGATTGGATTCAGTAATGGGTATCTCACTGTTATAGAGAGCTGATGGTTGGTGTAAATCAGTACAAAGATTCTCCATGAATTACGTCCATGAGCTTCTTTTTTGAACAGGGATTAGTAACCTAAGTAGGAAAAGACGGTTTTTACCGTTATTTAACCGAGTGAGGATTATGAAAATAAATCCTAAGTAGGGTGGTACCGCGATACTTTCGCCCCTTCAGTGATGAAGGGGCTTTTTGGTGTTTACCTTACAATAAAATATAAAGGAGGACCAAAGATGAGTGATTTATTAAAGGACTTACAATTTAGAGGATTAGTTAATCAAGTAACAGATGAAGAGGGCTTGGCAAAAGCTTTGGAAGAAGGGGAGATTAGTCTTTATTCAGGGTTTGACCCAACAGCAGATAGCCTTCATATTGGTCATTTACTGCCAGTTTTAACTCTTCGTCGTTTTCAATTACATGGACATCATCCAATAGCTCTTGTTGGAGGAGCTACTGGACTAATCGGTGATCCTAGTGGTAAAAAAGCAGAGCGTACCTTAAACACCTCTGATATCGTTCAGAACTGGTCTGACCGAATTAAAGGGCAGCTTTCAAGATTTTTGGACTTTGAGTTAGATAAAAATCCGGCTGTAATCGTTAATAACTTTGATTGGATTGGCAGCTTAGATGTTATTTCATTCCTTCGTGATGTAGGGAAAAACTTCGGAATCAACTATATGCTTGCAAAAGATTCAGTGCAAACACGTATTGAGTCTGGTATTTCATTTACCGAATTCAGTTACATGATTTTACAATCTTATGACTTTTTAAAGTTATACCAAAATAATAACTGTAAACTACAAATCGGTGGTAGTGATCAGTGGGGAAATATTACAGCAGGCTTAGAATTAATCCGTAAATCAGAGGAAGACTCAAAGGCTTTTGGATTAACCATTCCTTTAGTTACTAAGGCAGATGGAACGAAATTCGGTAAAACAGAAGGTGGAGCAATTTGGTTGGATGCCGAAAAAACATCACCTTACGAGTTCTATCAATTCTGGATTAATACGGATGATAGAGATGTTATTAAATACATTAAATACTTCACATTCCTTACTCAACAAGAGATTGAAGAGCTTGAAAACGAAGTGGCAAATGCTCCTGAAAAACGTGCGGCTCAAAAGGCTCTTGCCGAAGAAGTGACAAAAATGGTGCATGGTGAAGATTCTTTAAAACAAGCAATCAAGATTTCACAGGCTCTATTTAGTGGTGATATCAAAGAATTAACAAGTCAAGAGATTTTAGAAGGTTTTAAAGATGTTCCATCAACAGAAATTTCTTCAGAGGAAATAGGATTAATTGATTTGCTTATTGAAGCGAAAATTTCTCCATCGAAGCGCCAAGCTCGTGAGGATCTATCAAATGGTGCAATCTATATCAATGGTGAACGTGTTCAAGATTTAACGAAAGTTATTTCAGATGAAGATAAAATTGACGGGAAGTTTACTGTGATTCGCAGAGGGAAAAAGAAATACTTCCTTATCCGTTATACCGGATAAAGCGAGAAAGAGAATGAATCTAAGGATTTGTTCTCTTTTTTTCTTTCAAATGTTTATTAATCAAAATAAAAAACCTATACCAATTGGTATAGGTTTTTTCAAAACTATTAACGAGAGTAGAACTCAACGATAAGAGCTTCGTTAATTTCAGCAGGTAATTCAGAACGCTCAGGTAAGCGAGTGAAAGTACCTTCTAATTTATCTGCGTCGAAAGTTAGGTAGTCAGGTACGAAGTTGCTTACTTCGATTGCTTCCTTAACGATGTCAAGGTTGCGAGATTTTTCACGTAAAGTGATAGTTTGACCAGGTTTTAATTGGTAAGATGGGATATCAACACGTCCACCATCAACCATGATATGACCGTGGTTAACTAATTGACGAGCTTGACGGCGAGTACGAGCTAAACCTAAACGGTATACTACGTTATCAAGACGAGAATCAAGAAGAATCATGAAGTTCTCACCATGTTTACCAGCCATTTTACCAGCTTTATCAAATAAGTTACGGAATTGGCGCTCATTTACACCATACATGTGACGAAGCTTTTGCTTCTCTTGTAATTGTAATCCGTACTCAGAGATTTTTTTGCGTTGTCCTGGACCGTGTTGTCCTGGAGCATATGGACGCTTTTCTAATTCTTTACCTGTACCACTTAATGAAATACCTAAACGACGAGAGAGTTTCCAGCTTGAGCCTGTATAACGAGCCATGCTAACTCCTCCTTTATGTTTTTATTTTGCATAAAATAAAAACCAGACTGACTAACAATCATGCACATTTTATTTTCATGTATCCTCGCTCCAGCAGCATAGAGTTACTCGATACACCTCCTTATATAAAAAGGGGAATAAAATGAATTCACCATTGCACCATCAATAGGCTGCATATTTTATACACAACGAACATTATATGTTTTTCTATGTATAAAGTCAAGAACCTTTACATAAATAGATAATTTTTTGAAATAATCATTAGTAAAGTATAAACAAATAAGTTCATTTCATTTCATTGGAAATAAAAATATTTACTCTACTATCTATAGAATTGATTTATGATATAATGTATGAGTAATTTGACTTAGTTTAAATTTGTAACTTTTAGTGTGGGTGATTTTATGGGAGAACAATTCGTGATAACTGCTACTAAATGCGCATTTTTTGAATTTATTAGCAAACATCATAATAAACGTTCATTATCTGACATTGTGGAAAAGCTTTCTGAAACTGTAAAAAGTGAGCTTTCAATTCGTCATGCTGTTTTTTATTTCTATAATAGTAGAGACGAGTTTTACACACAGTCTTCACCAATTGATGATACCCCATTTAATACGTTCATTCTCAAAAATGGAGAAGCCTATTACCATGGCGGTCAAGTTCTAATCCCAATTTTTCGTAAAGATAAACTAAAAGGGATCCTTCAATTAAAGGGCTTTGAAAATGAGTACTCACCAGCAGTTATGAATGAATTAGCAAAAACGTGTACATCCTTTTATGACCATTGTATGGAGTTAATACAAGTTACCGAAAATGAGCAGAAGTATGAAAAATTATTTCATTTAACAGAGCAATTTCATGCTTTTATGAATAAAGATGATGTTTTAGTAGAATTAATTACAACATTACAAGAAATGTATAATGAATTTATTTTCTATTTGTTCTTATCACACGATAATGAAAATAACTTGAATTTACCAATTAAAGATCTCGGATTTGATCATCAAGATGGAAATGAAATGGCTATGGAAGCCTTTGTAACAGGTAAAATACAGTTTTCATTTGATGAGAAGATTAATCAAACGATTTTATATACTCCATTAAAAGGTAAGCAAGGGGTATATGGTGTATTGCAAGTGGTCGTTAATCACGGGATAAACCTCGCAGATCAAGATAAAAACTTTATTATTATGCTTGCAAATGCAGCTGGTACCGCGATGGAAAATGCCCAATTATACGATCAATCAAAGAGATTAATTAAGGATTTACAACTTATTAATGAAACGTCCCATCGTTTAAATAAAAACTTACGATTGGTAGATACGATGACATATATGACATCAAGAATCATGGAATCTTTTGAAGCTGATGAGGTGGGCTTTTTCTATCAAAATCATCAAAATGAATTTCAAATTTTTCCAGGTAGTACTAAATTTTTTAATACGAATGAAGTGCATGTTTATATCGATTATATAAAAGGAAAACTTGAAAAGAATCTAGAAGGGCTATTTTTAGGTGATATAACACAATACCTGCCAGATGGCTCCTTTGCATCGGTTATGGCTGTACCAATGGTCCAAAGTGATACCCTTCGAGGCTGTGCAATTGTCCTTCACAAAAATTCTTATCATTTTTCTTTTGATATGTTTAAACTTCTTCAATCGTTAATTCATCATTCTACATTGGCCCTATCTAATTCCTTATTACGAGAAGAGTTAGAAACATTAGTTAAAACTGACCAATTAACACAATTGTACTCACGTAATTACATGAACAATTGTATAGAGAACTCAATGAAAGCTGATCGTCAAGGAACATTTTTATTAATTGATATTGATAATTTTAAGGGAGTTAATGATACATTCGGTCATCAAGTTGGAGACGAAGTTTTGGTTCAGGTTGCCAATATTATTAAAAGTAATAGTAGAGAGCATGATATTGGAGCAAGATGGGGTGGCGAGGAATTAGCTGTTTATCTGCCACAAGTTGACCTTGAAGCAGGAACCGCCATTGCCGAGAGAATTGTAAAAAAGGTAGCGGAAAATACAAATCCCTCAGTGACAATATCTTGTGGAGTATCCTATTGGATTGCTGAAAATGAACGTAATTATAATCAATTATTCAGCCGCGCTGATAAGGCATTATATGTTGCTAAAAACCTAGGGAAAAATCAAGTGATCGTTCAGGATGATATTCACTGATTAGCTCTTGGCAGGCTGTAGACAAACTCGATAAAAAACGGGCTTGCCTACAGTCTTTTATTTTGGATTAAGGTGAAGGTGACCGTTATAATAAATCCAGTCTCGCATGTTTTTTTTAGAATGTGATAATCATCCATCTGCGTACTTTTTTAGGTAAAAAAGTACAAAAAAGGGGAAAATGAATACTTTTAAAACATCTTCCACTTTAAATATCTGTGTTAACTTAAGGAAAAGACAAAACCTACATATAAAAAATGACCATCAAACAGTGTCCTGATTTGATGGTCATTTTTTATTGTTGTGATAGTTTTAAATATATTGAACCAAAACATCTACAAAGTTTTCTAAAAACACTTGATCTTCTTCATTGAATCGATCTTTTATTGGGCTGTCAATATCTAGGACACCAATCACTTCACCGTCAATGATAAGAGGAACAACAATCTCTGAATTAGATGCTGCATCACATGCAATGTGTCCTGGGAACTGGTGAACATCTGCGATTCGCTCTGTTTTTTTATTAGCTGCGGCTGTACCACAAACACCTTTTCCAACAGGAATTCGAACGCATGCTGGTAATCCTTGGAAAGGTCCTAATACAAGTTGACCTTCCTTCATTAAATAAAATCCAACCCAATTGACATTATCTAAAAATTGATTTAGAAGAGACGAAGCATTTGCTAAGTTAGCGATACGATCTTCTTCTCCCTCTAGTAAAGCTTTTAATTGATTTATGACCAATGAATATTGATCGGACTTATTACCATTATATTTTTCGACATGAAACATCTAAATTACCTACCTTTTGATAAATTTCCTTGATGATGAAGAACTTTGTCGAGCGAATCATAAAGGATTTTGATACTAAATGATTGAAAATATTATATATGAATAGGAGGTGTAATGACTATGACTCAAACAAACTCCCGTGATACAAAACAAAAGATACTTGATGCTGCCATCTACTTATTTAACTCTAAGGGATTTACTGGTACCTCTGTAAGAGAGATAGCCAGTAGAGCCAATGTTAATGTTGCCCACATTTCATATTATTTTAAAGGAAAAGGTGGACTTCTTGAATATCTTGTATCACATTATTATGAAGGCTATCTTAAAATCATTGAAGAAAATTACTCACATACACAATATGGAAATACCCATGATGTGCTTAGTAAAATGATTTTAGATTTATTGCATTATCAGCATGAAAACCGTCAACTTTCTCGATTAGTTTATCGTGAAGTGACAGTAGACTCTGTTTTAAATCGTGAGGTGATGACAACCTATTTAACCAAAGAAAAATATTACATTAAGTCACTGTTAGAACAAGGGATCGAGGAAGGACATTTTCGAAAGGGATTTATCCCGCATTTAATCATCCAACTTAGAAGTCTATTGCATATGCCGTATTTACAGCCACAATATATGAGTGAAGTCCTTCATATTCAACCACACGAAGCATACTTTGTGCATCAGTATTATAAAGAGTTGAAATTATGGCTAAATTCGTTGTTAGTAGACAAGTTCTCACAAGATCGTAATCTACTTGCTATTCGATAACTGCTCAAAATATTTATAGTTCTTTCCAACATCCCTAGCACTGTGGGCATCCGATCCATAGATGAGAGGGATTTCTTGTTTTATTGCCATTTTTGCAATTTCATCATTAGGATAAATCTCACCACAATATTCTTTTCTTAGTCCTGCTACATTATAATCTATTTCTAAGTTATTTTCTTTAATCGAAGTTAAAATATCAAGTATCCACTTTTTATTTGTGAAGGTTACAGGGAAAAGTTTTTGAAATTTGTTAACAAGCGTTATGTGCCCAATTCTTTTTGGTTTATATTTTCCTAAATCACTATTAATTGAATGGAGAACTTCATTGTAATAGGTTTCATGCAATACGTTTAATGAACCTGCTTCGAGAATCATCTCATTAAAGGTTTTATCGTCAAAATCCATACAATAATATTGATCTTTTATCTTTAAAAAGTGAACAGATAAAATACTATCATCTAAGTATTTTCCATACTCATTTAGAAAATCAGTTGTTTCTTTCTCATATTCTCTTATATAGTCAATTTCCAAACCGACCTTAATGGTAATGGAATTTTGATATCTTTCTTTTAATAAAAGGATACGTTCAAAATAACCGCCAAGTTCTTCAATTTTCATGGCACTATCTTCTAGTGGTGTTGGATCTTTAAAGCCTTTTGGAAGTGGAGCGTGTTCAGTAAATGTTAGGCAGTTAAAACCCTCTTTTATAGCCTGTTTAATATATAACTCCAGTTCATCAGTTGACCCATGTGGACAAAATGGTGTGTGAACATGTCCATCCTTCTTGAGTAGCATATTTTCTCCCCCTTTTACTGTAACAATAACAATTTATATTGTTATCAAGATACACGTTTCAGCCTGTTTCATAAAGATATAGATGCCCTTTCATCATAACTGGACAAATAATGTAAAAAATTTTAAATTTGTGGTCAAAAAATGTCGTTTACATGGTATCATAAATACATTGAATTAACATTAACAAAGTCTTAAAATATATATGGTTTTTTTGTGGATTTTTTACTAGATTGTTAATTGCATGTTAAAAAAAGGAGACTCTAAAGAGAACAATACTAATTAACAACAATAAACATATTCAACATACGAAAAAATAAATAGATACTTAATAACGCTTATCAGCATGATGTTGAAAGATGTACATCATCCGGGAACTCTTCTTCCCTGTCATGAGGATTTTGTGTAGTACGAGGGGGCCAACTATGGAAGTTTTAATTGGAATTGTCCTTCTAATATGTATTATATTTGGTGCGGGATACATGTTTAGAAGAAAAATATATAAAGAGGTTGATCGTCTAGAGGCACGTAAGATTGAAATTATGAATCGCTCAATTATCGATGAGTTATCGAAAGTAAAAGAATTGAAGATGGTTGGACAAGCAGAAGAATTGTTTGAACAATGGAGAGCTGAGTGGGATGAAATTATTACATCTCAACTCCCTGAAGTAGAAGAGTTACTTTTTGATGCCGAGGACTTCGCTGATAAATATCGATTTAAAAAGTCGCAAGGAGTTTTACAACATATTGACCGTGTTCTTTTAACTGTAAATGAAAACATCGATAAGATTATTGAAGAAATTAATGAGCTTGTGACGAGTGAAGAGAAAAATACAGTTGAAGGTGAAGAAGTAAAAGATCAATATAAACGAGTTAAAAAGACCTTATTAGCTCATAGTCATCAGTTTGGTAAAGCACATCGTAAATTAGATGACACCTTAACTGAAATAACAGATTCCCTTAAACAATTTGATGCTGAAACCGAACAGGGAAATTATTTAGTAGCTAGAGAAGTGTTAGTTCAGCTAAAAATGGACCTTGATGTTCTACAAGAAAAAATGAATGAACTTCCTAAATTATTAACAGAATGCTCAGTGACAATTCCAAACTTAGTAAACGAACTAAAAGAAGGATACAAGGAAATGGTAGCATCAGGCTACTATTTAGAGCATATTCAATTAGATTTAGAAATTGAGAAGATAAACAATCAGCTAGAAAAGTTCAAAAAGAAACTAGAAGAAGCTGATCTCGATGATGTACAGGATGGCTTGCAATTCATTCAGGAATCTATTGACAATTTATATGATTTATTAGAAAAAGAAGTTGAGGCTAATCAGTTTGTAAAAAAAGTGAAGGATCAAATACATGACCAATTAGTCGAACTATCAGAACAAAAAGCAGCTACTGTTGAAGAAACAGAGCTTGTTAAACAGAGTTATCAACTATCAGCAACTGAATTAGATAAACAAAAGCTAATTGAAAAACAGATTTTACAGGTTGAGAAGAAATTTGCTCATATTCAACAGAACTTATTAAATGACCATGTAGCTCATTCCATCGTGAAAGAAGATCTTGAAGACATTGATAAACAAATTAAGCAGCTGCTAGAAGAGCATAATCAATACCGTGAAATGCTTCAAACTCTTAGAAGTGATGAGCTCCAAGCAAGAGATAGTTTAAATCAATTAAAAAGACTACTTCTTGATACAACAAGATCGGTACAACAAAGTAATATACCGGGTCTGCCTGTTGAGTTTCTTGAACTAATAGAAAAGGCTAAACGGGATGTACTAAAGGTAACAACGAAATTGGATGAAATCCCACTTAATATGGTGATTGTTAATGAGTTACTATCAGAGGCTGTTCAATCAGTTAAGTCTTTAAAAGAAACTGGGGACGATCTCATAGAAGAGGTATACCTAGTAGAGCAAATCATCCAGTATGGAAACAGGTACCGAAGCCGTAATCAGCAACTGGCGACAAAATTTAAGCAAGCCGAAGAATTGTTTAGACATAATGATTATAATGAGGCATTACACGTTGCAGCTGCAGCACTAGAACAAGTAGAACCTGGTTCTTTTGAAAAAATTCGGGAACTAATAAATGAACAAGATAAAACAATAACTTATAAGTAAAATGATAAGAGGAACCAAGTTTCGAAATAGTGGCTTGTTTCTTCCTATCATTTTTTTTATTTTAGGAAATGCGAATGATTACCTAATTGTTGAATTGTTTTTCTTTGAAGTCTCAATATGTTATGATTACACATTGATAAAACTAATTATTTGAATCAATTATTATAAAATCAACTCATTTATAAAATGTAAATATAAACAAAGCAATTTGGAGGAAGCAAAATGTTGTATTTAGACAACAGTGCAACAACAAAACCATATGACGAAGTATTAGCAACTTATATGAAAGTTTCCAAAGATTACTTTGCAAATCCTTCTTCCATTCATAAGCTTGGTAGTGAAGCAGAAAGATTGTTAAGTCAATCAAGACAACAAGTGGCCGGACTGTTAGGAGTTATACCGGAAGAAATCATTTTTACTTCGGGTGGTACAGAAGGAAACAACCTTGCTATAAAAGGAGCAGCTTTTTCTAATAATCATAAAGGAAAACATCTTATAACATCTGCTATCGAGCATCCGTCAGTGTTGGAATCATTTAAACAACTAGAGCAGGTACATAACTTTAACGTGACATACCTTCCTGTTGATCAGAATGGTAGAGTTTCACCCGAAGATGTTAAGAAGGCGCTAAAAAAAGATACCATTTTGGTTTCTATTATGCATGTTCATAATGAGATTGGCACCATTCAACCAATTGAAGAAATTGGGCAAATGATAAAACAATCTTCAGATGCGCTTTTTCATGTTGATCATGTACAAGGAATAACAAAGGTTCCACTTGATTTTAATCAAGCTAAAATTGATATCTGTACAATCTCAGGACATAAATTTCATAGCTTAAATGGAACGGGTGTTTTATTCGTACGCAAAGGTGTAGAACTTGCCCCACTTTTTTCTGGAGGTGCACAAGAACTCAATGTTAGATCTGGAACAGAAAGTCTTGCTGGAAATGTGGCTTTGGCAAAGGCTCTAAGGCTGTCAACAGAAAAAGCAGGTAAACAACTAAAACAAGTAAAAGAAACTCGAGATAAACTTATGGTTGAATTATCAAAAATAGATGGTGTTGAGATAAATACTCCACGAAATCATTCTGCACCACATATACTCAATTTCTCAGTACCAGGCTTAAAAGCTGAAGTACTCATTCATTTTCTTGGAGAAAACAATATTTATGTTTCAACTACATCTGCATGTTCTTCAAGAGATAAAAAGATGAGCAAGGCTCTCTTAGCGATGGGAAAACATGATGCTATTGCCAAATCTGCAATAAGAGTCAGTTTGTCGCTGGATGATAATGAAGAAATCATTGAACCGTTTATTAAAATGCTATTAAAAGGTAAGGAAAAATTAACTAAGGTAATGAGGTAGGATAAATGGAATTTGATCACATATTAATTCGTTTTGGGGAAATATCTACTAAAGGGAGAAATCGAAGAAAGTTTGTTGACCGATTAAAAAGAAATATTAGAGAAGTTTTGATGGATTTTCCAAACTTAACGTATGAAGCGACAAGAGATCGACTCTATTTGCATTTAAATGGAGAAAAACACGAGGAAATAGTTGAAAAGCTTAAACTTATATTCGGAATTCAATCATTTAGTTTAGCGATTAAATGTAAAAGTGAGATATCACAAATTAAGGAGCGGGCATTAAAAGCGATCGAAAGTTTATACCAGCCTAATGATACTTTTAAAGTAACGGCTAAGAGGGCAGATAAGCAATTTCCTCTTGATACGAATGAGTTAAATTATCAAATAGGAAGTCATATTTTAGTTAATACAAATGATTTAACCGTTGATGTTAAAAATCCAAAGATTAATGTACGTGTTGAAGTGCGATCTGAAGCAACCTATATTACATGTTTTGACTATAAAGGAGCAGGTGGGTTACCGGTTGGATCTGGTGGAAAAGCGGTCCTTTTGCTATCAGGAGGTATAGATAGTCCTGTTGCTGGTTTTCTCTCACTAAAAAGAGGGGTGGAGCTTGAGGTTATTCATTTCTTCAGTCCACCATACACGAGTGACCGTGCTAAACAAAAAGTAATTGATTTAACAAGAGAGTTAACTTCCTATGGGGGGAAAATCACTTTACATATTGTGCCTTTTACAAAGATTCAAGAAAAAATTCAAGAGCAGGTTCCAGAAAATTATACGATGACGTCAACTCGAAGAATGATGCTAAAAATAGCAGACAAGCTTCGCGAAAAACAACAGGGCTTGGCGTTAATAACTGGAGAAAGCCTTGGTCAAGTGGCTAGTCAAACATTGGAAAGCATGGTTGCAATTAACGATGTAACAAATACTCCTATTTTAAGACCATTAATCACAATGGATAAGACAGAAATCATTTCGATTGCAAAAGAAATAGGAACACATGATATCTCTATCCGTCCATATGAGGATTGTTGTACAATTTTCACCCCAGCAAATCCTAAAACAAGACCTAAGGTAGAAAAAGTAACTAGATTTGAAAGCTTCGTTGATTTTGATGAACTTGTAGATGAAGCCGTTTCTAACATAGAAGTATTAACCATTGCAAAAGAGAGAGAAGCTGATTTTGATTCTTTATTTTAATGGTTGAGCTTAGATAAATGTGAATTAGTTGTGAAGAATTTCCAACTAAAATAATGAATGAAGCCATGTGTATTTACACATTCTATACTCACAAGGAGGTGATACACATGGCACAAAACAGTGGATCTAATAGCTCAAACCAACTTGTTGTACCTGGTGCTGCACAAGCTATCGATCAAATGAAGTATGAAATCGCTTCTGAATTTGGTGTTAACTTAGGACCAGAAACAACTTCACGTGCTAACGGTTCAGTTGGTGGTGAAATCACAAAACGTTTAGTTTCTTTTGCTCAACAACAAATGAGCGGTTCTTTCCAACAATAATTAAATAAATAATGGCTACTAAGGGTGGGGGAAACCCCACTCTTTTTATGTGAAAAAAGGGGTGTTTTATTTGACTAGAGATGATCGAGAAGAAATAGCAGAAGAATATGATGGAGAAAGAGAACAACGACAAAAACTCCAAAAAAGTAGAAAACAACAAAGAAAAAGAAGAAATGAACCAAAAAATGCTAAACAAGCAAATGAACAAAGCTAAGATAAATTCCTAACAGGCCTTATTGGGTCTGTTTTTTAGTTTACTCTAGATTATTATGTCGGAAATCCGCATATAATCTGTCATAATGAAGTTTCATTAACATTTAAAAAGTTCGGTCGATTAGGTATAATATGAAGTATAAATGTGAAGGAGGGGGAAATATGGTAAGAGAAGAACTTCTTGCACCACCAATTTATAATCTAGTTGAAGAAATAGAGAAATATGCTGGAGGCTCCACAAAAGTTGCATTAAAATGGGAAAACGAACAAGGTGAGAAAAAGGAAATTACCTACCATTCATTAATAAATCGAGTAAATCAGATTGGAAACGCTTTAATAGAGCAGGGGTTAAAGCCAGGACAAACAGTTTTAGTGGTGATTCCTAGAGTGATAGATGCCTACGCTGTATATTTGGGAGCGTTAAAGGCAGGGTTAGTTGTTATTCCTAGCTCAGAAATGCTGAAAACAAAAGATTTACAATACCGAATTACACATGGAGATGTAAAGGCCGTTATAAGCTATGGGCTTTATACAGAAGAATTTAAAGAGATAAAAGAATATCCTTCCCTAAAAAAATTTGTTGTAGAGGGAAATAAACAAGATTGGACTTCGTTAGAAGAATTGATTAGTTCACAAAGTACCTCAATGGAACCAGTCCAAACAAAGTCAGATAGCATGGCTTTTATATCTTATACTTCTGGTACAACAGGTAACCCTAAAGGGGTTGTCCATACACATGGGTGGGCTTTTGCTCATTTAAGAACAGCCGCAAAAAATTGGCTAAGTATTGATGAAAATGACGTTGTTTGGGCAACTGCAGGCCCTGGTTGGCAAAAGTGGGTTTGGAGTCCATTTTTATCTGTATTAGGTTCCGGTGCAACGGGATTGATCTACCACGGGAAGTTTGATCCAGAAAAATACTTACAACTTTTAGACGATTACAGTGTAAATGTTTTATGTTGTACACCAACTGAATATCGTTTAATGGCAAAGGTTGAAAAACTAGATAAATATTCACTTACAAACTTACATAGTGCTGTATCTGCTGGAGAGCCTTTAAATAGAGAGGTTATTGAAACATTCCAAAAATATTTTAATGTGAGTGTACGCGACGGTTATGGACAAACAGAGAACACTTTACTTGTAGGTATTTTAAAAGGAATGGAAATTAAGCCTGGTTCAATGGGGAAACCAACACCAGGTAATGATGTGAAAATTATTAATGATGAAAGTGAAGTTTGTGCTGTAGGGGAAGTTGGAGACATTGCGGTTCACCGAGACACACCAGCTTTATTTAAAGAATACTATAAGGATTTTGAACGAACAGCTATGCAGTTCAGAGGTGATTATTATGTAACTGGTGACCGTGCCCGAATGGATGAGGATGGATATTTCTGGTTCGAAGGTAGAAGTGATGATATTATTATTAGTTCAGGATATACCATTGGACCTTTCGAGGTAGAAGATGCACTAGTAAAACATCCATATGTGAAAGAATGTGCTGTTGTTGCAAGTCCTGACGAGGTAAGAGGAAATGTTGTAAAAGCATTTGTTGTGTTAAGAAATCCTTCATTAGCCAATGAACCGGACCTTATATCGACCCTTCAGCAGCACGTGAAAGATTTAACAGCTCCTTATAAGTATCCGAGAGAAATCGAATTTATTGAAGATTTACCAAAAACAACTTCAGGAAAAATTCGACGCGTAGTATTAAGAGACCGTGAATTAAAGCTTAAACAGGCGTAGTATAGAAAAACTTTTCTTATTGCCACGTCCTAATGTGAAAGCTTTAGACATTTCGATACTATCGTACTTAAAAAATAACCAGGGGAAATTACTTCCTGGTTATTTTTTATGGAAGTTGAAATGTGGTACCATTCAGTAAATGAATTCTTTTAGGTGGAGGAATAATATGGGAACGTTATGGTATGGTGGAAACATCTACACATTAGAGCAGGAAAAAGGGAAAGTTCATGCTGTTTTCACAAAAAATGGACGAATCGTAGACGTAGGTAGCTATGAAACACTTACTACTCAGTACTCCGATGAAATTACAGAGAAACAGGACCTACAAGGTCATACAATGATTCCAGGGCTGGTCGATAGCCATCTTCATTTAATTGCTCATGGAGAAAAGCTGCTAAGACTGGATTTTTCAAGAACAACTGACTCTAGTGAGATTATACAAAGTATAAAAAAAAGAGCAACTGAAGTAAAAAAAGGAAGTTGGATTATTGGCGAGGGTTGGAACGAAAATCAATTAGAAGATCAAAGAATACTTCATCGTTCAGAGTTAGATGAGGTATCGCCAGATCATCCTGTTATGTTAAGACGTATATGTCGGCATGCAATTATAGCTAATTCAAAAGCATTGGAACTTGCAAATATTTCTAAAGAATCAGAGGATCCAGCAGGTGGGGTTATTGTCAGAGATCAGGAGCTTAACCCAACTGGATATTTGTTAGATCAAGCACAGGAGCTTGTACTTAATATCGCTCCATCCCCGACGGTAGAAGAACTGGAGTTTGCTCTTCATACATCTATTAAAGATTGCTATCAAAAAGGGCTGGTAGGAGCTCATACTGAAGATCTCTCTTACTATGGAAGTTTGGAAAATACATTAGAAGCTTTTCAAAGAGTATTAAACAATGGCATGAAATTTCGAAGTCATTTACTTGTTCATCATCTTATCGTTGATGAATTTCAACAGAAAAAGAGAGAGATTGGAGAGTTTGGTGAATTTGGTGCTATGAAAATCTTTGCTGATGGTGCACTTGGGGGAAGAACTGCGCTTCTTAGTTTTCCATATAAAGATGAACCAACAACATCAGGAGTTGCTATTCACACAAAGAAAGAGTTAGAGGAATTGGTCCAAAAGGCGAGACAATATAAAATGGAAGTTGCAGTTCATGTAATTGGTGACCTAGCATTTCAATGGACAATTGATATCATTAAAAACAATCCACCTTTAAAGGGACAACATGATCGTCTTATTCATGCTCAAATTCTGAGAAAAGAATTAATTGAAAAAGCTAAACATTTACCTATTATTTTAGATATTCAGCCTCGTTTTGTCACTAGTGATTTTCCATGGGTTATTGACCGAATTGGGGAAGAGCATTTAGAATCCTGCTATGCTTGGAAAACACTTTTAAATGAAGGAATTCACTGTGCAGGAGGATCAGATGCACCAATTGAGCCGGTTGATCCCTTATTAGGAATTCATGCTGCTGTGACAAGAACAAGCGAATATGAAGAAACAGGGAAAAGTTATCTGCCTGAAGAAAAATTATCTATGTACGAAGCTGTTGAGCTTTTTACAAAGGGCAGCGCATACGCTATTCATCATGAGCAAGATAGAGGTATGATCAAAAAAGGATATACGGCAGATTTTACAATTTTGGATCAAGATATTTTTACAATTGAACCTGATAAACTCTTAAGTACAAATGTCATGATGACTGTAGTAGATAATGAAATTGTTTATAAGAAGAATGCGTTGCAAACAACATAAACCGAGGAAGGCATTCTTCCTCGGTTTATTAACTCTATTATAAAAATGTTCTCTGTACTTTTTCCCAGTAAGAATTATCTTTAAGTTTAACCGTTTTAATTGGTTGTTCGCTTAGACCGAACTCTAATTCCTGGACATGGCGAATACTTAATGCTTCATTATCCATTCCAATAACAGGATAATCATTACCATCTTGTACAACCTTAAGCTTTAATTTTCTTTTATCGCTAAGAATAAAGGAAGAGCCTAGGGTACGGTAAAGGTTATTGTTTAATGAAGCTAATTCACTCACTTGTATACACGGTAACATAGGATCAACCACTGCTCCGTTTACAGACTTGGTATACCCAGTGCTTCCAGTTGGTGTAGCAATCAACATACCATCTCCTCGGAATGTTTCAAAATGGAGATTATCAATAAAAACATCAATAACAAATGTTTTAATGATGCTTGAACGAATAGAACATTCATTTAAGCATTTAAACGTTGTTGAATCATCGATTTTTACTTCTAAAACAGGATAACGTCTTACTTCTATTTGAGATTCATTTATTGCTTCTATCATTTTCTCAATATCATCTAAATGAAAATCGCAGTATAGGCTTAATGTATCATCAACGCCGATACCCACATACAAGCAATCTGATCTGAAATTTGTTTTTCGAGCAGCTTGAAGGAAAGCACCATCTCCACCGATACTGACAATGATGTTTGCTTTTTTATAATCATTTACAACTATAAAATCACTTTTTTTAGCAGCTTCAATTAATGTGTTAATTTTTTCAAGTGTATGTTCCTCTTTTTTGTAGAAAAAGTAAATATTACGACGATCTGTCACAATGATTCCTCCTTAGATATGTAAATCTCCACATTTTTCCTTGAAGATGGTACAATACTTTATGTTGTTTAGTTTACCACTTTTACATAAGAAAATGTTTCAACCTGCTAGATAAATCATAACATACTGCAAAAAAACAGAGGAGGTAAGAACAATGAATGGTAAGCGCTGGGGAGCTTTAGCAATCGCAGCTGTTTTATTTGTATTTTCCATTATTATCAGTTCAACGATGATGTTCTTAAATCAAAGTGAGATGTTTGCGGAAGCTTTCTCAACTGGTTCTGAATTTTCGGAGGAAGTCATTGATGAGGGCTCTGAATTTAGTAAAATTCTTGTTTTAAATGTAAATGGAGTGATCCAAGACACAGGCGAAGATGTTACCTCGTTCTTTAGTACAGCGGGATATAAACATCAAACGTTTTTAGATATGATAGAGGCTGCAGGTGAGGATAACACGATAAAAGGAGTCATTTTAAGGGTGAATTCTCCTGGTGGCGGAGTTGTAGAAAGTGCGGAAATACATAAAAAACTTCTTGAGTTAAAAGAAACTAGCAAAAAACCATTGTATGTATCGATGGGAACACAAGCAGCATCAGGAGGATATTATATTTCTACAGCAGGAGATAAAATTTTTGCTGCACCCGATACGTTAACTGGTTCTTTAGGTGTAATCATGCAGTCTATTAACTATGGTGGATTGGCTGAAAAGTATGGTGTAAAGTTTGAAACGATTAAGAGCGGACCATACAAAGATATTTTTTCACCAACCCGTGAAATGACAGAGGACGAAAGAAACATTCTACAATCTATGGTCGATAATGCTTATGCGGGATTTGTAGATGTTATCACAGAAGGACGACCATTGTCAGAAGATCAGGTACGAAAGGTTGCAGATGGTAGAATTTACGATGGAAGACAAGCAAAGGAAATTAAGTTAATTGACGAATTAGGTTATTTTGACGACACAGTTGAAGCAATGAAAAAAGATTTGAAAATTAAGGATGCGCAAGTGATTCAATACGGTACAGCTTTAGGTTTTGAAAGCCTTCTATCAATGACTGCTAGCAAAGTATTTAGGGAAGACATTGAACTGTCAAATCTTTATCAGCTTCTGTCAAATACAAATTCACCAAGGCTAATGTATTTATATTCTGAATAAGGAGGGCTGTATGTGGACGCTACATATGAGGGGTTAGATCATTCTGAAAAGGATCAGCCTGTAGAAAAAGAAACAGTTGTAGACTATGCAAATCTACTAGCAGGCTTCTGGATTCGTTTTTGGGCATATTTAATAGACCTGATTGTTATTGGTAGTATGAATCGTATCCTTGTTTATCCTCTGTTACAATTAATAGGCATAGATACAAATGATTCATTTATCTTTTCTATTGTTTCAATTATTACTGCCATTACATTTTTTGCATATTTTGTAATCATGACAAAACTGTTGAAGCAAACCTTAGGGAAAATGGTTTTTGGACTAAAAGTAGTTTCTGCTAAGGGAGAAGAAAATTTAAATTGGGCTACAATCCTATTCAGAGAGTTAATTGGAAGGTATATTTCAAAAATTATTTGGATTGGTTATGTGATTGCAGCATTTACTCCCAAAAAACAAGCTTTACATGATATTTTTGCTGACACCCTAGTTATTCATGAAAAAATTTTTTCAAAATCAATTAAAGAAGAGTCTGTTGTTTAATCAACAGGCATCGGACTGTAGATAAACTCGATTATAATCGGTCTTGTCTACAGTCTTTTTTTGGGCTTGAGGTGAAAAAATGCTGTTGATTTCCGGTCTAGGCAAGAGAAAGGAAACCATCGAGCAAATGGTCATCATCTCTCTTATGAAGACCAATACTCTTCGAATTCCTAGCAGAAATGGTCATCATCTCCCCTATGAAGACCAATACTCTTCGAATTCCTAGCAGAAATGGTCATCATCTTCCTTATGAAGACCATTACTCTTTGAATTCCTAGCAGAAATGGTCATCATCTCCCTTATGAAGACTATTTCTCTTCGAATTCCTAGCAGAAATGGTCATCACCTCCCTTATGAAGACCAATACTCTTCGAATACCTAGTAGAAATGGTCATCATCTCCCTTATGAAGACCAATACTCTTCGAATACCTAGCAGAAATGGTCATCATCTCCCTTATGAAGACCATAACTCTTCGTATTCCTAACAGCTGTGTTCCTCATCTCACTTATGAGAAAGTGTGGCATGCGCTGGCATAATCCCAATTTCTTTTGTCTAAAAACTGAAGCATGTTGTTTAATCAACAGCCTTTTTTTTAACCTGTTTATGAAAGCAGGTTTATTTTAATTTTTAAGAGGTGATAATGCAAAATGAAAGGGTGTGGCATAATGGTTTGGATCATAGTCATTTTACTGATATTATTATTCCTTTTTTTCCTTATTTTAATGACAAGACTAACAGTTATCATTGATTTACTTCACGTCGGAGATGATGATCATTTAAAAATAAAGTTTCGTGCATGGCTTGGCATTATTCGTTATACGATATCCATTCCTTTAATAAAGGTTGATGATGAAGCAAATGTAATTGTTAAGCAAGAGCAGAAGCTTGGTGATGAGAATTCAAACAAAAAGGTGAAAAAGGGAAAAGAAAAGATTACACCTGAAGAGGAAGTAAAAGCTATACATGATGTAAAAGAAATTTTACAGCATGTAGTAGGATTACATAAAATAGTACGACGGTTTTTAAAGAAAGTAAAAGTGAAAGAATTTGAGTGGCATTCACAAATCGGAATTGGAGATGCTGCCCATACAGGAATGCTGACAGGATTAGCGTGGTCGATAAAAGGTGGGGTGGTTGGAATTGTTAGTCAATATATGCAGTTGCATACAACACCCATTATTTCAATTACACCTGAATTTAATGTTTATTGTTCAAGAACAAAATTACAATGTATGATTCAATTTCGAATCGGGCAAGCTATGTTGGCAGGTATTCAGCTTATCAAATATTGGAAAGGTGGTCGCCCTAAACTTAAGAGCAAACCATTTTCATTTTTTGCAAATTAGCATGAAATAAGATGGCTATGACCCCTTCTCGATGAGATGAGCATGACCGGTTATAATTTCTAAAGGAGGCTACATAATGAGTGATCATCCAATTCAAGGGTTAATGAAGACTGCAATGGAAAATTTAAAACAAATGATTGATGTAAATACCATTGTAGGAGATCCTGTTGAAACACCTGATGGAAGTGTAATTTTAACTGTTTCAAAGGTTGGCTTTGGGTTTGCAGCTGGAGGTAGTGAATTTAATTCAGCTAGCAAAGAAGAAGGTGATGGTCAAGGTCAAAAATCACCAAAACTTCCATTTGGCGGCGGAAGTGGTGGTGGAGTTTCAATCACTCCTATCGCATTCTTAATCGTTTCTTCAAATGGAGTGAAGATGCTTCATTTAGACGAGAGCACCCATTTATACGAGAAAATTTTGGAGGCTGCACCTCAAGCGGTTGAAAAAATTCAAGGTATATTTAAAAAGGATAAGGGGAATGAACAAAAGAATGATCCTTTAGAAGATATTAATAGCAATCAATCAAGTCAAAATCAAAAACAAGATCTAGACATTTAACTGCCTACTAGTAGGCAGTTATTTTTTCGGAAGGTAAAGTAAACTGAACTTTAAAAACATAATAATTGATAATTTTGGAAAGCTAGGCTATATTTACTCTGTACATAATTAAAAGGAGGAGTTCGGTATGGCATCTATTACGTTCAAAAATAACCCAGTTACATTACTAGGAAATGAAGTTAATGTTGGTGATCAAGCACCAGATTTTACTGTACTAGCAAATGATTTATCACCAGTTTCACTAGCTGATTCAAAAGGGAAAGTACGTATTATTTCAGTAGTTCCTTCTATTGATACAGGAGTTTGTGATGCACAAACACGCCGTTTTAATGAAGATGCATCAAAGCTTGAAAATGTTGAAGTGTTAACAGTTAGCATGGATTTACCATTTGCACAAAAAAGATGGTGTGCATCGAATGGTCTTGAAAATGTAAAAACATTATCTGATCATCGTGATGCTTCTTTTGGTGAAGCTTATGGTGTATTAATTAAGGAATTACGTTTATTAGCAAGATCAGTATTTGTTGTAGATTCAAACGATAAAGTAACATATGTGGAATATGTTAGTGAAGCAACAAACCATCCAAATTATGAAGCGGCGATTGAAGCGGCTAAAGCTGCACAATAAGGTTTAATCATGTGGGACTGACAATATGTCGGTCCTTTTTCTATTTTTATTTCGTTTTCTATTTACTGATTCTAGGACGATTACTTTGACTAAACGAAAAACAATGTCTAGAATGGAAAGAGGTAAAGTGCTAGGAGGAGTAAATGTATGAAAACAATATCAAAGATTGAAAATTTGTTTGCAGTAATAAATGAAACAGCAGATTTACTCGCTCAGGAGTGTAATATTACATACATAGAGGCGTTAGCTGAAACAGGAGAAAACTTATTTCAACAATCTATCTTACAAGAGGATTTAAGTGAGGTAACTTCTAAAAGCTTAAAAAGAAAATATGAATCTGTAACGTTAGGTTCGTATGATAGAGAAGAATTGCGAAAAGCTTTTCAATTAGCAATCTTAAAAGGATTAAAAGATGGTGCACACCCTAATCATCAAATGACACCAGATACAATAGGCTTGTTCTTGGGGTATCTTGTTAGTAAATTTGTGGGGAAACAAAACAAACTATCAATACTAGATCCAGCAGTAGGAACGGGGAATTTACTTACAACAATCCTGAATTATTTAACGATCGATGAAGTGGATAGTTACGGAGTTGAAGTTGATGATTTGCTTATTAGATTAGCTTATATAAGCGCAAATCTTCAGGAGCATCCTGTTCAATTTTTTAATCAAGATAGCTTAGAGCGATTGTTTATAGATCCAGTTGATCTAGTTGTTTGCGATCTTCCAGTTGGGTATTATCCTAATGATGTGGAAGCAGCAAAATATGAATTAAAAGCTGATGAAGGTCATTCTTATTCACATCACCTTTTTATGGAGCAGAGCATTAAACATATTAAGGAAGATGGATATTTATTTTTTGTTGTTCCTAATTCTTTATTTGAAACAAAAGAAGCGCCAAAGCTAAATGAATATTTACGGAAAGTAGCATTTATACAAGGCTTTATTAAATTACCATTATCACTCTTTAAAGATGAAAGACATGGAAAAAGTATTTTAATTCTTCAGAAAAAAGGAGAAAAAGCTACCCAGCCAAAACAAGCAATATTAGCTGAGCTTCCGAAATTTTCAAATAAAGAGGCAATGAGCTCAATTATGAAGCAAATCGATAAATGGTTTAGTGAAAACAAGTAATGAAAACCTAGAAAGAGGCTCAAAGGAGTCTCTTTTTTGATTTGGTAAAATTTGCTTAGAGAATGTCTAAAAAAGGGTGTAAATTCGTTATCCACCGTACCTAATCCATAAGTTTAATTATTTGAATTATACGAATTTTAGGTGTAACCGATTGCAATTTTATCAAGTTCTTGAAATGTCGAAATGTCAGTGTTTAAATGGAAAAGGCAGATAATAATCGGTAGCATTTTGTAGAGAATAAGAATGTAAAGATCGATGATGAATCTCTGTGAAATGATTTTTTTTCAATATAGACTAACGATTAAATGAAAGATGTCTTGCTGATCGTTTTACATATGAAGAGTTCTTGTTAACGGCAGCTTGTATACACAAAAAAGGAGAGTTACTAAATGGCAAAAATTATTGCAATCAATGCAGGTAGTTCATCTCTAAAATTTCAACTTTTTGATATGCCAAGTGAGACAGTATTAACAAAAGGATTAGTTGAGAGAATTGGGATTAATGATTCTGTTTTCAGCATTACTGTAAATGGAGAAAAACAAACAGATGTATCAGATATTCCAGACCATGCTGTAGCTGTTAAAATTTTATTATCTAAGCTTACAGGTTTAGGGATTATTCAATCTTTAGATGAAATAGATGGAATCGGACATCGTGTCGTACATGGTGGAGAAGTATTTAATGATTCTGTTTTAATTACAGATGATACACTTGCTAAGATTGAAGAGCTTTCTGATTTGGCACCACTTCACAATCCTGCCAATATTGTAGGAATCAAGGCTTTTAAAGAAGTTCTTCCAAATGTTGAAGCTGTTGCAGTATTTGATACAGCATTTCACCAAACAATGCCAGAGCAATCTTTCTTATATAGTCTACCTTATGAATATTACGAAAAGTATGGAATTCGTAAATATGGTTTCCATGGAACTTCCCATAAATATGTATCAGAGCGTGCAGCTGAAATCTTAGGAAGACCAGTAGAGCATTTACGCTTAATTTCATGTCACTTAGGTAATGGAGCAAGTATTGCTGCAATTGAAGGCGGTCGTTCTATTGATACATCTATGGGCTTTACACCACTAGCAGGTGTAGCAATGGGTACACGTTCAGGGAATATTGATCCGGCTTTAATTCCATTTATTATGGAGAAAACAGAAAAGACAGCTGATGAAGTGCTAGATATTTTAAATAAGAAAAGTGGTATTTTAGGGATTTCTGGTCTTTCAAGTGATTTACGTGACATCGAATCAGCTGCTAAAGAAGGCAACGAGAGAGCAGAAACAGCATTAGAAGTGTTTGCTAGTCGTATTCATAAATATATTGGTTCTTATGCTGCAAGAATGTCAGGTGTTGATGCCATTATTTTTACAGCTGGTATTGGTGAAAATAGTACAGAAATTCGCGCTCGTGTATTAAAAGGTCTTGAATTTATGGGGATTTATTGGGATCCTGCACTTAATAAGGTTCGTGGAGAAGAGGCATACCTTAGCTATCCGCATTCACCGGTAAAAGTATTAGTAATCCCTACAAATGAAGAAGTAATGATTGCAAGAGATGTAGTAAGAATGGCAAAATAATCATGTTTCTTAAAGGCAACCTCAGGTGGTTGTCTTTTTCTATATAGATTAAAAATGGTATGCAGGGTTAAAGTGTTTACTAACCAGCATACCGGGGTATTGTTTAGAATTATTTTTAGAGGAATTAGATAAAATCATAAATACTTAACACCTACGAACTTCAATTCTTTTTTATCATTCCCACTTTCTATGATCATTTGTTTTACCTTTGAGATCGCATCAATCATTCCATTGGCTTTAATAATAATTTCATCTGAATCAATCGTAAACACGAAATGTTTCATCTTCAACACTCCTTCTTAAATTTGATTGTGTTTATCATATGTTAGAGTACAACAACCATTCTATAAGATTGTTATATTTCGTTACATGATTTTCTTGTCGAAAGAAAATAGATGTAACAAAAACTTCATATTTGATTCTCAAATGCAATGATCTTTACAAAATCAATCTCTTTGTTATTATTCTGATTCTGGGCTTTTATGTTATGATAAAAATAACAAGTTCACCAAATAATACCTACTTTGCTTGGAGTAAGGAGATCATGAGGATGAATGAATTAGGTCGTGAGAAAGCTATATTAGAGGAAATTAAAACATGGGAAATTGACCTCCAAAATGATGGTCGTACAGATTTTCAAAGAACGTTTGACAGGTGGCTTACTCGGAAGCTCGATGACATACCTGAGCGAATGCAGAAGGTATTCTATGAAAAAGTGGATACAAGTCTTTTTAACCTGCACTCTGTTATTCAAAATTCATTTATACAAAAAGATGCGAAAAATCAAATATTGTTATCTGCAAGAGCATTGAACAATCGTATTCAGCAGGTCAGTGATTTGCATTTCCTTTCGATCGATCAGCTTCATTACTTAGCTGATTTACAGACTTCTAAACACCGGCTTTATTCGTTTTTCCAAGGGGGTATCACTGGTACGGGAGGTATGCTTCTCACAAGTGCTGATATTCCATTGCAGGCAGTTATGAATCTAAGAGCCACTCAAATGATTTCTATGTGTTATGGTTATGAGATAAATAATCCATATGAAATGATGACTTCGTTAAAAGTCTATCATGCCGCTTTAATGCCAAAACATTTACAATACGAACAATGGATTGAATTAAAGAAAGAACTCCAATCTGATAATGGAATGAATTATTTTTACGAAGGTAACGAGGATATGGCTGACCAAAATAGCATGAAGTATATTCTTGCTCAAATTGCGAAGCTTTCTGTATTATCTTTATTTAAGAGAAAATTGGTTGCAGGGATTCCACTTGTTAGCATGATGATTGGTGCTGCAGGAAATTATCAATTTACTAGGCAGATAACGGAATTTGCAAATAAATATTATCAATATAGACTTATATTTGAAAAAACTAGTCAGTAACAGGAGGGTATCATGAGTACTGAAGAACATAAGTTACATGCTCCTGATCATATAAGGTGCAAGGTCGTAACAATTAGTGATACAAGAGATAAAGAAACTGACAAAAGTGGTCGGTTAATAAAGAAATTATTAGAGGAGAATGGCCACATCACTGTTGGTTATGAAATCGTTCGTGATGAAAAAACATTGATTCGCAGTTCTGTTTTAAAAGGGTGTGAAACAAGAGGAATTGATGTTGTCTTAACAAATGGGGGTACTGGGATAGCGAAAAGGGATGTGACAATTGAAGCAGTTGAATCATTAATTGAAAAAGAAATACCAGGCTTCGGTGAGATTTTTCGTATGCTAAGCTACCGGGATGATATTGGTTCTGCAGCCATTTTAAGTAGAGCTATAGCTGGAGTAGCAATGAATACTGCGATCTTTTCTATGCCAGGTTCATCTGGTGCTGTGAAGCTGGCAATGGAGAAGCTGATCCTTCCTGAGCTAGGTCATGTAGTTAGAGAGGTTAAGAAGGACTTAATATGAAATCGTAAAAGAAGGCTAGAATGAGCCTTCTTTTGTTTTAGCTATGCGTTTTAACTAGTGACACATGTTGGGTTGCTCTAAACCATATCCACAAATCATTTATAATAGAAGCAAGCTCTGCAATTTCCCCGTTTAATTCACAAGATGTATCAAAATCTTCCTCGTGGTTCAGTAGCTCCTGCTTCCTATTTATTTCTTTTTCTACTTCTATTATTCTGTCAGGAATATGACCACGGATTTTTTCCCACTCTGCTAGTATGAGGTATTGTGTTTGCATACTATATGTTGTCCATGGTTTATCCAAGGTTGGAATCATTATATTAAGCCTAGGATCATAGGTAAAGTGTTCGCTCAATTTTTCTCCCTCTTCCGTTCATGACTATCCTTATTTTACAATACTGAAATCAAATCATCTATAAGTAACATTTTTATATGAATGGTATATATTAACTTGAGCAATACAGAAAAATTTATTTTTATACAAAGAATTAAGAAAATATACATTTTTCTATTGACGAAATAGGGAAACTGTTGGTAAAGTGTTATCTATACAACAAATGTATTTTTATAAATATATATTAATTTTTATACAACTAAGGAGGAACAATTAGATGAAAAAGGTTGTTTTAGCATATTCCGGAGGACTAGATACCTCTGTTGCAGTTAAATGGTTACAAGAACAAGGGTACGCAGTAGTTGCAGTTTGCCTTGATGTAGGTGAAGGAAAAGATACAGCATTTGTACAACAAAAAGCTCTTCAAGTAGGTGCTGTTGAATCATACATGATTGATGCTAAAGAAGAATTCGCAAATGATTTTGCGTTAGTTGCTTTACAAGCACATACACTTTATGAAGGAAAATATCCATTAGTTTCTGCGTTATCTCGTCCGTTAATTGCTAAGAAGCTAGTTGAAATTGCAGAAAAGGAAAACGCAATTGCAATTGCACACGGCTGTACAGGAAAAGGAAATGACCAAGTACGTTTTGAAGTTTCAATCAAAGCATTAAACCCTGATCTTGAAGTGCTTGCCCCAGTAAGAGAGTGGGGATGGTCTCGTGAAGAGGAGATCGAATATGCGTCTAAACATGGTATTCCGATTCCTATTAACTTAGATAGTCCTTATTCAATTGACCAGAATCTTTGGGGAAGAAGTAACGAATGTGGTATTTTAGAAGATCCGTGGGCTGCTCCTCCAGAAGGTGCATATGATTTAACAACACCAATTGAAAAAACTCCAGATCAACCGGAAATGATCGAGATTCAATTTGAGCAAGGTGTACCAGTGAAAATTAATGATAAAGCTTATCCATTACATGAATTAATTCTTGAATTAAATCAAATTGCAGGTAAGCATGGTGTAGGTCGTATTGACCATGTGGAAAATCGCCTTGTTGGGATTAAGTCACGTGAAGTTTACGAATGTCCGGGTGCAATGACATTAATTAAGGCTCATAAAGAGCTAGAAGATTTAACGTTAGTAAAAGAAGTTGCTCATTTCAAACCGGTGATTGAACAAAAGCTTGCAGAGCTTATTTATAACGGCTTATGGTTCTCACCATTAAAATCTGCTTTACACGCTTTCTTAAAGGAAACACAAACATATGTGACAGGTACGGTAAGAGTGAAATTATTTAAGGGTCATGCAATTGTTGAAGGAAGAAAATCTGACTACTCTCTATATGATGAGAAGCTTGCAACATATACGAAAGATGATGCATTTGATCACAATGCAGCAATTGGCTTTATCGAATTATTTGGACTTCCAACTAAAGTGAACAGCATGGTGAAAAATAACAAGAAGGTGGAAGTATGAAAAAGCTTTGGGGTGGACGCTTCCAAAAAACCCCTGAACAATGGGTGGATGAGTTCGGTGCATCCATCCATTTTGATCAGGAATTAGTTGAGGAAGACATCACAGGTAGTCTCGCACATGTTGAAATGCTTGGTAAGTGCGGAATTATTAGTGAAGACGAAGCAAAAGAAATCACAAAAGGTTTAACGTCATTGTTAGAAAAAGCAAAAAAGAATGAACTTTCTTTTTCTGTAAACTATGAAGATATTCATTTAAATATTGAAAAATTATTAATTGATGAGATCGGTCCTGTTGGAGGAAAATTACATACAGGGAGAAGCCGTAACGATCAAGTAGCGACTGACATGCACCTTTATTTGCGTAAACATGTGGCAATGGTTGTTGAATTAATTGATGGATTGCAACACTCACTAATTGGAAAAGCTGAGGAACATGTTGAAACAATTTTACCTGGTTATACTCATCTTCAGCGTGCACAACCAATCTCATTTGCCCATCATTTAATGGCCTATTTTTGGATGCTTGACCGTGATAAACAGAGATTTACTGAATCTCTTAAAAGAATTAATATATCGCCGCTTGGTAGTGCTGCACTAGCTGGTACAACCTTTCCAATTGACCGTGCTTATACTGCAGAAAAGCTGAACTTCGATGGTATCTATGAAAATAGCTTGGATGGGGTAAGCGATCGTGACTTTATTATTGAATTTCTTAGCAACAGCTCATTATTAATGATGCATTTATCACGCTTCTGTGAAGAAATTATTTTCTGGTGTTCCCAAGAATTTCAATTTATTGAACTTGATGACACTTACGCAACAGGAAGCAGTATCATGCCACAAAAGAAAAATCCTGATATGGCCGAGCTAATTAGAGGAAAAACAGGGCGAGTGTATGGAAACTTAATGTCACTTTTAACTATTTTAAAAGGACTGCCACTTGCTTATAACAAAGACCTTCAAGAAGATAAAGAAGGAATGTTTGATACCGTAAAAACGATTGAAGGAAGTCTTCAAATATTTATCGGTATGATTGATACAATGAAGGTAAACAAAGATAAGATGGAAAAAGCAACATCAGAAGACTTCTCTAATGCTACTGAACTTGCAGATTATTTATCAACAAAAGGTATGCCGTTTAGAGAAGCACATGAAGTTGTTGGGACTTTGGTTTATCAATGTATTCAATCAGGAATTTATTTAAAGGATCTGCCTTTTGAAGAATACAAAAAAGCCTCCTCTTTATTTGAAGAAGACTTATATGAAATGATCAATCCTTACGAAGCAGTAAGAAAACGTATGAGCGCTGGTGGGACTGGCTTTGAAATGGTAAAACAAGCGCTGGAAAAGGCTAAACAAACGTTAAAGTAAAACGGTTTTTTTACAAAAATAAAACAGTAATTCATAGTATAGGCTCCTTATTTTCAGATAAACTAATCGCGAGCATATGAAAATAAGGAGCTGAAAACTATGAAAGAAAGAAGAGTTACGAGACAAACGTATTACTACGACCACCTTGGCGAACAAGAAACAATGCAACAATTAACTGATTCTTATTCAAGTGGGGTTGTCGAACAGCAGTATGATCCAAACTTTTTACAAGAACATTTTCGAGCAATAAGAAAAGATTAAAAGTATGTTCGTGCTGGCTTAAGATGAGTCAGCTTTTTTAATCCACGAAAACCCTTCTAAACATCCTCAATTCCTTTTCAAAACAAGATAATTGTAAAATCTCACATTTATTAGCACAATAGAAGTAGTAATGGATAGATCTATCAGTTATTGTGATAATATCGAAGTAATCCAGTCCTATAATAAAAAATAAACAGTTTTACAGAGGAATATTCCTTTAGATAGAGCGTATTAATGATTGATATCCTTTTAAGGACAAGTTAAATGGGGAGGAAGATATCGTGAGACATGCCCTTATTACCGCAGGATCTAAAGGGTTAGGAAAAAAAGTCACTGAAGAGTTTTTACAACGCGGGTATTCAGTAACAATTAATTATCGAAAAGACATAGAAGCGGTAGAAAAGCTTAAAAATACCTATTCACATCTATCGGATCGTATTCTTTTTGTTCAAGGTGATGTTACGAAAAAAGAAGATCTCACAAACATGATTGATATAACAATTGAACGGTTCGGTAGAATAGATTGTTTGATAAATAATGCTGGTCCATACATATTTGAAAGAAAGAAGCTAGCTGATTATACAGATGAAGAGTGGTATCAAATGATAGAGGGAAATTTAAGTTCAGTCTTTCATTTGTTCAAAAAGATTATTCCAATCATGAGGCAGCAAAGATACGGAAGAATTATTACATATGGCTTTCAAGGAGCCGAATCCTCTCCAGGTTGGCTTCACCGCTCTGCTTTTAGTGCTGCAAAGGTGGGGCTTGTATCATTAACAAAATCAATAAGTATTGAAGAAGCAGAACATGGAATTACCGCTAATATGATCTGTCCTGGAAACATTGTCGGAGAAATGAAAGAAGCAACGATTGAGCAGTCTAGATTAATGAGTGATGTTGAATCGAAAACACCAATTGGCCGTTCCGGTACAGGAGAAGATATTGCAAGAACTGTTGCCTTTATTTGTGATGAAAACTCGGACATGATCACAGGTTCCATAATTGAGGTTACTGGTGGAGCAAACGTAATACATCGGTTTCATATCTGAAAACAAGAAAATATACATTCTTAGATAAATTCACTAACCTGTCTTATTGCGTCATCATATGATGAAATATGGTCATACTGATAAGAACGCAAATTAAAGGGTGAATACTTATGAAAATCGGCATTCCAGCTGAATTAAAAAATAATGAAAACCGTGTAGCGATAACACCAGCCGGGGCAAATCAGTTAATAAAATCTGGACATGAAGTTTGTATTGAAACGAATGCAGGATTAGGATCTGGCTTTACAGATGAGCAATACAAAGATGCTGGTGCAACGATTGTGAAAACAGCTACTGAGGCTTGGTCAATGGACATGGTAATGAAAGTGAAAGAGCCGTTAAAAGAGGAATTTTCCTATTTTCGTGATGATCTGATTTTATTTACTTATTTACATCTTGCGGCTGAACAAGAGCTTACAAAAGCTCTGATTAATAAAAAGGTAACATCGATTGCATACGAAACTGTACAGCTTTCAAATGGGGCACTTCCTCTATTAACACCAATGAGTGAAGTTGCCGGTAGAATGGCTGCGCAAATCGGTGCTCAACTATTAGAAAAGCCAAAAGGTGGTAAAGGAATTTTGCTTGCTGGAGTTCCAGGCACACAAAGGGGACGTGTTACGATTATAGGCGGTGGTGTAGCCGGTACAAATGCGGCTAAAATTGCCTGTGGATTAGGAGCAGAGGTTACGATACTTGATACAAACCCGGAACGGCTAAGGCAGCTTGATGATTTATTTGGAAAAGAAGTATCAACAATTATGTCTAGCCCCCTTACAATATCAGAATCGGTTCAACGAGCAGACCTTGTGATTGGGGCTGTGTTAATACCTGGGGCAAAAGCACCAAAGCTTGTTTTAGCAGAGGATGTAAAGACAATGGCTAAGGGCTCTGTTATTGTTGATATTGCCATTGATCAAGGCGGCATTTTCGAGACAATTGATAGGTTAACCACCCATGACAATCCAACGTATGAAAAGCATGGTGTTTTACATTATGCTGTAGCTAATATGCCAGGGGCAGTTCCAAGAACCTCTACATTGGCATTAACGAATGTCACTGTACCTTATGCGAATATCATTGCAACGAAAGGTTACCAAAAAGCTTGTTTAGAAGATTCTGCGCTGCTGAAAGGATTAAATACGTTGAAGGGATTTGTAACGTATAAAGCAGTTGCAAAGGCACATGGACTTACTTTTAAGGATGCCACTTCATTATTGAATTCATGAGTAAAACACCACATGAAAAACTTAGTGAAAGCTAGGTTTTTCATGTGAATCGTTTAACTAGAAATAAAAATGGGTAAAGTTTTAGTGGACTATCTTATTAATTTAACCATTTTAACTGAGTTAATTTCATAATTATGACTCTTAAATCAAAAAACGAACATGTTTATTAACCTTGAACATGTTAATAAACAATACACGGATAAAAACATTATTAAATGTGTAATTCATACGTTTTTTGATAACAAATGATACATTGTGAAATTGATTCAACTATATAAGGAGTTGAATAAAATGGATGTTTCATATCACGGACATGCAGTTGTACAAGTAACAGCACACAATAAAAAAATTATTATTGATCCATTTATTACTGGCAATGAATTAACAGACTTGACAGCTGATTCAGTTGAGGCAGATGTTATTATTCTTACACATGGTCATAATGATCATGTTGGGGACACAGTAGAAATTGCCAAGAAAAATAATGCTTTAGTTATTGCCCCATACGAGCTGGCGGTTTACATAGGGAAAAATGGAATTGATATTCACCCAATGAATATTGGGGGGGCATATGATTTTGATTTTGGTAGAGTTAAACTAACACAGGCTTTTCATGGGTCTAGCTATCAAGAGCCGGATGGTACCGTTATTTATACTGGTATGCCATCAGGTGTTCTATTAACATCTGAAGGCAAAACAATCTATCATGCAGGTGATACTGCACTCTTTACTGATATGAAAATGATTGGGGAACGAAATTCAATAGACCTTGCATTTTTACCAATAGGAGATAATCTAACAATGGGGCCTGAAGACGCAAAGGACGCAGCTCTTTGGCTAAATGCAAAGAAAGTCGTGCCCATCCATTATGATACTTTTCCAGCCATTAAGCAGGATCCAGAAAAATTCGCTCAATCCTTACCAGAAGGCATTGGCTTGCCATTAAAAGTCGGAGAAAAATACGAGCTATAATCGAGGGAATTAAATAGTGCTAGAAAGAAGCAAAGAATCTCATTCATTGCTTCTTTTTTTATGTGTACATGCATAAAATAAAACAAAGCTTCGATAGAAAGGATGAATCAATATGAAAAACCTAATGTACGCATTAATTGCATTAATGATGCTCTATTTTGGACTTCAACATATCTCACTTTCGGGTGACCAAACGCAAACTGTATTTGCGATGAGCTGGTTGTGCTTAGCGATTTTTGTTATTGGTGGAAACTTTGCTCATTATTTGTACCGACCAAAGCAACAGGTTCAAGCAAAGCAGCTAAAATCCTATAAGCAGATTCAGAAAAAGAGACAAAGACAAACACTGCGTTGATATAAGCCCTCTTCACCCTTATAATAAAAGTGGATTAGTTTGTTTTTTAAACCGTATTTGTGCGGTCTTATTAGATAAATGCACTAATATAAAAAGGGTGATGCAGCTTGGCTACAAAGCACGAGCAAATTTTGCAGTATATAACTTCACTGCCAGTTGGTGAAAAAATTTCTGTTAGACAAATTGCGAAGGATATAAATGTTAGCGAAGGAACAGCATATCGTGCGATTAAAGAAGCAGAGAACAAAGGATATGTTAGTACGATAGAACGTGTCGGAACGATTAGAATCGAAACTAAAAAGAAAGAGAACTTTGAGAAATTAACATATGCTGAGGTTGTTAATATTGTTGAAGGGCAAGTTTTAGGTGGACGGGCAGGTTTACATAAAACATTAAATAAATTTGTTATCGGTGCGATGAAGCTTGATGCCATGATGCGATATACAGGTGCAGGGAACTTACTTATAGTCGGGAATCGTACAACTGCCCATCAATATGCACTTGAAGCTGGTGCAGCAGTATTGATAACAGGTGGTTTTGATACAGAAGATAGTGTGAAAAAATTAGCTGATGAGCTAGAGCTACCAATTATTTCAACAAGCTATGATACCTTTACGGTTGGCGCAATGATCAATAGAGCAATTTATGATCAGTTGATTAAGAAAGAAATCGTACAGGTGGAGGATATTCTTACACCGATTGATAAAACAATTTGTTTATCAACGGTTGATACGGTGGCAACTTGGTATCAACATAACTATGAAACTGGACATGGTCGGTTTCCAGTGATAGATCAGAACTTAAAAGTGCAAGGAATTGTTACCTCTAAAGATATTATGGGGAACGACCATTCAACCCTAATCGAAAAAATAATGACTAAAAGCCCGATTACGGTCATTGGTAAAACTTCTGTTGCATCAGCAGCACAAATGATGGTTTGGGAAGGAATCGAAATTTTGCCGGTAGTAGACCAGCAGAATCGATTGCAAGGGATTATTAGTCGTCAAGATGTACTTAAGGCCCTTCAAATGATCCAACGTCAACCACAAATTGGTGAAAAGCTTGATGACATTGTGACAAATCAATTTATAACGATTGATGATGAATCAAAACGCAGTAGTATTTTTCGATGTGAAGTAACTCCGCAAATGACAAATCACCTTGGCACCATTTCCTATGGAGTTTTTACGACACTTGTTACAGAGTCCGTTAATCGTTATCTAAGAGCACAGAAAAAAGGTGACATTGTTGTTGAAAATATCACAATATACTTTATTAAACCTGTTCAAATGGAATCAGTGCTTGAAATTCACCCTAAAATATTAGAGGTTGGTCGTAAGTTTGGAAAAATTGATATAGAAGCATATAGCGACGGTGTTGTCGTAGGAAAAGCAATGATGATGGTTCAATTGATTGAGAGATAATACAGGATACAAAAATAGGGTTAACTGTTTTATAAAACAGTTAACCCTATTTTTTCGAAGAATTCTTTACTGTTGTTCTTTTATTTCTTTTAGAACATATGGAAGATAATGCTTGTAAGCGCGGTATCCTGCCCATGCACTGCCAAAACCGATTAACAGAAAAATAATTCCCACAACAAATGATAAGGTTGAGCGAAACATGAATAATTGATTAAGTCCAAAAAATGCAACAAACAGACCTAATGCAATGCTAGCTTTCGCAGATATCCAACTTTTCTCCGCTTGCTTATTTGATCTGTATGCTTTGACTTTATAGTACAAATAGAAAGCTAGCGAAAAAATTATAAGTACAACTAAAACTGGCATATAAAAACCTCCACTACTGAGATGAGTATTTTTTCTACTCTTGCATCTAGTAAGGTAAAAAAGAAGAAATATCTTCTTATACAACCTATAATAAAAGATAGCATGATTCGTTTAACATGTCTTTAAATAAATGCGATGAAATGAAAATCCTGAAGATTCATTCTTTTTTAAAATTTGTATTTATGATTTAATAAAACTATATAGAGAGAAAAGGAGACCAAAATGAAACAACAAATACTAGATGAAATTAGCCAAAATGAGACAATTATCATTCATCGTCATGTTCGTCCAGATCCAGATGCCTATGGCTCTCAATGCGGTTTGGCTGAAATGATAAAAGCTACATACCCAAATAAGAAAATTTATGTTGTAGGAGAATCTGAGCCAACGCTTGAGTTTCTCTATAAAATGGATCATATATCAGACGAGATATACCAAGAAGCACTTGTTATTGTATGTGATACAGCAAATCAAGCCCGCATCAGTGATCAACGTTATCATACAGGTAAAAAATTGATTAAAATCGACCACCATCCAAATGATGATCAATATGGAGATCTTTTGTGGGTTGAAACTGAGGCAAGTGCTACAAGTGAAATGATTTATGAACTGTACTTAGAAGGAAAAGATCAGGGCTTTAAATTATCTGAAAAAGCGGCAGAGCTTCTTTATACTGGGATTGTGGGGGATACAGGAAGGTTCCTATTCCCGAGTACAACGGAGAAAACCTTTCAGTATGCAAGTGCATTAATCTCAAAAGGAATTAATCCTACACCAATTTACGACGAACTTTACAAAACAAAGAGAAACGTCGCTAAACTTAGTGGATATGTACTTCAAAACTTTACGTTAACATCATCAGGCTCTGCATCAATGAGTATAACGAAAGATATATTAAAGGAATTTGATGTAACCCCTTCAGAAGCTTCACAGCTTGTTGGAATTTTAGGTAATATTGAAGGTGTGAAAGCATGGGTGTTCTTTGTGGAAGAAGAAAATCAGATCCGTGTTAGACTTAGAGCAAAAAAACTTGTAATAAATGAATTAGCTAAAAAATATAATGGTGGCGGACATCCACTCGCATCTGGAGCTTCTGTATATAGTTGGGAAGAAGCGAAACAGGTGTTACATGATCTAGAAGTGCTTTGTCAGGATGAATGATCCAATAAATAAGAAAGGGTTCGGTAATAACTGCCGAACCCTTTTTTAACCCTAGTCGGTAGTCATAAGATAACATAGTTCCTTGCATTAAAATTTACGATCCAGAAGAATTCTTGTTTAGAGGTTAGTTTGCTTACAATAAAGTTATGGATTACGTTTCTAGTGGTTTGAATAGAACATGTGATGAGGGTCTTTGAAAACGCCACTTTAATAATGGAGTTTTACATTGATGAAGAAATAATGATAGCGGTTACTTTTCTTTGGTCGGAATAAACCAATAACCTAGCTCTGTAGCATCCTCATACACATCCAATTGTAGAATCTGACATTCTTTTTTGATAATGTTTGCAAGCTCAGCTGTTTCTACATATGCTGAGAAGCCTTTTTTGATATGGTTAATCTTTTCCTGGACAACTTGTTTTGAACTTAAAATATACATATCCATCCCTCCGTTAAGTAGTGGTACAACAGATAAATCGTTATAAAGTGAGTTGGTTAAACAAGGAATCAATTGTCATAATTGTTGGAATAAATGTTCTGTGAAGAGTGGAAGGGGAAGTTAAAGCCAGTTTGTTAGAGAGCAAACCAGCTTGTTTTTAAGTGAATGTATTTTCCTTGTTTTTCCTATTTCTATTTTATCGGAAAAGGGAAGGTTTTGCGATTAATTTTTAATGAAAATCTCAAATATTTCAAATTCCTTAGGAGTATTGTTAGTCTACAAAGGATATTTTAACTTCAATGTATAGTGTGGTGGTTAACATGAATTTTGTCATTTCAAGTTTGTATTCTTTTCCATCAAACTTTAATGGTTTATTTTCAATGATTCGTTCTATTAATAGATGATTAGAAACGATACTCTCAATATCCTTGGCCATTACGTCTTTTAAATCTTCCTTTACACTGTTTTCAATATTCGTTATCCTAAAATCCTTAAAAAGGTAGCGATCACCGTTAGTTAATTTAATCTTAATCTCTTGAACAGTCAGCTTTTCTTGAGCTTTTTTGTTTAATTTTGTATACTCTTCTTGATAGATTTTCTTGTCATTCTCTAAATCTTGAATTGTTTGCTTTTGTTTATTTATAATTGTACTATGTTCTTCTTGAATAACTCCAAAAATAAAAAGGAAAACACCCCAACTAATAACTGCCCCTATTGCTGCACCTGCAAAAAAACGTTGCCATGAAGGTTGCTGATAGTGCGGTGGGATTCTCATGAAAGATGCTCCTGTGTTAACCAAGTGATAAGTAACCAACCTGTTTGAGCTCCACCCATAGCTGATACAATTAACAATACTTGTTTAACAATATCTCGTGTTTCACCTTGAAAAATTCCACGCTCAAAGCTGTAAAAAGCATCAAACGTACCACCTATTGCTGCAACAAGAGCCCAAATTTTTAGCCTATTAGCAAATTCAAACATTTTGGTTAATGGTGGTTCTCCTGCTAAAAAAGCACCAATGGCACCGATTAGCGTGCCACCTAAAAGTACTCCTAGTGCTATAAAGTAACTATGAATAAAAGCCGGCATAAAGGCTTCTTTGTCCATGACTATCAACCCCCTACTCTATATATATGGACGACCTATTTTAAGTATGAAAGAAAATATTGTTGTAGAAATGGTCTAAATTCTCTAACAGTGAACGCTCTTATTTGTAACTATATAACCGCGGGAATATAATGAGGATATATAAATGATCCTTGAATAAAAATTTAAAACAAATGTAGAAAGGAGGGGAATATATGCCGTTTGTTCACCTTCAAGTGAAAAGTGCATACAGCTTGCTCTCAAGTGCAGCAAGATTAGATAAATTAGTTAATAAGGCAAAAGAATATAAATTCAATGCTATAGCATTGACTGATTTTCATGTGATGTATGGGGCTGTAGCTTTTTATAAGCTTTGTCAAGAAAATGGAATAAAGCCTATTTTAGGTATGACAGTCACAATCATAGATGAACAACATGAGACGGACATGACAGCTGTACTACTAGCTGAAAATAACGAGGGGTATCAGAATTTATTAAAAATAAGCAGTGCTCTTCAAACAAAATCACCTGAAGGGCTTCCGGATCGATGGTTAAAAAGCTATCATTCTGGATTAATAGCCATTATTCCAGGACAGATGTTCATGGAAAGCTTTGAAAAAGAACAGTTTGAGCAAGTAATTGTCTTATTAAAAAAATATCAAACTCTATTTGGTGAAAACTCAATATACTTAGGAACTCAGAGAGTATCCTTAGAAGATGAGTCTCTACATAAACATTTACTGAATATTAGTCATGAAGTGAATATTCCTATGGTGGCAACGAATAATGTTTGCTATATCGAAAAGGAAGATTACCTTGCTCAGCAATGTCTAATTGCATTAAAACGTGGTGAAAAGCTTTCTGATTTTCATGTTGACCTAAAAGGTACACATGAAAATTACTTAAAGAGTCCAACTGAAATGGTATCTTTATTCGAGGAGTCCCCTGATGTATTAGAAAATACATTAAAGATAGCTGCTCGGTGTAAAGTGAATCTTAATCTGGGCGTTACGCATCTACCAAAATACCCTACTCCCAAAAACCAACATGCTGATGAATATCTTGAGGAGCTTTGTTACAAAGGATTAAATACAAGATTTGAAAACCCTGACTCTATCTATTTACAAAGACTAAGCTATGAGTTAGATATTATAAAAAGAATGAATTTTAGTGATTATTTTTTAATTGTATGGGACTTTATGAAGTACGCTCATGATCATGGTATATTAACAGGTCCAGGACGAGGTTCTGCTGCCGGCTCTCTTGTTTCATATGTGCTACGAATTACGGATGTAGATCCAATTAAACATAGGCTACTTTTTGAAAGGTTTTTAAATCCAGAGCGTATTACTATGCCGGATATTGATATTGACTTTCCAGATACAAGACGTGATGAAGTAATAGCTTATGTAGCAAACAAATATGGGAAGTTACACGTTGCTCAAATTATTACCTTTGGTACGTTAGCAGCAAAAGCAGCTATTCGTGATGTGGGGAGAGTAATGGGAGCTTCGCCTAAGGAAACAGATGTCTTATCGAAGCTGATCCCATCTCGACCTGGAATCACCCTTCAAGAAGCATTTAAAGAATCTCAGGCACTACAGAAATTAATTACTGAAAATGAGCTGAATAAAAAAATCTATGAAACAGCTTTAAAACTAGAAGGCCTCCCAAGGCATACTTCTACACATGCAGCAGGTGTTGTTTTAAGTGATCAACCTTTAACAAATATTGTCCCAATTCAGGAAGGGCAACAGGATGTGTACTTAACACAGTACTCTATGGATTACTTAGAAGATCTCGGGCTTTTAAAAATGGATTTTTTAGGCTTAAGAAATCTTTCTTTAATCGAGAATATTATGAAATCTATACAACGTGTTGAAGGAAAACGAGTTGATTTGACGAACATATCCTATCAAGACGAAAAAACGTTTGATCTTTTATCCCAGGGAGATACAACAGGAGTTTTTCAGCTTGAATCCGAGGGGATGAGAAGTGTTTTAAAGCGTCTTAAACCTAGCAATCTTGAGGATATTGTTGCTGTAAATGCGTTATACAGACCTGGTCCGATGGAAAATATACCACTTTATATTGACAGAAAACATAAAAGAAAAAGCACAACATATTTACATCCCTCACTGGAACCGATTTTACAGAATACCTATGGTGTTATTGTCTATCAGGAGCAAATAATGGAATTGGCTTCTACTATTGCAGGATTTACTCTAGGGGAAGCAGACTTATTAAGAAGAGCCGTCGGGAAAAAAAAGAAAGAAATACTAGATCAACAGAGGGAACATTTTGTCTCGGGCTGTATGAGAAACGGTTATAGTCAACAAGTGGCAAACTCAATTTATGATTTAATTGTAAAGTTTGCCAACTATGGATTTAACCGTAGTCATGCAGTTGCCTATAGTATGATTGCTTACCAATTAGCCTTTTTAAAAGCAAATTACCCTCTCCATTTTTTAACAGCTTTATTAACAAGTGTAAGTGGAAATGAAGATAAAGTTGCTCAATATGTTCGAGAGGCGAAACGTAAAGGTTTTGCAGTGCTGCCACCCTCTGTAAACAAAAGTGAGTTTGCATTTTTAGTAGAAGGTGCCAGTATTCGCTATAATTTAACATCTATTAAAAATGTAGGTGTAGCGGCTATTAAGGAAATTTTTCATGCAAGAAAGAAAAGACCTTTTACTGACTTATTTGATTTTTGTATAAGGGTGTCAATGAAAATTGTGACTAGAAAAACAATGGAGCAACTTATTTTTGCTGGTGCAATGGATGAGTTTACTATTGATCGTGCAACTTTGCTTGCAAGCCTGGATGTTGCCATTGAGCATGCGGAGCTAATGACTCCATCAGATGAAAGTCAATTTGATCTCTTTTTGGAAGAAGAGTTTAATCTAAAGCCAAAGTATATTGAAGTAGAGCCATTTAAAATTGAAGAAAAACTTAGATTTGAAAAAGAATCTCTAGGTTTATACTTTTCGATTCATCCTGTTGAAATGTACCGTTCAAACCTTCATGCAGTCCGTGCTGTTACTATTGATGATCTATCCTCAAATGTAGATCGAAAGGTTTCAATTGGGGCTTTGGTAGCAAATGTACGAACAATACGTACTAAAAAAGGTGAGGTTATGGCTTTTTTACTACTTGGAGATGAAACAGGAGATATTGACGCGGTTATTTTCCCACAAACTTATTCAAAGTTTGGTGAAAAGGTGAAGGACGGAATGATTTTCTATCTGGAGGGAAAAGTTGAAAGAAGACAGGATAAAATTCAGTTTATTGTTCAGCAAATAAAAGAACTGGATCACTTACCAGCCGTTTCAAAACATGGAAAGCTATTTGTGAAAATTGAGAAGCAGTTCTCAGATCAACAAAAGCTTCTAGATGTAAAGGAGATACTAAGTCGTTTTCATGGGAGTATCCCTGTCTACCTCTATTATGAGCATGATAAGAGGACCATTCAATTACCTGAAGAGTTCTCAGTTTCAGCTACAGAAGAGTGTTTAACAGATTTAATTAATTTACTTGGGCAAAATAATGTTGTGCTAAAACAGGAGTAGCCTTTAATTGTAAGGCTATTTTCGTAAATGAGTATGTTTATGCTAAACGATGCTTTACAATCAAATGAATTATGTTATCATTTAATAATGATTTAAAGTGGTCTGACCACTTTTTTAAAGAGTGATAGGCAGAATAATAATAGATACAGCTGAACTGGTAACCAAACAATTAGATTCTTACAATAGGGTACTTGTTCTAGTACTTTACATGGGGAGTGTTCATGATGTCATTAAGAGAAGAAGCCTTACATATTCATCGTGTTAACAAAGGGAAATTAGAATCAAAGTCAAAGATTCCAGTGAAAAATGCTTATGATTTAAGCCTTGCTTATTCACCTGGTGTAGCTGAACCTTGTAAAGACATTTATGATGATAAAAGCAAAGTCTATGATTATACGATGAAAGGTAATATGGTTGCAGTAGTTTCTGATGGTACGGCTGTGCTCGGGTTAGGGAATATTGGTCCTGAAGCAGCATTACCGGTTATGGAAGGAAAAGCTGTTCTTTTCAAAAGTTTTGCTGGAGTGGATGCATTTCCAATTTGCTTAAACACGACAGATATTGATGAAATCGTTAATACAGTTAAGTTGCTTGAACCAACGTTTGGTGGAGTAAACTTAGAAGACATAGCTGCTCCTAATTGTTTTGTTATTGAAGAACGTTTAAAAAAGGAAACGAATATCCCTATTTTTCACGATGACCAACATGGTACTGCGATTGTAACAGTAGCAGGGCTTGTTAATGCTCTTAAATTAGTCGGAAAAAGTATGTCTAATATCCGGGTTGTAGCTAACGGTGCAGGAGCAGCTGGTATTGCAATCATTAAGCTTTTATATAGCTATGGTGTAAGAGATATTATTATGTGTGACACGAAAGGTGCGATCTTTGAAAATCGTTCACACGGTATGAACAACGTGAAATCGGAAGTAGCTAAATACACAAATAGAGATCAGCTAGAAGGTAGTTTATCCGATGTTATTAAAGGTGCCGATGTATTTATTGGAGTTTCGGTTGAAGGGGCCTTGTCTAAAGAAATGGTTCAATCAATGAATGAGAATCCAATTATTTTTGCTATGGCTAATCCTGTTCCAGAAATTATGCCGAATGAGGCCAAAGAAGCTGGTGCGAAGGTTATTGGAACAGGTCGATCTGATTTTCCAAACCAAGTAAACAATGTATTGGCTTTCCCAGGAATTTTTAGAGGTGCGTTAGATGTACGTGCTACACACATTAATGAGAAAATGAAAATTGCGGCGGTTGAGGCAATTGCAGCACTTGTATCTGAAAAGGATTTAAGTCCAGATTATGTTATTCCGGCACCATTTGATCCAAGAGTGGCACCAGCTGTTGCTTCAGCAGTAGCTAAGGCAGCAATGGAAACCGGTGTGGCAAGAATTAAAGTCGATCCGGAGGAAGTTGCTGAGAAAACGAGGCAATTAGCCATCATTGATTAAAGTGAGTGATTCTTCTTTGACAACTCCGCATTCAAAAGTTTATATTGAAATCCTTCGCCATATTCGCACAATCATTGCAGACAAACAGCTTTCTTATGGAGATAAAATTCCTTCAGAAAGAGAGCTGGCTGAGAATTTAAAAGTTGGAAGATCTTCTGTTCGTGAAGCATTAAGAGCTCTTGAATTATTAGGAATGATTGAAACAAGAAGAGGCGAAGGAACTTTTTTAAAGGATTTTAGAGAGCATAATTTAATTGAACTGTTGGGAACCTTTATTCTTGATGATACAAAAGCAATAAAGGATGTCATTAAAATGAACGAGCTATTAGAAAAGAATGCCCTGCAGTTAATCTTACAAAGTGACATAAATGAACAATTAGTAGAATTATCTAGTATAGTTCAGGAAACAGAGATAACAAGATTTGAATTAATGACTGAACTTGTTAAATTAGCAAATAATTTTCTCTTATATCGAATTTGGAATGTTTTAAATGAATATGTCAACTTTGTATATAAGGGTGATCAATCGCATAGTTTTCCAAAAAAACATTTAGAAATGTTGCTTGATGCTTTAATAAAAAAGGATCATTTAGAAGTGTTTATTCAATATGAAGCGGTATCCCTTAAAGAAAATGTCGAATAGATATTGACAACTTTCTACAACATGTTTGTCCAGCAATCGTTACAGTTAATATAACTGACAATTTTCTAGAAAACAGTTTCTGAAAGTGAATACTAGATTATGTAATCATTATCTGATTTAAATAGAAGCAGCTTTAATAAAGGCTATGTTTAAGCACGTTGTTATTTTTGGCTATAAATTGAGCTAATAGGAAATTTTCGGCCAATTATACAGTGCCTTAGAAAAAGGGGAGGTACCGTTTTGTTAAAAGATTTATTTACTAAGCCAAAACCAAAGAAAAAGAAATATGCCTCAATTCCTTCTGAGCAAGCTAAGCAAGATGTTCCGGAAGGGATTGTCATAAAATGCCCGAATTGTAAAAAAATCATGTATACGAAAGAACTTAATAAAAATTTAAAAGTTTGTATGAATTGTGGATATCATCATCAAATGAATGCTAGAGAGCGAATCGAGAGCTTATTTGATGAAAATAGCTTCCTTGAATATGATCAAAATATGATATCTGAAAATCCTCTAAACTTCCCTGATTATGAGGAAAAACTAGAAAAAGATCGTCTTAAAACAAAGCAAAATGAAGCTGTAGTAACAGGAGAAGGTCTGATAAACGGCTTTAGGACAGCTGTGGCTATCATGGATGCTAGTTTTAGAATGGGAAGTATGGGTTCTGTTGTAGGAGAAAAAATTACCCGAGCAATAGAAAATGCGAATGAAAAAGGATTACCGATTATTATTTTTACTGCTTCTGGTGGAGCTAGGATGCAAGAGGGCGTTTTAAGTCTCATGCAAATGGCTAAAACAAGTTCTGCCCTTAAGCTTTTTAGTGATAATGGTGGGTTGATCATTTCTGTTATGACACATCCAACAACTGGAGGAGTTTCGGCAAGCTTTGCATCACTAGGTGACTATAATTTTGCTGAGCCAGGTGCTTTAATTGGGTTTGCTGGTAGAAGAATTATTGAGCAAACGATTAGAGAAGAGCTTCCTGAAGACTTCCAAACAGCTGAATTTTTACTGAAGCACGGGCAATTAGACAATGTTATTAATCGCCAAGAATTAAAGGAAACTCTTGGGAACATACTTGATATCCATCAAACAGGAGGTGAAATAACATGGTAGGTGAGATGGAGTTTGAAAAGCCAGTTACCGAGCTTAGAGCGAAAATTAAAGAACTGAAAGAGTTTACTGCTCAATCTGATGTTGATTTATCATCTGAAATTGAAAAATTAGAAGCAAGATTAGAAAAGCTTGAAAATGAAATCTATACAAATATAAAGCCTTGGGATCGAGTTCAAATAGCAAGGCATCCTAGTCGCCCTACAACTCTAGATTATATTGAACAAATTTTTACTAATTTCTTTGAATGTCATGGTGACCGATATTATGGTGATGATGATGCCATTGTTAGTGGTATAGCTAAGTTCAGAGATGTACCAGTAACTGTAATTGGTCACCAGCGTGGTAAAGATACAAAAGAAAATATACGAAGAAATTTTGGTATGCCACATCCTGAAGGCTACCGTAAAGCATTACGGTTGATGAAACAAGCTGATAAATTCAATCGTCCGATAATATGTTTTATAGATACAAAAGGAGCTTATCCAGGAAAAGCGGCTGAAGAAAGAGGACAAAGTGAAGCAATTGCTAAAAACTTGTTCGAAATGGCTGGTTTATCTGTACCAGTTATTTGTATCGTTATTGGAGAAGGTGGAAGTGGTGGAGCACTAGCATTAGGTGTAGGAAATTATATTCATATGCTGGAGAACTCTACCTACTCTGTTATTTCTCCTGAAGGTGCAGCAGCATTACTTTGGAAAGACTCAGGATTAGCAAAGAAAGCTGCAGAAACGATGAAAATAACTGCCCCAGATTTAAAGGAACTTGGTGTAGTTGATGAAATTATTCCAGAAGTAAAAGGTGGAGCACATAAAGATGTAGCTCAGCAAGCAACCAATATTACTGAGGTAATCGCAAGCTCTTTAAAAACTCTCTCAACTATGACAGGGGAAGAATTAATTCAGCATCGTTATGAAAAATATAAAAGAATAGGTCAAGTATCGTTTGCAAACGATCTACTTGGGGTAAAATAGAAAAACGTGTGGCCGACTGGTCCACGTTTTCTTTTGCGGATGTGAAAGAAAATACAATTCATTCTATTTTATTTACAGATTAGACTTTTTAGGCAAAGTAGGACAATAATTTTGCAAAATTACATAATTCATTAAACACAGCAGATAATTTATTGTATAATGAAAAAGGCTCATAAAAAGGTTATTCGACAAAAGTTGACTCTTTGTTGTATTGACATTATAATCATGTTATTTTGGAAGTAATTTAGTATTGCTACTTATCTATAGTGGGGTGAAAGTTTTGAAAAAAATTGGCGTCTTAACCAGTGGTGGAGATTCCCCTGGTATGAATGCTGCTGTTAGGGCAGTTGTACGTAAAGCGATCTATCATGATGTAGAGGTTTATGGAATCTACCATGGATATACAGGTTTAATTGAAGGAAGAATAGAAAAATTAGAACTTGGCTCTGTTGGAGATATTATTCACCGCGGAGGAACGAAATTATATTCTGCTAGATGTCCTGAATTTAAAACAATAGAAGGCCAGAAAAAAGGGATTGAACAGTTAAAGAAACATGGGATTGAAGGCCTAGTTGTTATTGGCGGAGACGGTTCTTACATGGGAGCGAAAAAACTAACTGAACATGGTTTTCCATGTGTAGGTGTTCCTGGAACGATTGATAATGACATTCCTGGTACAGATTTTACTATTGGATTTGATACAGCACTTAATACAGTTATAGATGCAATTGATAAAATTCGTGATACAGCTACATCACACGAACGTACATATGTTATTGAAGTAATGGGAAGACATGCTGGTGATATTGCCCTTTGGTCTGGTTTGGCTGGAGGAGCTGAAACAATCTTAATACCGGAAGCTGACTATGACATGGACAATGTTGTTGCCCGCTTAAAACGTGGTCATGAGAGAGGAAAGAAACATAGTATTATTGTAGTTGCAGAAGGTGTAGGTAGTGGAGTTGAATTTGCTAAGCAAATTGAAGAAGCTACTTCATTTGAGACTCGTGTTTCTGTACTAGGTCATGTTCAGCGTGGAGGTTCCCCAACTGCATTTGATCGTGTATTAGCAAGCAGACTAGGTGCGTATGCTGTTGAATTATTGTTAGAAGGAAAAGGTGGACGTTGTGTTGGTATTCAAAAAAATGAACTTGTTCACCATGATATTCTTGAAATACTAGATCAACCACATACGATTGATGATAATATGTACCGATTATCTAAAGAATTATCTATATAAATACTAGTTGGTATCGTTACCATATTATTTTACAAAGCTAAAAATAAAACAATAAAACCATACTAAAAATGGGTAAAGGAAGAAACGAATCTAATAGGGGATAAGTGAAACCTTTACCCTTCTAAATGGTAGGAGGAAACGAAATGCGCAAAACGAAAATTGTATGTACAATTGGTCCTGCAAGTGAATCAATTGATAAATTATCAGAATTAATGCAGGCTGGAATGAATGTAGCCCGTTTGAATTTTTCACACGGTGATTTTGATGAGCATGGTGCAAGAATTAAAAATATTAGAGAGGCTTCTGCCAATCTAAACAAAACTGTAGCTATTCTTCTAGATACGAAAGGCCCTGAAATCCGCACAAACACAATGGAAAATGGTGCTATTGAGCTTGAGGCAGGAAAAGAAATTATTGTGTCAATGACAGAAGTAGTTGGTACAACAGAAAAGTTCTCTGTTACATATGAAGGACTTATTGATGATGTACATATTGGATCAACAATTTTACTAGATGATGGTCTCATTGAGTTGGAAGTAATCGGCCTTGACCAAACAAAAGGTGAGATCAAAACATTAATTAAAAATACTGGTACATTAAAAAATAAAAAAGGTGTTAACGTACCAGGTGTTAGTGTGAAGCTTCCAGGTATTACAGAAAAAGATGCTAAAGATATTGTTTTTGGTATTGAACAGGATGTTGACTTTATAGCTGCTTCATTCGTTCGTCGTGCTTCAGACGTACTTGAAATTCGCGAGCTGCTTGAAGAGCATAATGCAGGCCATATTCAAATTATCCCTAAAATTGAGAATCAAGAAGGTGTAGATAACATCGATGAGATTCTTGAAGTGTCAGACGGTTTAATGGTTGCTCGTGGAGATTTAGGTGTTGAGATTCCTGCAGAGGAAGTTCCATTAGTTCAAAAAGAATTAATTCGTAAATGTAATGCTCTAGGAAAGCCTGTTATCACAGCTACTCAAATGCTTGATAGTATGCAACGTAATCCAAGACCGACTAGAGCGGAAGCAAGTGACGTAGCCAATGCTATTTTTGACGGTACGGATGCGATTATGCTTTCTGGTGAGACTGCGGCCGGTACTTATCCAGTGGAAGCGGTTAAAACAATGCACAATATTGCTTCAAGAGCAGAGGAAGCTTTAGATTATAAGCAAATTTTATCGAAACGCAGTGCACAGGTTGGCACAACAATCACAGATGCTATTGGCCAATCTACAGCTTATACAGCTTTAAATTTAGGTGTATCAGCAATTGTTACTCCTACTGAAAGTGGACACACTGCAAGAATGATTTCAAAATATCGTCCTAAAGCGCCGATCATTGCTGTAACAGTTTCTGATTCATATTCTCGCAAGTTAGCATTAGTATGGGGTGTTTACCCAAGAAGTGGAAATTATTCCACAACAACGGATGAAATGTTAGATCGTTCTGTATTAGAGGCAATTAATAGCGGACTTGTGACACATGGTGATCTTATTGTGATTACAGCGGGTGTACCTGTTGGTGAAGCAGGCACAACAAACCTTATGAAAGTTCACGTTATTGGAGATGTTATTGCAAAAGGACAAGGCATCGGTCGTAAATCAGCTTTTGGTAAGGTTGTAGTGGCAAGCACTGCAAAGGATGCACAGGAAAAAATGACACAAGGTGCTATTCTTGTTGCACAAGGAACCGACCGTGATATGATGGATGCTCTTGAGAAAGCATCTGCTCTTGTAACAGAAGAAGGTGGCTTAACAAGTCATGCTGCTGTTGTGGGGTTAAGTCTTGGAATTCCTGTTATTGTAGGTGTAGAAAACGCAACAACATTGTTAAAAGATGGTCAAGATATTACAGTAGACGCTGTTCGAGGAGTTATTTACCAAGGACATGCAAGTGTACTATAATTATCATTAAGAGAAGGGGTATTCCCTTCTTTTTTTTGCATTTTTAGAATAGAATAGAGAGGTATAGAGGCTTATCGTTTTATTAGTAGAGTTTAAGAGGTGAATACATGCGATTATTAATGTTTCTTATTATTGTTATACCTGCTCTAGAAATCGGAATTTTAATACTATCAGGCAATGCAATTGGTCCAATTCCAACTGTATTACTTATTATTTTAACGGGTGTTGTAGGAGCTTGGCTTGCTAAGAAACAAGGATTGGAAACGTTAAGAAAAGCTCAGCAAGACATGCAATTTGGACAAATTCCTGGAATGGCCATTATTGACGGGCTTTGTATCTTGATTGGTGGAGTTTTGTTATTAACTCCTGGCTTTATAACAGATACAGTTGGGTTTTTATTGTTATTTCCATTTAGCAGAAATAAGTTTAAACCGATTTTATTAGCAACTATTCGAAAAATGATTGATAAAAATCGGATAACGATCATTAGGTAGAAGTTGACCAAAGAAATTGCGGGGCTGATCTTAGTATCAGCCCCGTTTGTTTTACTATTATCTATTATTCCCTATGATGAATTTCCATAGGTCCTCATATAGACCCGCGCTTTTAAATGTTTTTAATATGACTAATGCAACTGGCCCAGCAATCAGCCCTAAAAAGCCAATTAGTTTATAACCTATAAAAAGTGAAACGAGGGTAGCGAGTGGATCTAGTCCGATATTGGAGGAAAGTACTTTTGGTTCCATTATTTGACGCTGTATTAAGACGATAAGGTATAATACTCCTAGTCCGATAGCAAGCGGTATTCCTCCACTGAACGATAAGTAAATAATCCATGGAATGAACACTAAGCCCGTACCTAAATATGGGAGAATATCAACTAAACCAATTAATAAAGCGATTGTGATCGCGTAATCAACCCGTAAAATCAAAAGTCCTATTAAAACAATGGCGGTGGTAATGGAAATTAAGGTTGCTTGTGCACGAATAAAACCTATCAATGCTTTCTTTAGCTCATCAGTAATTGTCCTGCCACTTGATTTTGCTCTCTGTGGTAGTAAACCTGAAACAGCAGATTTAAATTTATACCAATCTTTACTAATGAAAAAAGTTGCAAGTAAAGAGAAGATGATGACAGTTGCGGCATTTGGGAGCCAACTAATGATGACTGGAATATTTTCTAAAAAGCCTTTGATGAAATTTCCAACACTGGATGCAACTGATTCACCGATATTTTGAATGTTTGAGATAATGGATTGTTGCTGATTTGATTCAAGACTGTTAAAAAGGTATGTTAATTGGTTATATAGTGGCATGATTTTTGTAACAAAGAATGTTTCGATGTAAACAGCTAATAACTCTAAATGTCCAGGGAGAACTCTTGCTAAATAGGTGGTTCCTGTTACAATTTCTGCTACTAAAAGAATGAGAATACCTGCTATTAAACAAATCAGTAAAATAATTGAGATAATCACTGAAAATCCTCTCGGAATCCTGAGAATCCGTTCCAACCCATTTACAAGAGGATTAATAATCATAGCAATTAAGATTGCAATTAAAAATGGATAAGTCAAAGTAGATAGATAATAACATATTGATATTCCTAAAAATGTAACAGCGATAATAAGTAAAAGTCTTAACATGCTATATAAATAATTCATATTCACTTAATGAATTCCTCCCCATTTTTCAATTCCTATGGGCTTTTCCAATCTTTAAATAAGGCTATATAGCATGTTTATTACATATTAAGCTTGTTTATACTATTTGAATTAATCTTTTGAGTTTCGATGTTTTGTCATGGTTTAACCATATTATTACTATTTGGAGGTTTTACTCAGTGTTTAGTCAACCAGTACTCTTTTTATTAATCTTATTAGGAGTTGGATTTTTAGCGAAAAATCAATCATTGTTAATAGCTGTTGGATGCTTGCTAGTCATTAAATTGGTTGGATTAGAATCAAAGTTATTGCCAACTATTGGGGCAAAGGGAATTAACTGGGGAGTTACGGTTATTACAATTGCTGTCTTAGTGCCAATAGCAACAGGAGAAATTGGATTTAAGCAACTAATTGACGCTTTAAAATCTTCTTATGCTTGGATTGCTTTAGGAGCGGGGATAGCTGTCGCTTTAATTGCCAAAAACGGGCTAACGTTGCTAGCTGAAGATCCTCATATTACAACAGCTCTGGTATTTGGCACAATTCTAGCAGTTTCGTTATTCAATGGTGTGGCTGTAGGTCCTTTAATAGGGGCAGGAATAGCTTATCTAGCCATGCAAATTGTAAAACTATTTAGTTCTTAAACATACATTTACTTTAAAAAGCCAATTAATTTAGATGAATTATACACTAATATAACAAATATATGTTATGGTTATATTAGTAAGGCAGTTTTAACGAAAAAATCCCTAAAATAAAATTTTTCTAACAAATTTTTAAGTAATAAAGTGGTTTTCATTCACAAAAGTCTGATAATTGTTTATAATAGGGATATGTTCTAAAATAATGCCTACATGATAAGGCAACCTTATCTCATCTTGATATGAGATAGGTATACGATCTATCATTTAAAAGATTACCTGATAGTGTATATCACGTTCGATTTTAACGGAGTGATGCTTTATCAAAATAATGAAAAATGTAAGCATTTTCTTTTTCTTTGCTTGCATGTGAGCAAGCGCTCAATCATCTAAAAGTTTAAAATAATACTATAAATTCATGATTCGTGATCTACGAAACATAGAGAAATATCTACTTTGACAAAAGCTTCTTTCCTTACATATGGAACAGTTTATGACTGAGTCAAGTAGGATTTCTACTACTTATATCATTTAAACTTTTAAGATGAAACAAATGGGGAAAAAAGGTAAAGGAGAGGGATTTATATGACAGCAACAAAAGGTCTTGAAGGTATCGTTGCAACTACTTCATCTGTAAGCTCGATTATTGATGATACATTAACATATGCGGGCTATAACATTGATGATTTAGCAGAAAACGCAAGCTTTGAGGAAGTGGTTTATTTATTATGGCACAGAAAACTTCCGAATGCAGAACAATTAAATGAAATTAAAAAACAACTTGCGGAAAATGCAAAAATTCCACAGCAAGTTATTGAACACTTCAAATCATACCCTATCAATAAAGTTCACCCAATGGCTGCTCTACGTACTGCTGTATCTTTACTTGGCTTGTTTGATGAAGAAGCAGATGTGATGGATACAGAGGCTAACTACAGAAAAGCAATCCGTCTACAAGCACAACTTCCGATTGTTGTTACTTCTTTTGCTCGTATTCGTAAAGGTTTAGAGCCAGTTGAGCCTAGAACAGATTTATCAATGGCTGCAAATTTCTTATATACATTATCAGGAAATGAGCCAGATGAAATTGCTGTTGAAGCTTTTAATAAAGCGCTTGTTTTACACGCGGACCATGAATTAAATGCATCTACTTTTACAGCACGTGTATGTGTTGCAACATTATCTGATGTATATTCTGGTGTTACAGCTGCTATTGGTGCTCTAAAAGGTCCTTTACACGGAGGAGCTAATGAAGCAGTAATGAAGATGCTTTCAGAAATTGGTGAAGTAGCAAATGCTGAAAGCTATATTAATGAGAAGTTAGCAAATAAAGAAAAAATAATGGGCTTTGGACATCGTGTGTACCGTCAAGGTGACCCAAGAGCCAAGCACTTAAAGAAAATGTCTGAAAAGCTAACAAAAATTACAGGTGAACCAAAATGGTATGAGATGTCAACAAAAGTTGAAGAATTAGTTACTTCTCAAAAACCACTACCACCAAATGTTGATTTCTATTCAGCATCTGTTTACCATAGCTTAGGCATTGATCATGATTTATTCACACCAATCTTTGCTGTAAGTCGTGTATCAGGCTGGTTAGCTCATATTCTAGAGCAATATGAAAATAACCGATTAATTCGTCCACGTGCAGAGTATGTTGGACCAGAAAAACAAGCTTATATTCCTTTAGAACAAAGAGGATAATTTTATAGTGATATAGAATAGTGAAGAGACAATTCCACATTGTCCTCCCTCTATGGGAGGATTACTGTGTGGAATCGTTTTCTACGCTTTCAATATTCAGGCTTTTTATAAAACGCCTGAATAATATAAATTTAATTAATTTTATAAAAACAAAAGGAACAACACTTTAAGAGAAGTAAATCTATTGGTAAAATAGATTTGAAAAATCAATTACATAACCCGGGAGGTAATTTTCTTGACACAAGGTGAAAAAATTACAACAACTAATGGAGTATTAAACGTACCAAATAACCCAGTAATCCCATTCATTGAAGGAGATGGAATTGGTCCTGATATCTGGGCGTCTGCATCACGTGTTCTAGAAGCAGCTGTAGAAAAAGCATACAACGGAGAAAAACAAATCGTATGGAAAGAAGTATTAGCTGGTGAAAAGGCTTTTAACCAAACAGGTGAATGGTTACCAGCAGAAACACTTGATGTGATTCGTGAATATCTAATTGCAATCAAAGGACCTCTAACAACACCAATCGGTGGAGGAATTCGTTCTCTAAACGTTGCGCTACGTCAAGAATTAGATTTATTCACTTGCTTACGTCCAGTGCGTTATTTCCAAGGTGTACCTTCTCCTGTTAAACGTCCAGAAGATACAGATATGGTTATCTTCCGTGAAAATACAGAAGATATTTATGCTGGTATTGAATATGCCAATGGATCAGAAGAAGTTAAAAAGCTTATCAGCTTTTTACAAAATGAAATGGGCGTTAATAAAATCCGCTTCCCAGAAACATCTGGTATCGGAATTAAGCCTGTATCACAAGAAGGTACTAGCCGCCTAGTGAGAGCTGCTATTAACTATGCAATTGAACACGGCCGTAAATCAGTAACACTTGTTCACAAAGGTAACATTATGAAATTTACTGAAGGTGCTTTCAAAAACTGGGGTTATGAACTAGCTGAGAAAGAATTCGGTGATAAAGTATTTACATGGGCTGAATACGACCGCATCGTTGAAAACGAAGGTAAAGATGCTGCAAACAAAGCCCAAGCTGATGCTGAAGCAGCAGGAAAAATCATTGTAAAAGATTCTATTGCAGATATCTTCTTACAACAAATTCTAACTCGTCCACGTGAGTTCGATGTTGTTGCGACAATGAACTTAAATGGTGACTATATCTCTGATGCACTTGCTGCACAAGTTGGTGGTATTGGTATTGCTCCAGGAGCAAACATTAACTATGAAACAGGACATGCAATTTTCGAAGCAACTCACGGTACTGCTCCTAAATATGCAGGTCTTGATAAGGTTAATCCATCTTCTGTTCTTCTTTCTGGTGTTCTTATGCTTGAGCACTTAGGATGGACTGAAGCTGCTGAATTAGTAATGAAATCAGTAGAGAAAACAATTGCTTCTAAAGTTGTAACTTATGACTTTGCTCGTTTAATGGAAGGTGCAACTGAAGTTAAATGCTCTGAGTTCGGTGATGAGTTAATCAAAAACATGGGTTAATTTGTAACCTAAAAAGCTCTGTTAAAAAACACAGTAATTAGGGTATCTAGGTACTCTGCAAGAATTGACCATGAAAAGTCGAATAGAATCAAAGAGGGGCTTTGCGCATAAATGTACTTCATTTATGCGCTTTGCCCTCTTTCCTAATTTATACAGAATTTAAGGAGATGTTTACATATGGCTATTAAGCGTAGAAAAGTTTCCGTAATTGGTGGGGGCTTCACTGGAGCCACTACAGCGTTTTTATTAGGGCAAAAAGAACTTGCAGATGTAGTATTAGTTGATATTCCTCAAATGGAAAACCCAACAAAAGGGAAAGCTCTTGATATGCTTGAAGCTAGTCCTGTACAAGGTTTCGACGCAAACATTATCGGAACATCTAATTATGAAGACACAGAAAACTCTGATATTGTCGTTATTACAGCAGGTATTGCTCGGAAGCCAGGTATGAGTCGTGACGATCTTGTTGCAACAAATGCAGGCATTATGAAGGCTGTAACAAAAGAAATTGTTAAGTATTCTCCTGAATGCACGATCATTGTGTTAACCAATCCCGTAGATGCAATGACTTATACAGTTTTTAAAGAGTCAGGTTTTCCTAAGCATCGAGTAATTGGACAATCAGGAGTGTTAGATACAGCTCGTTTCCGTACGTTTGTTGCACAAGAGCTTAACCTTTCTGTGAAGGATGTAACAGGGTTTGTTTTAGGTGGACATGGTGATGATATGGTACCATTAGTACGCTATTCTTATGCGGGTGGTATTCCTCTCGAAACATTAATGTCTAAAGATAAATTAGATGCAATTGTAGAAAGAACACGTAAGGGTGGCGGTGAAATCGTTAATCTGCTAGGGAACGGCAGTGCATACTATGCACCTGCAGCTTCACTGGTGGAAATGGTAGAGGCCATTTTAAAAGATCAACGACGAGTTCTTCCATCTATAGTTTATCTTGAAGGAGAATATGGCTTTGATGGAATTTACCTAGGTGTTCCAACTGTACTAGGTGGAAATGGTCTTGAACAAATTATTGAACTTGAGCTCACCGAAGAAGAAAAAGCAGCACTTGAAAAATCTGCTGATTCTGTTAGAAACGTTATGAAAGTATTATCTTAAGAAAGTGTTTAAAATAAAAAGAAAGTTGAGGATTTCCTCAATTTTCTTTTTTACTAAGAAATAACCTAAATAGTAAAGTTACAGTGTTGTAAATCAGTTTCACTAATTTGGAAAAAGGGGTGCTAAAATGCTTCTTGGCAAAAAGAGAAAGATTGGTAGACATATCGAAGAAATATCGGTTGGAGAAAAATTAACTCTAACAGAAAAAATGGAAGATAAGGATTTACTTCTTTATTTAGGACTAACCAATGATGCCAACCCACTTTATATTCAGCATGATTATGCCTCACAAACTCCATACGAAAAGCCAATTGTACCAACAATCATGCTAACTGGAATCATTACAGCAGCTGTATCGAAATATTTACCAGGTCCAGGAAGCCACATTGTAAACCAAGAAATTTCATTCCTTCAACCGTTATACCATTATGATGTTGTCCAATTTCTCTTTGAGGTTGGAGAAGTCCATACTTCCGAAAATAAAATTGTAGTAAATATCCATGCTGTGAATAGTGAAGAACAAACAGTTTTAGAAGGAAAAATCACAGTATGCCCTCCTCACAAAATGACTCCAATGGAAGGAAAAGCATTAGAAAACTTCTAACTAAAATGTGCTGATAACTAACTGACTCTACTTAGAGCCAGTTTTTTTGTGAAGAAATATCCTGTTGTGAAGATAAGGTGAATTAAAAACAAAAACATTATTACAAACAATAGTTGCCCTTTTTCCCAACTATTCGCTAGAATAGAACTAACAAACATAGATAAATAACGAATAAAATAGATTGGTTCAATTGAAGGGAAATTTAATCTCTGGAGGCCTATATGAGTAAGAGAGTATTAGTAGTAGATGATGAACAATCAATATCAACCTTGTTAAAGTATAATTTGGAACAAGCAGGCTATACAGTTTCAACAGCTTTGGATGGTGAAGAAGGTCTGAATACTTGTTTGAAAGAAGAGCCTGATTTACTTGTGCTTGATTTAATGCTTCCGAAAATGGATGGAATTGAAGTGTGTAAACAGCTTCGACAAAGGAAAATCATGGTGCCAATTCTTATGCTAACCGCAAAAGACGATGAATTCGATAAAGTATTAGGCTTAGAATTAGGTGCAGATGATTATATGACAAAGCCTTTTAGCCCTAGAGAGGTTGTAGCAAGAATAAAGGCTATATTAAGACGCAGTCAGTCACAGCCTGAACCTGAGGTGCAAGAAATTGAGGATGAAAATCAAGTACTGATTGGCGATTTACGAGTGTTACCTGATCACTACGAGGCTTATTATGGAAAAGAACGTTTGGATTTAACTCCTAAAGAATTTGAATTACTAGTGTATTTAGCAAAACATAAAGGAAGAGTGCTTACAAGAGATCAGTTACTCAGTGCTGTTTGGAATTATGATTTTGCGGGCGATACTAGAATTGTGGATGTTCATATTAGTCACTTACGTGAAAAAATAGAAAGAAATACAAAAAAACCATTATATATTAAAACAATAAGAGGGTTGGGGTATAAGCTTGAGGAGCCAAAGCTGAATGAATAGATTTCGTTCACGCTTTTTGTTTGCCCTTATTACATTAATCATTGCGGTACTGGTTGGCTTAGGGTTATTGCTAGGGCAAATTTTTAATAGCTACTATCTGAACACGTTTAAAGAAGAGTTACAAAGAGAAGCGAATTCAATATTAACGATCATATCACGTGATGATTTATCGAACTCTCAAATCTCAGAATTACTGTCTGATTTAGGGAAAGATTATAAATCACATATTACTATCATAGATGAAGATGACACCATTTTGTTTGATGCAGGTGATTTAACACAAGATCTCGATATGAATTCATTGAAGAATAACGTACTTCCAATCATGAGGGGACAATCTAAGGGCTATTATTATAGTGACCAAGTTAACGGGGTAGCTTATTATGGATTGCCAATAAAGGAAAAAGCTGCTTATGAAGGGATTGTGCTCGTTAGCGCGTCTGTGAGTTCTTTAACTAAGGTAAATCAACAAATGTGGGGTATTCTAGTAGCTAGTCTCGGTATCGCATTTATCATTATATTATTAATTGGAGTAAGAATTACAGCCCAATTTACCAGGCCGATTGAGTCTGCAATTAAAGTATCTATGGAACTTGCAAAGGGAAATTATAAAGCACGTACATATGAAGATCATTTAGACGAAACAGGAATACTAAGTCAGTCAATTAATATACTCGCTCGAAACCTTCAAGATATGACAAGGGCACAGGAAATGCAACAAGATCGTTTGCAAACGTTAATTGAAAATATGGGAAGCGGGCTAATTTTGATTGATGGAAGAGGTTATATTAACTTAGTCAACAGAGCATATAAAGAATTATTTGAGGTTGACTCTGCTAAGTTTCTTTATCAGTTATATTATGACGCTTTCACCCATAAAGAAATTATTGAAATTGTTGAAGAGATTTTTATGACTGAGGTAAAAGTCAGAAAGCAGCTTCATCTTCCCTTGAAGATTGAACGTAAGCATTTTGAAGTGTATGGGGCACCTATTATTGGAACAAATGATGAATGGAAAGGAATTGTCCTTGTATTTCATGACATTACTGAACTTAAAAAACTCGAACAGATGCGTAAGGATTTTGTTGCGAATGTATCACATGAATTAAAAACACCTATCACATCTATTAAAGGATTTAGTGAAACATTACTGGACGGGGCACTTAGTGATAAGCAGACAGCCGAATACTTCCTATCTATTATTCTAAAGGAAAGCGATCGTTTACAATCTTTAATTCAAGATTTGCTTGATTTATCGAAAATTGAACAGCAAGGATTTGAATTATCAATCCAAACATGTGATTTACGGGAAATCTTGGATGATATTACTGTAATGTTAGAAAGTAAATCAAGAGAAAAAGAGGTAGAGCTTTCTGTTTCTTTACCTGAAGGTCTAACTTATATTGAAGGCGACATTTATCGATTAAAGCAAATTTTTATTAATTTAATTAGTAATGCTCTAACATATACTCCACAAGGTGGCTCTGTGCATGTAAAAGTGGATAAATATCCTGATTATGCAATCGTTACTGTTTCAGACACTGGGATCGGTATTAAAACGGAGGAAATTCCACGTATTTTTGAGCGTTTTTATCGTGTTGACAGGGCGAGAAGTAGAAACTCTGGGGGAACAGGCTTAGGATTGGCTATTGTAAAACATTTGGTGGAAGCTCATAAAGGTCAAATTAGTGTGGAAAGTGAAGTTGGAAAAGGTACTACGTTTACAGTTAAGCTGAATAGAAAATTTGATGAAACCTCATAACGGAGTGGCCATAAAACCTTTTGATCTATTAAATTCGACATTATTTACAATTAATTTACACTAGGTTTATTATTACTTAATAAAATGTTGGTAATATACTAAGTGAAAACCCCTTCATCCAAGGAGCCAATCTTTTGGACGTGAGTTTACCAAATAAACTCACGTCCCTTTTTTTGTTGTCATAATAAATCCTCATAAAATTCAACTCTTCATAAATTTATTTTCTAATTAATACTAATAGTGGGAAGCTATTAAAAGGGAAATGTGAAACCTTTTTAATGGTGATTCGTATATAACTTAACAAGAAAAATAAAGCAGTACATACTAAATGTACCGAATAAGAAAGGCAGGGGTTGGATGTTAAGTATAAAACGAGTACTCACGATCTTCGGATTTGCGTTGTTAATTGTGGTCTTAGGAGTTGTTGCTTTTACTTCATGGTATACCGTAGATGAGTCAGAACAAGCCGTGATGATTACTCTTGGAGAGGTAGAAGAAGGAATTAGTGAACCAGGTTTACATTTTAAGATGCCTTGGCCAATCCAATCAGTTGAAGTTCTATCTAAAGAAACCTTCAGTTTACAGTTTGGTTATGAGGAATCTGAGGATGGTGAAGTAAAAGATTTCCCAAAAGAAACAAAAATGATTACGGGTGATGAAAATATCGTTTTAGCAGATATGGTTGTTCAGTGGAAAATTACCGAACCAGGTAAATATTTATTTAATGCGGAAAATCCACAGGAGATGTTAGAAGATGCTACATCAGCAAGCTTGAGAAGTATTATTGGAAGCTCAACAATTGATGATGCTTTAACGTCTGGAAAGGTAGAAATTGAGAAACAAGTCCAGGAATTATTATCGAATCTTGTAGATGGCTATGATATTGGCATTACCATTTTAGCCGTAAAGCTTCAGGATGTAGATCTACCAAATGAAGAGGTTAGAAAAGCTTTTACAGCTGTTACTGATGCCCGTGAAACGATGAATACACGTAAGAATGAAGCAAATAAATACCGGAATAAACGAACAGAAGAAGCACAAGGGGAAAAGGATGCGATTATGTCTTCAGCAGCTGGTGATAAAGCCGCCCGAATGGAAGAGGCGCGTGGAGATGTTGCACAATTCAATGCAATTTATAACGAATATGTTAATAACAAAGAAATTACACAGAAGCGTTTAGTATTAGAAACAATAGATCAAGTTCTCCCAAATGCTGAGATTTATATTATGGAAGATAACGGAAACACAATGAAGTATTTGCCGATTAAAGATCCGGCTTCAAAGCCTGTCGTACCAGCTGAACAGGAAGGAAGTGATACGAATGGACAATGATAATATTGTCAACATGGAGGAGAAGAAACCTGCTTTTTCATTCAAGGGATATTTACGTGGAGGGATTATTCTTCTAATTTTAATTGTCTTACTTGTATTAGTCTTCACTAACCTTTTTATCGTTAAAGAAAATGAATATAAGGTTGTCCGTCAATTCGGTGAAGTTGTGAAGATTATTGAAGAACCAGGATTAAGCTTTAAAATACCGTTTATTCAATCAGTTACAACTCTTCCTAAATATCAAATGACTTATGATGTAGAAGAGGCTGAAATTAATACAAAGGATAAGAAGAGGTTAATCATTGATAACTATACAGTTTGGCGAATAAGTGACCCTAAAAAGATGATCTCCAATGCAAGGTCGATTGTTAATGCTGAAACGAAGATGGCTGAATATGTTTTTTCAACAGTTCGTTCTGAACTAGGTCAATTAAACTATGATGAGATTATTAATGATGAAAAATCTTCAAGAGGAAGTTTAAATGATAAAGTAACGGAGATAGTTAATAATTTATTAGAAAATGGTAACTATGGGATTGTTGTGACAGATGTGAGAATGAAAAGAACAGATTTACCTGCTGAAAATGAGCAGTCAGTATTCACACGAATGATTTCTGAACGGGAATCAACTGCACAGGGGTATCTGTCAAAAGGTGATGCTGAAAAGAATCGTATCATCGCAGATACTGATCGAGAAGTAAAAGAGATGCTAGCAAAGGCACAGGCTGATGCTGATGTTATTCGAAGTGAGGGTGAAAGGGAAGCAGCGAAAATTTATAATACTGCTTATTCTAAAGATCCAGGCTTCTATGAGATGTATCGAACATTACAATCATATAAACAAACAATTGATGAAGAAACCGTCATTATTATTCCGTTCAATTCTCCTTATGCTTCTTTGTTAAAGGGAGTCCAGTAAAACAATAACAAATTATATAGAACCCCTGATTTTCCTTTCTATTTCAAGACATGATAAAATAGAAGGAAATAAGGGGTCTTTTTTGGTTTATTGCTAATTTAGGTACATGTACAAGTAAAAGAGTGCTCCCGGACCTCCTGCAAAAAGCGAGTGTCTGAATTAGAAATCAATAGACCAGTAAAAGAGAGCTTTAGACATAAAATGTTGAACAAGAGCTTGTTCAACAATGAATACAGGAGGCTGTAAAAGTTGACGAAAAAAATAGTATTAATTGATGGGAATAGTATTGCCTATCGGGCTTTCTTTGCCCTACCATTATTAAATAACGACAAAGGTGTACATACGAACGCAATCTATGGATTTACCATGATTTTAATGAAAATACTAGAAGATGAGAAGCCATCTCATATGCTTGTGGCTTTCGATGCAGGTAAAACAACATTTAGACATAAAACATTCCAAGAATACAAAGGCGGAAGACAAAAAACTCCTCCTGAGCTATCAGAGCAATTTCCGTTTATTCGAGAACTATTAGATGCTTATCAAATCTCAAGGTATGAACTGGAAAACTATGAAGCAGACGATATTATCGGAACTCTTTCCAAACAGGCTGAACAGGATGGTTATGAAGTTAAGGTTATTTCAGGGGACAAAGATTTAACTCAATTAGTTACAGATAAAATAACAGTTGATATTACAAAAAAAGGGATAACAGATGTAGATTCCTATACGCCTGACTTTGTGATGGAAAAGTATGGATTAACTCCTGAGCAAATTATTGATATGAAAGGTCTTATGGGAGATACGTCTGATAATATTCCTGGTGTACCGGGAGTAGGAGAAAAAACAGCAATAAAACTGTTAAGTGAGTTTAAAACATTAGAGAGTGTATTAGATTCAATTGAGAAAGTAAGCGGGAAAAAATTAAAGGAAAAGCTTGAAGAAAATCGCGAGCAGGCTTTAATGAGTAAAAAGCTTGCAACGATTGACTGTGAAGCACCCTTAGCGATCACATTGGATGAAGTGCAATATGAAGGATTCGATGCTAGTAAAGTAAAGGAAATCTTTAAGGAGCTAGGCTTTAATTCTTTGTTAGAAAAGATGGGTGAAGATGTAGCTGAGGAAGAAGTGTACGAGGATATCAGCTTTGAAAACGTAACAGAGCTTACCTCAGATGTACTGACAGATGAAGCAGCACTGTATGTAGAAATACTAGAGGATAGTTATCACCAGGCAGATATAAGTGGCGTTTCAATTATAAATAAAAATGGTCATTATTATGTATCAGCTGAACTTGCTCTTAACTCTGATTTATTTAAGGAATGGGCTGCAGACGAAACCAAACGTAAAACAGTTTATGATGGTAAAAAAACAACAGTTGGCTTAAGTTGGAAAGGAATCTCTTTAAAAGGGATTGACTTTGATATTTTAATTGCGGCTTATTTATTGAATCCTTCGGCAACATTTGATGACGTGGCTAGTGTAGCTAAAGCACATGGGATATCGATTGTACAAGCTGATGAGGCTGTTTATGGAAAAGGTGCAAAACGTTCTATTCCTGGTGAAGAGACTCTTAGTGAGCACCTTGTTCGTAAAGGATTAGCGATCTTTGATTTAAAAGAAAGGTTAATTGAACAACTCGAACAAAATGATCAGTCATCTCTATTGTATGATTTAGAATTACCTTTATCTCTTATTCTTGCGCAAATGGAAGCAGAGGGAATAGCTGTTGATGTGGACCGTTTAAAAGAGATGGGTGAACATTTAGCAGAACAATTAAACACTCTTGAAAAAAATATCTATGAGCATGCTGGTGAATCATTTAATATTAATTCACCAAAGCAACTTGGTGTTATTTTATTTGAGAAGCTTCAGCTGCCAGTTGTGAAAAAGACGAAGACAGGTTATTCAACTTCAGCGGATGTATTAGAAAAGCTTGAGGATAAGCATGAAATCGTAAAGGATATCTTGCATTATCGTCAGTTAGGTAAATTGCAATCAACCTATATTGAAGGGTTATTAAAAGTTGTTCATAAAGACACACATAAAATTCATACTCGTTTTAACCAGGTGCTAACAACAACAGGAAGACTTAGCTCAATCGATCCTAACTTACAAAACATACCGATTCGATTAGAAGAAGGACGTAAGATTCGTCAAGCTTTTGTACCTTCTCATAAAGATTGGGTCATTTTTGCGGCTGACTATTCACAAATTGAATTAAGGGTATTAGCGCATATCGCAAATGATCAAAATTTAGTTGAAGCCTTCCAGAATGATTTAGACATTCATACGAAAACAGCTATGGATGTGTTTCATGTTAAAGAAGATGAAGTGACTTCAAATATGAGAAGACAAGCAAAGGCTGTTAACTTTGGCATTGTATACGGAATCAGTGATTTTGGGCTTTCTCAAAGTTTGGGGATTACTCGTAAAGAAGCCGGTGAATTTATAAAGCGCTATTTAGAATCCTTTGTTGGAGTACAAGACTATATGGATGATATTGTAGCTGATGCAAGAGAGAAGGGTTATGTTAAAACATTGCTTCATCGAAGAAGGTATATTCCTGAAATCACGAGCAGAAACTTTAATCTTCGTAGTTTTGCTGAACGAACAGCTATGAACACTCCAATTCAAGGAAGTGCAGCCGATATTATCAAAAAAGCGATGATTGATATGGCTGCAAGATTAAAGCAAGAAAAGCTGCAAACAAAGCTGTTATTACAGGTGCATGATGAATTGATTTTTGAAGCACCTAGGGAAGAAGTCCCTATCTTAGAAAAAATTGTTCCAGAAGTAATGGAAAATGCGGTTGAGTTAAAAGTGCCGCTTAAGGTGGACTATTCTTATGGAGATTCTTGGTATGATGCAAAATAACATAGAATGTAAGGGGGCTTGATTGGCCCCTTTGTTTTTATACTATAGGAATAACTAATGCTTTCGCCATTAGAACTAGGTGATAAGCTAAGTTCTAATGTAAAAAGGATGTGGATAATTAACAATGCCTGAATTACCAGAGGTTGAAACTGTACGACGAACGTTGCTTCAGTTAGTGAAAGGGAAAACAATAAACGGAGTCAATATCCATTGGCCTAAAATCATAAAAAAGCCAGAAGAACCTGAACAATTTAGAGATGCAATCATTGGTCAAACAATTCATGATGTTCAGCGCAGAGGCAAATTCTTAAAATTTATGCTTGATGATTTTGTTCTTGTTTCTCATTTGCGAATGGAAGGAAGATATGGTTTATATCAACCACATGAGGAATTTGATCATCATACACATGTTATTTTCATGTTTACAGATCAAACGGAGTTAAGATATCGGGATGTTCGAAAGTTCGGGACTATGCATTTATTTAAGAAGGGAGAAGAAGAACGTACACTTCCACTTTCTCAATTAGGTCCAGAGCCATTTTCTGAAGAATTCACGGTGGACTATCTCCGAGGTCGTCTAGCAAAAACTGAACGGAAAATTAAAACGGCTTTGTTAGATCAATCAGTTGTTGTTGGACTTGGGAATATATATGTAGATGAAGCTCTTTTTAGATCAGGTATTAAACCAGATCGTATAGCCAGTAAATTAACAAAAGCGGAATATAAGATTTTACATGAGCAAATCATTAAAACCCTTGAAGAAGCAGTTGCTCAAGGAGGCAGTACTGTTCGCTCTTATGTAAATACACAAGGTGAAATCGGTATGTTTCAGCTTCAATTATACGTTTATGGCAGAACAAATGAGCCATGTAAAACATGTGGAAAAACATTAACTAAAACAGTTGTGGGCGGACGTGGAACTCATTTTTGTGAGCAATGTCAAAAATAGTATGAAGAGAAAAGGCAAAAAACATAAAAATGTTTTTTGCCTTTTTTATTTATAAAGAAACCATATAAATCATAAAGTAATCCATACTTAAAAAAATAAAGCGACCTTCTTTAACATTCTCTAGGCGTTCATCATACACTATCTTAGCAATTAGAAGGAAGGAGCTAGGCAATATGTTTCAATATACATCACTCTTGTTATTAGCGATCGCAGTTAGTTTGGATAGCTTTTCAGTTGGATTTACTTATGGAATGCGAAAAATGAGGATACCAATCAAATCAATATTAATTATTGCGTGTTGTTCTGCTGCCACAATGCTTGGAGCGATGTTTCTTGGTGAGCTATTAACAAAAATCTTTCCAGTTGTCGTAACTGAAAAGCTTGGTGGTATTATTTTAGTGTTTATTGGCGCATGGGTTTTGTACCAATTTTTCCGTCCTGCAAAAGAAGAAACTTCAGATGAAGAAGAAACTGAAAAAATGTTAATTAATTTTGAGATCAAAACATTTGGAATTGTCATCAATATACTTAGAAAACCTATGACGGCAGATATTGATAAATCTGGTACGATTACAGGTGTCGAAGCATTGTTACTTGGGCTGGCATTATCACTGGATGCCTTCGGAGCAGGTATTGGCGCTGCATTATTAGGTTATTCTCCTATTGTAATGAGTTTACTAGTAGCGTGTATGAGCTCGTTATTTGTATCAATTGGGATTAAATCAGGACATATTTTCTCTAAATTTGCGTGGATGGACAAATTTTCTTGCCTACCGGGTATTATTCTCATTATGATAGGGATATGGAAACTTTAGACAATGGAGGCTTATCATAGTGACAGTAGTTATTGGTCTAACGGGTGGAATTGCAAGTGGTAAAAGTACAGTTTCAAATATGTTGCAAAACCTGGGAATCCGCGTTGTAGATGCAGACCAGATTTCTAGGGAAGTGGTTGAGGTTGGAAAGCCAGCTTATCAACAAATACTTTCTTTTTTTGGTGATGAAATACTGCATCAAGATAAAACCATAAATCGAGAAAAGCTTGGTTCCATTATTTTTGGTGACCATTCCAAAAGAGAGCAATTAAACAAAATAGTACATCCCGCAGTTAGAAAAGAAATGCTAAACGGAGTTGAAGAAGAAAAAGCTAAAAATTCAAAGGCAGTAGTGCTTGATATACCATTGCTTTTTGAAAGTAAATTAACTCATATGGTTGATAAAACCATTCTTGTGTATGTGAATGAGGAAACACAGCTTAAACGTCTTATGGAGAGAAATGGATATACAGAGGAAGAAGCCAAAATGAGAATCGAATCACAGCTTCCATTACACAGTAAAAAAGAACTCTCCGATGAAATTATTGATAATAATGGCACAATTGAACAGACAGAAAAGCAGTTACATGAAATTTTAAAGAAATTAATTTAACGAGGAGACTTTTATAGTCTCTTTTTTTATTTCTCTAATCTCAATCAAAAGTCTGTTTTAAGAAAATGATACATTTTATTAACACATCTTTTAATTAAATGTGTTATACTAATTGTATAAAAATAATTAAAAGTATAACATATAAATGAGAGGGGAAACGATGATGAGAGCCAATATTGCAATAAATGGGTTTGGTCGAATTGGGAGAATGGTTTTTAGGTATGCAATGATGGAAGATATGAATATTAAAGCAATCAATGCAAGTTATCCAGCTGATACTCTTGCTCATTTAATAAAATATGACACAACACACGGGAGATTTCAGGGAGAAGTAATTGCACATGAAGATCATTTACTTGTAAATGGTCAAAAGGTGTTATTAATCAATGAACGTGACCCTGAGAAGCTTCCTTGGGATGTTTTAGGGATCGATATTGTAATTGAGGCAACAGGGAAGTTTAATAGCAGGGAAAAGGCAATGCTCCATGTTAAGGCTGGAGCAAAGAAGGTTATCCTAACTGCACCTGGTAAAAATGAAGATATTACGATTGTGATGGGAGTTAACGAAAATCAGTTTGATGCAAATCAACATGAAATTATTTCAAATGCCTCGTGTACAACAAATTGTCTTGCTCCGGTCATTAAGGTGATAGATGAATCTTTCCATATAAAAAATGGTTTAATGACAACCGTACATGCTTATACAAATGACCAGAAAAACATTGATAACCCGCATAAGGATTTGAGAAGGGCTAGAGCTTGTGGGCAATCCATTATCCCGACAACAACAGGTGCAGCAAAGGCACTAGAGCTCGTTCTCCCAAACATGAAAGGCAAGTTACATGGTATGGCTTTACGAGTCCCAACACCAAATGTTTCATTAGTTGACCTTGTAGTTGATGTAGAAAAACCAGTAACTATAGAGGAAGTTAATCGAGCATTCCAATTTGCTTCAAGAGGCTCTTTAAAAGGAATTCTAGACTTCACGACTGAGCCGTTAGTATCAATTGACTTCAATACAAATCCACATTCAGCCATCATTGACGGTTTATCAACAATGGTAATGGAAAATCATAAAATAAAAGTTTTAGCCTGGTATGACAATGAATGGGGTTATTCATGCCGTGTTGCCGATTTAACAAAATTAGTAGCAAATAGTATGACTCATTTATTAGAGGTTTAAAAAAGTTTTTTGGATAATAAAGTTCCCGACGGTTAAAGTAATAAATGTATGACCGCATGTTTGATTAACCCTTTAACTAATTTTTTTCAAAAAGTGTGTTGCAAAACAAATACAAACAAAGTATACTATTTTTCGTGAACTTCTTATCAAAGCCAAGGTGTTACGGCTACTTAAAGGGTTAGGACCTCTCTGGACTAACTTTCCCCCGTGGTAGTTACACATACCATTAAGCGAAGAATTCATGTATAAAAAATAGTTAAAGGGGGATCCATGAATATGGAAACAATGGGTAGACACGTAATCTCTGAATTATGGGGTTGCGATTTTGATAAGTTAAATGACATGGATTACATTGAAAAAACATTTGTAAATGCAGCATTAAAATCAGGCGCGGAAATTAGAGAGGTTGCTTTTCACAAATTTGCTCCTCAAGGAGTAAGTGGTGTGGTTATTATCTCTGAATCACATTTGACAATTCACAGCTTTCCAGAGCATGGTTATGCTAGTATCGATGTTTACACTTGCGGTGACTTAAATCCGAACATTGCTGCAGATCATATTGCAGAATCTTTAGGAGCACAAACTCGTGAAAACATTGAGATCCCTAGAGGTATGGGACCGGTACAAGTAAAGCAAGCTCAAGCAAAAGCTCTTTAAAACGTAAAGAGGTGCGGATTAATTGATCTGCACCTCTTTTTATTATCGACAAATTTCAGTATGATAGTAGTAGAATAAATTTCGATACATAAAGTGAAAATTAATAAGAAAAAAGGGGAATATGACAATGAGTTTTGTGAATAAATTAAAAGATATTTTTAGTACCCATCAAGAAACACGGGAAAATCACCATAATCCAGATTTAAAAAGTCATTATTATAAAACCACAAATAAAAAAGCATTACAATCTGTAAAAGAATTAATTGAACAAACACCAGGAATGACTGTTACATCTGTTTCAGAAGAACGTGGAGAAATGAGCGTAAACGTTGATCGTCCTAGAAAAGCTTTTCTTATTGTAACGGTTATTTCTGTGCGTCCTTTTGAGACAGCAGTTGATTTTACAGCAACCACGACAACTGTCCTCCCGACAGATTTTGGATACAGTAAGAAATTAATTACTGAACTTTACAAAAAGCTCGACCAAAAAGAATCGTTTGTTGGAACTGGGAAAACTAAGAAATAAATGTAAAATAGAGTGATGAAATGTCAACAACTTAAAATTTTGACGTTTGATTGGAGCTGGTCATATGAAATGTCCTTCGTGTCAACATAATGGGACAAGAGTGTTAGACTCACGACCTGTAGATGAAGGAAAATCAATTCGACGCCGACGTGAATGTGAAGAATGTCAATATCGATTTACTACATTTGAAAAGGTTGAGGAATTTCCATTAATTGTCGTGAAAAAGGAAGGGACTAGAGAAGAGTTTAGCCGGGAGAAAATTTTAAGAGGTCTTATTAAAGCGTGTGAAAAAAGACCGGTTCCCCTACAAAAGCTTGAGGACGTAGTTCATGATATTGAGAAGGAACTGAGAAATCAAGGCGTCTCTGAAGTTAACAGTGAATTTGTAGGTGAAATGGTCATGGACAGGCTTGCGAGAATTGATGAAGTTGCTTATGTAAGGTTTGCATCTGTTTATCGCCAGTTTAAAGATATTAATGTGTTTATTGAAGAGTTAACCGATTTAATTAAGAAAGTAAGATAGAATCGAAAGAGCTTTTGAAGAGGTGTTCTCTCAAGCTCTTTTTTCAGTGAAGGAACTTTTTCGCGTTTAATATATTGTAATGAAAGGTTGAAGGGGATGGAACAGCATTGGAAGGAATTGCTTGCTATTGACCGTTATTCAGTAAAGAGCAACTCAATTCTACAAGACATGGATAGAAAAATAATAACATTGCTTTATCAACCATTGATTGGGTCAAAATGTTTCAGTTTATTTATGACTCTTTGGGGAGAGTTGGAGCAGAATCGCATGTGGAGCGAAGAAACAACGCATCATAGTTTAATGACGATTATGCAAAGTAACTTGCGTGACATTTATCAAGAACGTCTTAAATTAGAAGGTCTTGGTCTATTAAAAACGTTTGTAACCGAAGAAGACGGTGTTAAGAAGTATGTATACGAGCTACAAGCACCAGTAAGACCGGCAGAGTTTTTTCAAGACGGGGTATTAAATGTTTATCTTTATAATCGGGTAGGCAAAAATAAATTTTTGCAGTTAAAACATTTTTTCTCAGATGAACAAAAAAGTGAAGGCATGAAGGACATTACCAAGTCTTTTAATGATGTTTTTGACTCTGTTCGTTCCGCTGAAATGGCTGGAAGAATGAATGAAGAAACGATAAATGATTTGTCACTAGAAAAAAATCGAGAGTTTGTTAGTACAGAAAGTAGATCTAAATTAGAGATTTCTGATTCTGCTTTTGATTTTGATTTATTCTTAGCAGGACTTTCTGATGCTCTCATCCCACATAAATCTATAACATCCATAGTGAAGGATGTAATAAAGAAGCTCTCTTACCTGTACGGCATTAATGCTATTGATATGAAAAATGTTGTGATGGCAAGTATTGATCAGGACGAAAACATTGATATTGAATTGCTTAGAAAATCTGCACGTGATTGGTATCAATTTCAGCATGGAGACGAATTACCTGGTTTAGTAGATAAAGTACAGCCACCATTATTACGAGGGAAGCAAGATCAGAAACAATTAACAAAGGAAGAAGAGCTAATCTTTCAACTAGAAAGAATATCGCCAAAACAATTTTTGATGGATGTGTCAGGTGGAGTTACCCCTTCTGTTGGTGATTTGCAAATTATTGAAGAAGTGATGCTTCAACAAAGACTCGAGCCTGGAGTTGTGAATGTATTAATTTATTATGTTATGTTAAAGACGGATATGAAGCTTACGAGGGCTTATGTTCAAAAAATTGCGAGTCATTGGACAAGGAAACAAGTGAAAACTGTAAAAGATGCAATGGACTTAGCTAAACAAGAGCACCGTCAATATCAACAATGGGCAGAAGAAAAGACAACAAAGAAGAAAACGGAGAATAATAAGAAAGCACCAATTCGTAAAGAAATGCTACCAGCATGGTTAAGTGAAGAAACAACGAATGATCATAAAGAACAGCAAGAATTAAAACAGCAAGAAAAAGATGACGATAAAACATCAAGCGTGGATCTTGAACAATTTGAGTTAGAGAAAAAGAAATTATTTGATCGGATAAGAAAATATAAGGATAATAAAAATAACGAGACATAATGAGAGGAGGGGGAATAAATGGAACATTTAAGCAATTCCTTTAAAAAATTAACAAATAGATCAGACTTTAATGATCGCTATAATGATTTGAAAAAAGAAGTATTAAACAATCCTGATGTACAAGCTTTTATAACGAAACATTCGACTGAAATAGAAGAGGGTATGATTAATAGAAGCTTGGTTAAGCTTTATGAATTTGTCAATCAAAGCAAAAATTGCAAAAACTGTCCTTCATTATCACAGTGTAAAAATATTTTAGAAGGCTATCATCCACACTTAGTAATTCAGGGGCGTATTATTGACCTTCAATATACAAAATGCCCAACAAAGGAAGCAACTGATGAACGTAAGAAACACGAGGCTCTTATTAAAAGCATGTATATTCCAAAGGATATCCTCGAGGCTCAATTTGATAAAATTGATGTGGATGTGGAGGAAACAAGCAGATTGAAAGTGATCGGGATGGCTCAAGATTTTGTGGAAGCATATAACAGTGGGCAACGTACAAAAGGTTTATATTTATATGGATCTTTTGGAGTCGGTAAGACCTATATTTTAGGTGCAATTGCAAATGAACTAGCTTCACATAAAGTATCGTCTATGCTTGTTTATGTTCCGGAATTTATGAGAGAGCTAAAAGGATCGTTTCAAAATTCATCATTGGATGAAAAGCTTGATGCTGTTAAGAAAATTCCTGTTCTTATGCTCGATGATTTAGGAGCTGAATCAGTATCAAGCTGGATGAGAGATGAGATATTAGGAACAATCTTACAATATCGTATGCTTGAAAACCTTCCTACTTTTATCTCATCAAACTTTGGTCTTAAAGAACTTCAGCATCACCTTGCATATTCTCAACGTGGAGAAGAAGAACCTGTTAAAGCTGCAAGAATTATGGAACGAATCAAACATATGACAATTCCAGTAGAACTGGTCGGTCGAAATCGCAGAGGCTGAGTGGAGGTAGAAAAGAGATTGAGATACATCAATCTCTTTTCTTTTATATTATCGAACCAATTCTTTACTTCTAAAATGTATGTTCCCCCCATATATATGAATCGAGGTGCTGCAAATAGGGGGGACAAACATGCTCGAGATATTATTTGGGTCTCCGAAAGAGGCAAGAGCAATCTATTCGATCTTTCACTCGATTCACGATAAATTTCATTCAGAACTTCAATTAGTTAATAATCAGTCCATAAAACTCCATCCAAAATCATGGGATATTACAGTAAAACAACTAGTTATACCAGGTTTAATTCAATTTATTATCAACCATAAAGAGCATCTTATTATGTTAAAAATGATAAAAGAAAATTACTATTTTAGTGAGGAAGAGGAACAGCAACAGATTATACATATTGCACAGTCTATTATGGAAGGCCAAAGGGAAGAAATTCCAAGGGTTCAGGAAATATCTTCCAGAGAGCAAATGATTAGTGATGCACTTGAACAATTTCTTCGTCCTGACTTATATTTTTCATTTTCATCTTTTCAAAAATTTCGTCTTCACAAATATATAGATAGTTTAAGAGAATATGTAGAAATTGCGATTGAAGAATATAAAATGGAACAAGAATATCAGAGTTTTGTTCAAAGTTTAAGAGATTACTTGGCAAAAAAAGAAAGTAAACTACCTAAGCTTCAAATTGTATTTGATCAAGAATGTTTGGTTTATGACGAGGACAAACAATTAATGACTGAAAATCAACTAAATAAATTTATTGATAAAGATTTTGTTTATCAACATCCGATGTATATTGATAAGCAATTGTTGGCACCACTTGTATCAATTGCACCGGATTGGCTTTTGCTTTATACAAATAACTCATTTGAAGGTATGGTTCAGACCATTCAAAATATCTTTGAGGAACGGGTGACAATATATCCACTGGAAAATTTTTAAGGTTCTCTACATATGTTTAATTGAAATCCTTTCTTGATTTTAAAGATGAAACATTTTATAATACGAGGTAATTGAAAAATTATCTGTAATGATAAGGACACGAGTTTGTTTTTACGGTTCCCAGAGAGGGAAGGAATTGCTGAAACCTTCCTAATACGATTAACGAACTTACCACCTTTAAACTTCAGTTGTGAAAGGATGCTGTGTGCATCTAATTAATAGCTGACGGTCTCCCGTTATCGAGTTTAAGCCATGTCTATTTGTTATGTATGTTTTTAGATAGATATTGGGAACAAGGGTGGAACCACGGTCCATTGATAAGTTATCTAACTCGTCCCTTTTTAGGGACGGGTTTTATTTATTTTTAAGGCAATTTTAACCGGCCTATTTTAAAGAAATTATAACATTATATGAGGTGAACAAGGATGTCAGACGTTATAAAAATTGCGTTTCCAGACGGAGCTGTAAAGGAGTTTGCAAAAGGTACCACAACAGAAGACATTGCGGCATCCATTAGCCCTGGTTTAAAAAAGAAGTCACTTGCAGGGAAAATTGATGGTCAATTGGTCGACTTACGTACACCAATTGAAGAAGATGGTGCAATTGAAATTGTTACACAAGATAGTGCTGAAGCATTAGAGATTATGAGACACTCGACTGCCCATTTAATGGCTCAGGCTATTAAGCGTTTGTATAAAGATCAGTCAGTAAAGCTGGGAATTGGACCAGTTATTGAAAATGGTTTTTATTATGACATTGATATGGAGCAAGCTATTACTCCTGAGGATCTACCGGCAATTGAAAAGGAAATGAAAAAGATTGTAAATGAGAACCTTGACATTGTACGTGTAGAAGTAAGCCGTGAGGAAGCGAAACGCCGTTATGAAGAAATTCAAGATCCATTAAAGCTTGAGTTACTTGAAGCAATTCCTGAAGGAGAGGCAGTTTCATTTTACGAGCAAGGTGAATTTTTTGACCTATGTCGTGGAATACACCTTCCTTCAACGGGTAAAATTAAAGAATTTAAATTATTAAGTGTTGCTGGAGCTTACTGGCGTGGGGACAGTAATAACAAAATGTTACAACGAATCTATGGAACAGCTTTCTTTAAAAAAGCTGACTTAGATGAACATCTTCGATTATTAGAGGAAGCTAAAGAGCGTGACCACCGTAAATTAGGAAAAGAGCTTGGATTATTTACTTCTTCTCAAAAAGTTGGACAAGGTTTACCGCTATGGTTACCAAAAGGTGCAACAATTCGTCGTATTGTTGAGCGCTACATTGTTGATAAAGAAGAGCGCTTAGGCTACCAGCACGTGTATACACCTGCTTTAGGGAGTGTTGAGCTTTACAAGACATCTGGACACTGGGAGCACTACCAAGAGGACATGTTCCCTAAAATGGAGATGGATAATGAAGATTTAGTTCTTCGCCCAATGAACTGTCCACACCATATGATGATTTATAAAAATGACATTCACAGCTACCGCGAACTACCAATTCGTATTGCTGAGCTTGGATTAATGCATCGTTATGAAATGTCAGGAGCACTAACTGGTTTACAGCGTGTTCGTGGAATGACGTTGAATGATGCTCATATCTTTGTACGACCTGATCAAATTAAAGATGAATTTATTCGTGTTGTACGTTTAGTTGAAGCTGTTTACAAAGACTTTGGAATTGAAAAATATTCATTCCGATTATCTTATCGTGATCCGGAAGATAAAGAAAAGTACTTTGACGATGATAACATGTGGGAAAAAGCACAAGGCATGTTAAAAGATGCAATGGATGAATTAGGTCATGATTATTATGAAGCAGAGGGAGAAGCGGCATTCTATGGTCCGAAGCTTGATGTACAAGTAAGAACAGCTCTAGGCAAAGATGAAACTCTTTCAACTGTTCAATTAGACTTCTTACTTCCTGAGCGTTTTGATTTAACATACGTTGGTGAAGATGGAAAACAACATCGACCTGTTGTTATTCACCGTGGTGTTGTTTCAACAATGGAGCGTTTTGTTGCATTCTTAATTGAAGAATACAAAGGAGCATTCCCAACATGGCTTGCACCTGTTCAGGTTCAAGTCATTCCAGTATCACCAGCCGTTCATCTTGACTATGCTAAGCAAGTTCAAGAGCAACTACAAGAAGCTGGACTTCGTGTAGAGCTAGACGCTCGTGATGAGAAGTTAGGATATAAAATCCGTGAATCTCAAATCCAAAAAATACCGTATATGCTTGTAATTGGAGATAATGAGATTACTGAGAAAGCTGTTAACGTTCGTAAATATGGTGAACAAAAATCAGAAACTGTGCCATTCGAACAATTCTTAGAACAGATTAAGCAAGAAGTAAAAAGATCATAATGTAAAAAAACAGTAGAGGCATATAACTCTACTGTTTTTTCATACATTAACTAATTAAAAAAGGTATTGCATGAATGAAATCGTTCTGTTAGAATAACATATGTTGTTAAAACGTTGTTAAAACATACAATACTTACTTGCAACAAACTAGTAATGGTGTTATAATTTTCAAGGTAATTGAATAGTCTTTTATATATACAAGTAGAAGCACCCGCTTCTCACCTGATTGACACATCCGTTTGTAGTTGGCAGGTTGCGATGATAGATGATAACAATCGTAGTGTGGGTGTTTTGCGTCCACGCTTTTTTATTTTTCCTGAAAAATAAAAGAACCGTGACCTACAAAATCGGATTTAAAAATCACTATTCAGTTTTTAAAAAACCTTGGAGGTGGCTAATTATTAGCAAAGATATGATGGTAAATGACGGAATTCGCGCACGTGAGGTTCGTCTAATCGGTGCCAACGGAGATCAGCTTGGAATTAAATCTCGCCAAGAGGCTTTAGAAATTGCAACAAGAGCTAATCTAGATTTAGTTTTAGTAGCTCCTAATGCGAAGCCTCCTGTATGCCGCATCATGGATTACGGTAAATTTCGTTTTGAACAGCAAAAGAAAGAAAAAGAAGCACGTAAAAATCAAAAGATTATCAATCTTAAAGAGGTTCGCCTGAGCCCAACAATTGATGAGCATGACTTTAACACAAAGCTTCGAAATGCACGTAAATTCCTTGAAAAAGGCGATAAAGTAAAAGCTTCTATCCGCTTCAAAGGCCGTGCAATTACTCATAAAGGAATCGGTCAAAAGGTGCTTGATCGTTTCTCTGCAGAATGTGCTGATTTAAGTACGATTGAATCACATCCAAAAATGGATGGTCGTAGCATGTTCTTAGTTTTAGCACCGAAAAATGAAAAGCAATAATCCCTTAAGGAGGAATACCTTATGCCAAAAATGAAAACTCACCGTGGAGCTGCTAAGCGTTTCAAGAAAACAGGCTCTGGTAAACTTAAACGTTCACATGCTTACACAAGTCACTTATTCGCTAACAAATCTACAAAAGCTAAACGTAAATTACGTAAATCAACTGTAGTAAGCAAAGGCGATTTCAAACGTATTCGTCATTTATTAGACAATCTTAAATAATCGGACCATCGTAATATAGGAGGGAATTTACATGCCAAGAGTAAAAGGCGGTATCGTTTCACGTAAACGTCGTAAAAAAGTATTAAAATTAGCTAAAGGTTATTTCGGTTCTAAACATAGATTATACAAAGTTGCAAACCAACAAGTAATGAAATCATGGATGTATGCTTACCGTGATCGTCGTCAAAAGAAACGTGATTTCCGTAAGTTATGGATCACTCGTATCAATGCAGCTGCTCGTGTAAATGGTCTTTCTTACAGCCGTTTAATGCACGGATTAAAGCTTGCTGGTATCGAAGTTAACCGCAAAATGCTTGCTGACTTAGCTGTTGTTGATGAAAAAGCATTTGCTCAATTAGCAGACGCTGCTAAAGCACAGCTTAACAAATAATTGTACGGGAAAGAGCTGACTCTTAAATGAGTTAGCTCTTTTTTCATAGAATCGGATACTCTGAATAAAGAATAAGTATATGAAAACAAAGGAGAAAAACATGACCTATCTAATTGGTTTTTATTTAATAATAAATCTTATTGGTTTTACGATAATGGGCATGGATAAAAATCGAGCTAAAAAAGGAGAATGGAGAATAAAGGAGTCAACGCTTTGGCTTGTTGCTGCTATTGGAGGGGCGTTAGGTAGCTATTTAGCTATGAGGAATTTCCGACATAAAACAAAGCATTCTTCATTTAAATATGGGCTGCCCATTTTAACCTTGGTACATATCGGTCTTTTTGTTTATTTATCTGTACAATTAGCATAAACTCATAAACCTTCTCGTAAAATGGAAACAAACACTACAAACTTCTAGAATGGCAAACATGAAAGTGGTGATGAAGATTCAACTCGCAACCTCCACTGTATTAACAGCTATTGAAACAACTGGATTTTTTGCGCCCTTGGTCTTTATATTGTTTCATATTATTAGGCAGTTTCTTCTTATTCCTGTAGCGGTAGTATGTTTAGCAGGTGGGATCTTATTTGGTACACTTTTTGGATCGGTCTATTCTGTCATTGGACTAACATGTGCTAGTATTACATTTTATTTTTTCTCCAAACTCTTTCCGATTTTTATTAATCGATTTGTTAAGATGAAAGAGAAATGGTTGGGAGCTTATACAAACTTATCAATTATGCAAATTATCATTTTAAGAATTATTCCTTTTGTAAACTTTTCTCTGATTTCTTTGTGTATTTTAGACCGAACAAAAACATTTCGTCGTTATACGAAGGTATCGTTTTTAACACATATACCGTCAACTCTTTGTTTTACTTGTTTAGGTGCTTCCATTCAAACCCTATCACCATTATTAATCGTTGGCATTGTTATGATGTTACTAGCAATGATTTATTTTTTTAGAGAAAAACAGGCCTTTATTAAATGGAGCGATTTTTTTGTGAAGGAAAAAGCATAAAAGCTTGAGAAAAGTCCTCTCAAGCTTTTTTGTATTTGGATCAACTTTCACGTTTCTTAATTAACAGTTCCTTAATAGGGCTTTTCCAATCAACCTTAGAAAATGGATAACGTTTTTTTACTTCTTCCTCAATATAAGTAAAATCATCCAATGTTAGCCCTTGTAAGCTGCTAGTTGATTTGGTCCATATAAAGACTGACACGACCTCAAAAGCGTTAGTTGTTGTTCCTAGATATTTTTCTCCTTCAAATAATGCTCCTTTATAGGTGAGAAGGAAGTTTTTTCTTACATTTTCTTTATCATCTAAAAAATAAAATTGCTTTTGCTCATGAGCTAATTCAAGCTTTCGTTTCGGGTTAAATAAATATTTAAAACCTGAATAAAGCAGAAATAGGATGATAATGATTAAAAGTAATCGTAAAATTATCACAATCATTTGCTAACCCCTCCTCAGGGTAATTTTCCTTATATACGAATAAAGGTAGAAAAGGTTCCAAGTTTCTCTCAATTTGTTATAATTTTTTTGAAGTAATTATTTTATGGGGGATAAGTTCATGAACTTTTCAATATTATTTAACTTGCAGCAAGAATTAGACAGCAAAATAGAAGCTCAACATCAACTACAAAGTGAAAATTTAATTGAGCGAAAGGTTTTAGCATTATTAGTTGAAGTCGGAGAGCTAGCTAATGAAACAAGATGCTTTAAATTTTGGAGTTTAAAGCCACCTGCATCAACTTCCGTTATATTAGAAGAATATGTAGATGGGATCCATTTTATCCTGTCATTGGGATTAGAGATTAAAGTAAATACGTTAATGGACTTAAAAGAGGTACAAGCGGATTCAACAACCATAACTGAACAATTTTTAAAGGTATATGAAACAATACAAGCTTTTAAAAAAGATCAATCTCACTCAACCTATAAAGACATGTTTGAGGAATATTTGCTGCTTGGAAAATTGTTAGGTTTTTCATCAAAACAAGTGGAAGAAGCATATATTTCAAAAAATGAAGTGAATCATCAAAGACAGGAGCAAGGTTACTAAACCGTGTTATTTTCTTTCGACTAAATACTTGTTGTATAATGAATTTGATTGTTAATTGAAGGAGGCAACATAATGACAAAGCTAGATGAAACGTTAACAATGCTAAAAGATTTAACAGATGCAAAAGGCATACCTGGAAACGAGCGTGAAGTTCGTGATGTGATGAAAAAATACATAACTCAATATTCAGATGAAGTGACAACAGATCATTTAGGAAGCTTAATTGCTAGAAAGGTTGGACAAGAAAACGGCCCTAAGATTATGATTGCGGGCCACTTAGATGAAGTAGGCTTTATGGTGACTCAGATTGATGACAAAGGCTTTCTTCGTTTCCAAACAGTTGGTGGATGGTGGTCACAGGTAATGCTTGCACAACGTGTGACGATTGTGACAAGTAAAGGTGATGTAACTGGAATTATCGGCTCTAAGCCTCCACATATCCTACCTCCTGAGGCTCGTAAAAAACCGGTCGAGATTAAAGATATGTTTATTGATATTGGTGCAACAAGTCGTGAGGAAGCTTTAGAATTTGGTGTGAAACCAGGTGACCAGGTTGTTCCTTATTTTGAATTTACAGTGATGAAAAACGAGAAGTTTCTTCTTGCGAAAGCTTGGGACAACCGAATTGGCTGTGCGATTGCAATCGATGTATTGAAGAATTTAAAAGGAACGGATCATCCAAACGTAGTATATGGTGTTGGGACTGTTCAAGAAGAGGTTGGTTTACGTGGAGCAAGAACTTCTGCTAACATGATTGAGCCTGATATTGCTTTCGGTGTTGACGTAGGTATTGCTGGAGATACTCCGGGTATATCAGATAAGGAAGCGGCAAGTAAAATGGGTGAAGGTCCACAAATTATTCTTTATGATGCTTCAATGGTATCTCATAAAGGCTTGCGTGATTTAGTAACAGATACAGCCGATGAATTGAGTATTCCATATCAATTTGATGCGATTGCCGGTGGCGGTACTGATTCAGGTGCGATTCATATCTCGGCAAACGGGGTACCTGCGTTATCTATTACAATCGCTACTCGCTACATTCACTCACATGCAGCAATGCTTCATCGTGATGACTATGAAAATGCCGTGAAATTAATTACTGAAGTTGTAAAGAAATTAGATCGTGACACAGTAAACAAAATTACATTTGATTAAAAATAAGAAATGCTGGGGAGATCTCCCCAGCATTTTTTTATTGAACGTTCTTGTTTAGACCTTGCTCTAACATTGTTAACATTTCTTTTTTATCTTCATTATTAGCATTTTGCCAAATCACTTCGAAAAGAACACCTAAGCCTGGTAGCATTTTTTCTTCACCGCTTTGTATAGCATCAACAATCGTGTCTTGTAATTGATCTTGCGAATTTCCTGAAACATTTGAGATAACTGCATGGCGTAGATTTAAATTCAATGTAGCACACTCCTTCTTTTTAGCTTTAATTATTTCTAGCTTCGTTCCTTGATGAGTAAAACTTATGTAAAGTATCAAGGCTTCTCCGCATTTAATTTTAGAATTTGTTAATTAGGTTAGAATTATGTATGATTGGAAAGAGAAAATGGAATTGTTATAAAAGGAGTATGAAAGTGGATCGAATAGAATCAGTCAAAAATCCAAGAGTAAAGCAATGGAAAAAATTACATACAAAAAAAGAACGTGAGGCAACCGGTACATTTCTGATTGAAGGGCTACATCTAGTTGAAGAGGCTTTAAAAACCAAAGAAATGATTAGGTTATTAATTGTTTCGGAAGATATGTCGCTTCCACCTCATTTAAATGTCGATAATTTAAACATAACACTTGTTACAAAGGATGTTATGAAAGCAATAAGTGATACAGAAGCACCACAAGGACTAGCTGCTATATGTGAATTCCAACGAGAGCACTCTCCACAATCATGGAATAAAATTTTATTAATAGACAGTGTTCAAGATCCAGGAAACTTAGGTACAATCATACGTACTGCTGACGCGGCAGGAGTTGATGGGATAATATTAGGTGAAGGAACTGTTGATCATTATAATTCAAAGGTTATCCGTTCAAGTCAAGGTTCACTCTTTCATCTTCCAATTGCAAAAGGTAATTTAGAAGAATGGATCGATGTTTACACGGAAAAGGAAATTCCTACTTATGGTACTTCGTTGCAAAATGGGCAAAGTTATAAAGAAGTTGCTCCGGCAGAGAAATTCTGTCTGATAGTTGGTAATGAAGGTAGTGGAGTAAACGATAAATTATTACAAAAAACATCTAAAAATCTGTATATACCTATATATGGAGGGGCAGAATCGTTGAACGTGGCCATTGCAACAGGAATATTACTTTATCATTTACGTGGCTAGGCAGGTTGCGGTAACAAAAGAGTTTGATTATAATAAGATAGAAATTACATAAGCTTAAAAAACGATGACAGAGACTAGTACTTTACAGTTCGTCTACCCAGGGAGAAAATGCCTCGACTGAAAGCATTTTTTAGATTGAAGTAAATGAATTCATCTCTCGAGTTGACACTAGGACCGTTCAAGGGTTTCGGTAGGTAGTGAAGGTTTTGTTTTTAACTGACCCCCACATCCGACCTCTAAAACGTAAAGGTGTTCCGGTTTTTACCGTTATGGAAATGAAGTGAGTTGTACTTAGATATAGGAGTATGACTAACAAGGGTGGTAACGCGAATTCAACTCGTCCCTTTTATGGGGCGAGTTTTTTATTTTGCAAAAAAAGCTGCTAATACGCTTTTTAAATAAAGGAGGAAACAACATGCAGGAGCAATTAAAACAGCTTCAACAAGAAGCGCTTGAAAAAGTAGAACAAGCGCAGGATTTAAAAGCTTTAAATGACATTCGTGTCGCTTATTTAGGGAAAAAAGGTCCAATTACAGAAGTGTTACGTGGAATGGGTAAGCTTTCAGCTGAAGAACGTCCAGTAATGGGGGCGTTAGCAAATGAAGTAAGAGAAGCAATTGCTACGTCTATTTCTAGTAAGCAGGAGCATTTAGAACAGCTTGCTGTTGAGCAAAAGCTAGCAACAGAGACGATTGATGTGACGTTACCAGGTCGTCCTGTAAGAGTCGGAAATCATCACCCAATCACTGCTGTTATTGAAGAGATTGAAGATCTTTTCCTTGGAATGGGCTATCAAATTGCCGAGGGTCCAGAGGTTGAAACTGATTATTATAACTTCGAAGCTTTAAACCTGCCAAAAGGTCATCCAGCTCGAGATATGCAGGATTCTTTCTATATAACAGAAGAACTTCTTTTACGTACACATACCTCACCGGTTCAAGCAAGAACAATGCAAAAGCATGAGGGCAAGGGACCAGTTAAAATTATTTGTCCAGGTAAAGTGTTTCGACGTGATAACGATGATGCTACACACTCTCATCAATTTACACAAATTGAAGGACTTGTTATTGATGAAAACATTAGTATGAGTGATTTAAAAGGTACACTTGAAGTGTTTGCGAAGAAAATGTTTGGTGAAGAGCGTGAAATACGTCTGCGCCCTAGCTTTTTCCCATTTACAGAGCCATCTGTTGAAGTAGATGTATCTTGTTTCTTATGTGGAGGAAAAGGCTGTAACGTTTGTAAGAAAACAGGATGGATTGAAATGCTAGGAGCTGGAATGGTACATCCGAATGTATTAAAGATGGCTGGCTTTGATCCTGAAAAATATACTGGCTTTGCATTCGGGATCGGTGGAGAACGTATCGCCATGTTAAAGTACGGTATCGATGATATCCGTCATTTCTATACAGATGATGTACGATTCTTAAAACAATTTAAACGAGCGTAAATAGGAGGCTTAAAACATGTATGTTTCATATAAATGGTTAGCAGATTATGTTGATTTATCGGGCATTACACCAGATGAATTAGCAGAAAAAATCACACGCAGTGGTATTGAGGTTGAAGGTGTAGAGGTTTTAAATGAAGGCATGAAGGGTGTTGTTGTTGGTCATGTCGTAGAAAAAGAACAACATCCTGATGCGGATAAACTAAATAAATGTCAAGTGGATTTAGGAAACGGTGAAGTTGTCCAAATCATTTGTGGAGCTAAAAATGTTGATAAAGGACAAAAGGTTGCAGTGGCAACAGTAGGTGCTGTTTTACCTGGTAACTTTAAAATCAAAAAAGCCAAGCTTCGTGGAGAAGTGTCAAACGGAATGATTTGTTCATTGCAAGAGCTAGGGATCGAAAGCAAGCTCGTAGCGAAGGAATATTCTGAAGGGATTTTTGTTTTCCCTAATGATGCAGAAGTTGGAAAAGATGCTTTAGAACAATTAAACCTTGATGATGCTGTACTTGAGCTAGGATTAACACCAAATCGTGCTGATGCCCTTAGCATGTTAGGGGTGGCACACGAAGTTGCAGCGATATTAAATCGTGAAGTGAAGTATCCGGAAATTTCTTATGAAAGCTCATCAGAGACAGCTTCAAATTATGTTCAAGTCAATGTAGAAGCAACTGACGATAATCCTTTATACATCGCAAAAGTAATGAAAAATGTCACGATTGCTCCTTCACCGTTATGGATGCAATCTCGTTTAATGGCAGCTGGAATTCGCCCTCATAATAATGTAGTTGATATTACAAACTTCGTACTATTAGAATACGGCCAGCCTCTTCATGCTTTTGACTATGACCGTTTAGGATCTAAGGAAATCTTGGTTCGTCGTGCAAAGGACGGAGAGAAAATTGTTACACTTGATGATCAAGAACGAACACTAACTTCAGAACATTTAGTGATCACAAATGGTACAGAGCCTGTTGCATTAGCTGGAGTAATGGGTGGAGCGAATTCAGAAGTACAATCTGATACAAAAACAATTCTTTTAGAGTCTGCTTTGTTTAATGGCCAACGTATTCGCACAGCTTCAAAAGATCATGGATTAAGAAGTGAAGCAAGTGCACGATATGAAAAAGGAGTTGACCCTAATCGTGTTCCTGCAGCTGCGGAGCGTGCGGCACAATTAATTTCTTTATATGCTGGTGGAGAAGTGCTAGAAGGAGCAGTAGAGGTTAGATCTACAACTTTTGAACCTGCTGTTGTAAAAACAACAGTTGAAAAAGTAAACAGAGTGCTTGGAATGAACATTTCAGCGGAAGAAATGAAGAGTATTTTTGAACGACTTCAATTTGGGGTGGAACTAGATAACTCTACAATCATTGTAACTGTACCTACTCGTCGTGGTGATCTAACAATTGAAGAAGATCTAGTAGAAGAAGTAGCAAGACTTTATGGTTATGATAATATCCCAACAACATTACCTGTTGGTCAAGCGATTCCAGGTAAATTAACTGATTACCAGGAAAAACGTCGCAAAGTTCGCCGTTATCTAGAGGGTACAGGATTATATCAAGCCATTACTTACTCACTAACTAGTGAAGAAAAGGCACCTAAATATGCTCTTGAGGCATCTGAACTAACTAAGCTTGCTCTACCAATGAGTGAGGAAAGAAGCGTATTACGTCTAAGTCTTCTTCCACATCTTTTAGATGCGTTACGATACAATTTGGCTCGACAAATTGATCAAGTGGCACTATATGAAATTGGATCAGTATTCCTTTCACAAGGAAAAGATGTTCAGCCGCTTGAAAAAGAACGTTTATCAGGAGCTGTTACTGGCCTATGGCACTCACACTCATGGCAGGGTGAGAAAAAGCCTGTTGATTTTTATGTTGTAAAAGGAATAATTGATGGTCTTGTTGATTTATTAGGCTTATCAGATGTGATTGAATATAAACAATCTAAACGAGAAGGCATGCATCCAGGACGTACTGCCGAAATATTCCTTGGAGAAAAGCTTGTTGGTTTCGTCGGTCAAGTGCATCCAACTGTTCAAAAGGAACTAGATCTTACAGAAACATATGTGTTTGAACTTTCATTAGTTGATCTTTTAACAGCAGATGTAGAAGAAACTCGTTTTGAAGTCATTCCTCGCTATCCTTCTATCACTAGAGACATTGCACTTGTTGTAAACAAAGATGTTATTGTTGGTGATATTGAAAAGGTAATTAAAGAAGCTGGAGGAAAAATGCTGAGAGATGTGGCTGTTTTTGACCTTTATGAAGGCGATCGTCTTGAAGAAGGGAAAAAATCAGTGGCATTCTCATTACGTTACTTCGATCCTGAACGTACGTTAACAGATGAAGACGTATCAAAGGCGCACGAAAAAGTATTAAGTGCTGTAGAAGAGAAAACTGGAGCAACATTAAGAGGGTAAAATAAAAACGAATCACCGATTTGGTGATTCGTTTTTTGTGCTTCACTTGAATAGGCTTAGTGATTGGGTAGGTTTTTGTTGAAAATTGTCTAAAAGAAGATAAATTCTGAGAATCGAAGATAAACGGTCCGGAATCGAAGATAAATTCTCAGAATCGAGGATAAACGGTCCGGAATCGAAGATAAATTCTGAGAATCGAAGATAAACGGCCCGTAATCGAAGATAAATTCTGAGAATCGAGGATAAACGGTCCGGAATCGAAGATAAATTCTCAGAATCGAGGATAAACGGTCCAGATTCGAAGACAAATCTTCAGGAATCGCCGATAAATTACCCGAAATCACAAATAAACCCGCTTATTCGTTTCTGAGAACCTTATTGTTCATCACCTTCTAGCTAGCTTTGCTGCTTTCTCGGTATTTGCAAAATGTTTTTTTGTAATAGTAGCTAAAAATTCTGGACCTTTCTTTTGAATGATTTTTGCAGCGGCAACGTCAACCTGTGCACCTGCACCTTTTGGGATGATAACACCCGCTTTTTCAGATAGCTTTTCGAATTCTTTAATAAAGGAGTATCTCGCAATAATAGATGCAGCTGCAACCGCTAGGTGAACACCTTCCGCCTTTGTTGAAAAATAGATATTTTCTTTATACACTTTTTTCCCTTGAAGATGCTTAAAATACACAGCTGGCTCTGCAAACTGATCAATTAAAAGTCCGTCTGGTTTTTCAGGATCAATCTTACTTAGTAGCTTGTTTATTGCTTGATTATGTAATAAAGCCTTCATTTTGCCCTGTGACATTCCTTGCTGTTGAAGCTCGTTATATTTTTCGTTATGAAGGATTAGCAAGCTATAAGGTATCGTTTTTATGAGGTCCCTTGCAATCTCACAGATTTGAGGATCTTTTAAGTTTTTCGAATCTTTAACACCGAGCTCCTGTAATAACTGCATTTGCTCTTTTCTAACGTATGCTGCTACTACCGTCATTGGTCCAAAAAAGTCTCCAGTTCCAACTTCATCTGAACCGATAATAGAGAGACTCGAAATATTGGAAGGTGGCTGAAAACCAGTTGGCGTTTTGCTTGCTGACGGACCTTTTTTAGCTGAAGGTGTAACCGTCCCCCATTTGGCTGCTTCCACTTCTGCTGAAGCTCCTTGAAAAAGAACCTTACCCGATTTGTACGCAGTTATTGTACATCCATTGGTTTTTGCTGAAAAAACAGCACCTTGAGGAGTTTTCTCTGTTCTATTGTTTTCATAATGTTTTTCCATTTGAGTGATCGTTGTCGAATTTACTTTAATGACTGAGTTGGCCATATGAAACATCCTTTCGTTTATATACTCTTTTAGAAAAGTAATGGCTATCGATATTCTTCCCATATGATAAAGCTTCGTGTTATGATAAGAATTAGGATTTGCAGGAAATGGAGGATTTATCGTTGTCAAATCGCCCTAAGTCTAAAACAACAGTAGATATATATGGTCAACAATTTTCAATTATTGGGACTGAAAGCACAAGCCATATTCGAGCTGTTGCTGCAATGGTTGATGATAAAATGCGAGAGATTAATAGTAAAAACCCTTCTCTTGATATTAATAAATTAGCTGTTTTAACAGCAGTCAATGTTGTTCATGATTATTTAAAATTAAAAGAAGATTATGAAAAACTGGAGAAACAACTAATAGAAAAGGATTGAAGCTAAGAAATGCTAGATTTCGTATTATTTATTATTCTACTATTCGGGATACTAGTCGGCTTAAAACGCGGTTTTATCCTTCAATTTGTTCATTTGACAGGATTTATTATCGCATACATAGTAGCATACCAGTATTTTGATGATCTTGCACCCAAATTGAAACTGTGGGTACCATATCCCGCTACAAGTGATGGGCCAGCTATTCTCTCATTGTTAAATGGAGAGGATCTTGAAGGTGCCTATTATCGTGCTGTAGCATTTGTTATTTTATTTATAGGAACGAAAATTGTGATGCAAATTATCGGGACAATGCTTGATTTTGTTGCGCTGTTGCCGATATTAAAGCAATTAAATAGGTGGGCTGGTTCTATACTAGGTTTTTTGGAATCATACCTTGTTTTATTTATCTTACTTTTTATTGCTGCCTTAATTCCTATGGAACAGATACAAACGGCTTTAGATCAATCAGTATTAGCCAACTTAATCGTGAATCATACTCCTTACTTCTCAGATAAAGTTAATGAGCTTTGGATTCAATATATGTCCTAAAGAGACTGACTCAAAAGGGTAATCCCTCCATCACTCAGCAATTATGAGACCAGAGGATCTTGCCCTTGGTTTGAGTCAGTCTCTTTTGATATGTTATGAAATGGGTAAAAATTGTACTTTTTCTTTAATTATTTGTATCATTTTTAGAGAAGTGTTAGATATAGAGGTGAAAAAAATGGATATTCATAAAAAAGATGTTATTCGACTATTAGAAAATATAGCAGTATTAATGGAATTAAAAGGAGAAAATCCTTTTAAAATATCAGCATTTAGAAAAGCAGCAAATGCTTTAGAATCGGACGATCGAAGCTTGGCTCTTATTGATGACTTTACAAAGATAGCAGGAATTGGAAAAGGCACTTCAGCCGTGATTAAAGAATTCGTTGAGACAAAAAGATCAGAGGTTTTGGAGCAATTGCAAAAAGAGGTACCAGAAGGGTTGCTACCATTATTAAAGCTTCCGGGATTAGGTGGCAAAAAAATTGCTAAGCTATATAAAGAACTTAATATAGATAGTGTTGAGTCTTTAAAACGGGCTTGTGAAGAAAATAAAATCCAAGGATTAGCTGGCTTTGGGAAAAAGTCAGAAGAAAAAATAGTAGCGGCTATTGAGGAAATGGGCAATCGTCCTGAACGGTTACCATTGTCTTTCATGTTGCCAATAGCTGATGAAATTGAAGCGTATCTTGAAGAGTGTGAAGGAATTGAAAGTTACTCACGAGCAGGAAGTCTGCGTCGTATGAGAGAAACAATTAAAGATTTGGACTTTATTATTTCTACAAATGAACCTAGTAAGGTAAGAGATCAGCTCTTAGCTTTACCGAGATTGTCAGACACTATCGCGAGTGGAGATACGAAAGTTTCAGTTCAATTGCAATATGAATATGAAGTGAGTGTTGATTTTCGTTTAGTTAAGCCTGCAGAATTTGCTACAACCCTTCATCATTTTACGGGCTCAAAGGATCATAATGTAAGAATGAGGCAGCTTGCAAAAGAGCGTGGCGAAAAAATAAGTGAATATGGTGTAGAAAATATAGAAACAAATGAAATCAAAACGTTTCAAACTGAGGAAGAGTTTTATCAGTATTTTAACCTCCCACATTTTTCACCTGAAATCCGAGAAGATGGAACAGAGGTAGATTCGTTTGGTCATCGAACTCAGCTTATCTCATTAGAAGATATAAAGGGAGATCTTCATATGCACTCAACTTGGAGTGATGGTGCATTTACGATTAGGGAAATGGTAGAGGCTTGTCGTAAGAAGGGCTACAAATATATTGCTATTACTGATCATTCTCAATATTTAAAAGTAGCAAATGGTTTAACACCTGAAAGATTAAGAGCACAAAGAAAGGAAATTGATGCTCTGAATGAAGAATATGACGATATAACAATCCTTGCTGGAGTAGAAATGGATATACTTCCTGATGCTACATTAGATTATGATGATGAGCTATTAAAGGAAATGGACATTGTTATCGCTTCTATCCACTCTAGTTTTTCACAATCACAGGATGTTATTATGAAAAGATTAAAAACAGCTCTTGAAAATCATCACGTTGATATTATTGCACATCCAACCGGAAGAATTATTGGTAAACGTAAGGGATATGATGTGGATATTGATCTACTAATACAGCTTGCAAAAGAAACTGATACCGCGCTTGAATTAAACGCAAATCCTCATCGTTTGGACTTAAACTCAGAGTATGTAAGGAAAGCTCAAGAAGCTGGAGTGAAAATTGTGATTAATACTGATGCGCATAATATGGAAATGCTAGAAGATATGACAATAGGTATATCAACAGCTAAAAAAGGCTGGATTGAGAGTGAAAATGTTATTAACACTTGGGATCTTGACAGACTCAAATCATTTTTAAATAGACATCATAGTGAGTAACACTTTATACATTGTTTTTGTAAAAAGTCATGCCTACTAAAATAGTGGCATGTTTGTTCTAATTAGGAGGTAAACCACATTGCAGCAAAAAGTTTTACATGTGTTAGAGTTTGAAAAAGTAAAAGAACAACTAATAAAACATGCTTCCTCTTCTCTTGGAAAAGAGAAGGCAAAGGCACTTATTCCTTCAAGTGATTACCTGGATGTTGTCACCCTCCAAGAGCAAACAGATGAGGCTGCAAAGGTGCTCAGGCTGAAGGGAAACATACCATTAGGTGGACTTGTTGATGTAAGGTCAACAGTGAAAAGAGCGAAAATTGGCGGTATGTTAAGCTCGGTGGAATTAATAGAGGTTGCAGGAACTTTATATGCAGCACGTCAGATGAAGCGTTTTGTTGAAAAAATGGTAGAGGAAGAAATCGAATTAACACATTTGCCACAACTTGCAGAGCAGATTATTATTCTTCATGACTTAGAGAGAAATATTAATCAATGTATTGATGATAATGGTTATGTACTTGATAGTGCTAGTGTCACTTTAAAAGGAATCCGTCAACAATTAAGAACAAATGAAGCAAGAGTTAGAGATAAATTAGAATCAATGATCCGCTCGTCTTCTGCTTCTAAAATGTTATCAGATGCCATTATTACGATAAGAAATGACCGTTTTGTTTTACCAGTTAAGCAGGAATATCGAGCTTCGTATGGTGGGATTGTTCATGATCAATCCAGCTCTGGTGCGACGTTATTTATCGAGCCTCAAGCTATCGTAGAATTGAATAATGTTCTGCAGCAGGCTAAGGTAAAAGAAAAAGTAGAAATCGATCGAATTTTAACGCTTTTATCACAGGAAGTTGCTGAGCAGGGTGATGACATTTTACAAAATGTCAATTGCTTAGCAGACATGGATTTTATGTTTACAAAGGCTAAATATGCAAAGCAAATCAAAGGAACAAAGCCAGAAGTGAATCAAGATGGTGTTATTCGAATGTTAAAGGCTCGACATCCACTTTTACCTTTAGACGAAGTTGTTGCTAATGATATTGAATTAGGAACTGATTTCACAACAATCGTGATTACAGGACCAAATACAGGTGGTAAAACTGTTGCTTTGAAAACACTTGGATTATGTACACTTATGGCACAGGCTGGGTTACAAATTCCAGCACTAGATGGTTCAGAAGTGACTGTATTTAAAGCAGTATATGCTGATATTGGTGATGAGCAATCAATTGAGCAAAGTTTAAGTACGTTCTCCTCGCATATGGTGAATATTGTTGATATTCTTCAAAAAGCAGATGACCAAAGTCTTGTGTTGTTTGATGAGCTTGGAGCTGGAACGGATCCGCAAGAAGGGGCAGCGTTAGCGATTTCTATACTTGATGAAGTGTATAACAGAGGAGCAAGAGTTGTTGCAACAACTCATTATCCGGAATTGAAAGCATATGGCTACAATCGTCCAGGCGTGATTAATGCGAGTGTTGAGTTTGATATCACAACCTTAAGTCCGACGTATAAGCTTTTAATTGGTGTACCCGGTCGTAGTAACGCTTTTGAAATTTCTAAGCGATTAGGTTTACAAGAACAAATCATTAATATGGCAAGAGCACAAATGAGTGACGAAAGTAATGAAGTTGATACAATGATTGCTTCATTAGAAACAAGCAAAAAAACTGCTGAACATGAACGTGTTGAAGCCGAGAGATTTCGTCAAGAAGCTGAAAAGCTTCATAAAGAGCTTCAAAAACAAATCATTGAATTTAATGAGCAACGTGACGCCTTATATGAAAAAGCAGAACGTAGTGCCGCAGAAAAACTAGAAGAGGCAAACAAAGAAGCTGAACAAATTATTAGAGATTTAAGAAAGATGCGCAAAGAACAGCATGCTCAAGTTAAGGAGCATGAATTGATTGATGCAAAAAAACGACTGGAAGAAGCTCAGCCCCATTTTGTGAAAAGCAAAAAGGTAGAGAAAAAGCAGCCTGTTAAACAAGAGTTCTTGCCTGGTGATGAAGTAAAAGTGATTAGCTTTGACCAAAAGGGCCATCTTGTTGAAAAAGTGAGTGATAATGAATGGCAAGTGCAAATGGGAATTATGAAAATGAAGGTTAAAGAAGCAGATCTTCAATACATCAAACGTCCTAAGCAGGAAGTACAAGCAAAGCCACTAGCTGCTGTAAAAGGGAAAGATTATCACGTCTCGCTTGAATTGGATTTACGTGGAGAACGGTATGAAAATGCCTTATTGAGAGTAGAAAAGTACCTGGATGACGCGGTTTTAGCGGGGTATCCAAGAGTTTCCATTATCCACGGAAAAGGAACAGGCGCGCTGAGAACAGGTGTTAAGGAGCTATTAAAGAATCACCGCAGCGTGAAAAATACACGATTTGGAGAAGCCGGAGAAGGCGGTACAGGAGTTACTATTGTAGAACTCAAATAGTGGGGAGAAGATAATATGAATACATTTTGGGAAAATGAGCTTGTTCAAATTGCTGCCTACTATAGTGTTGTTGTTTTATGTATCATTGTATTTTTGACCATATTTGAACTCGTTACGAAATATAAAAACTGGGAAGAAATTCAAAATGGTAATTTTGCCGTTGCAATGGCTACTGGTGGGAAAATTTTTGGGATTGCCAATATCTTTCGATTTTCTATTAATCAACATGATAGCTTATTGGAAATGATGGGTTCGGGTTTATTTGGCTTCATATTGTTACTTTTAGGTTATTTTATTTATGAATTTATGACGCCAAAATTTAAAATAGATGAAGAGATACAAAAGGATAATCGTGCAGTAGGATTTATTTCGTTAGTCATATCTGTAGGTTTATCATTTGTTATAGGGGCGGCAATATAAGGAGTGTATACTATTGGAGACGTTGGCAAAGGTAATGTTCGGTTTATGCGGTCTATTTATTTTAATTGGGGTTATTTATTTAGTTTTCTTTTAAATGATATTTATAAAAAGTCTGGCTATATGTCAGGCTTTTTTATTTGTTTAATTTAGTCATCATATAGTGAGTATGCCTTTTATAAATATTTTATATTTCTGAAAATAAAAAAATCTGCTATACTTTTTTTAAGTGGAAGCGCAAGTGAATATTTTCAAAAAGATTAGATTTCCTCATTGCTTATATATCCCTCAGGAGGAGGAGAGTAAAATGGAAAGTCAAAAACCTTGGTTATCATTATATCCTACCGAAATTCCTCATCAAATTAATACTGATCAAAAACCACTGCATTATTATTTAGAGCAATCTGCACTAGAATTTCCTAATAAAATCGCTATTCATTTTTTAGGAAAGGAGTTAACCTATTCAGACCTATATGATCAATCTTTAAAGCTGGCGAATTATTTCCAATCCTTGGGGTTAGAAAAGGGAGATCGTGTGTCAATAATGCTTCCAAATTGTCCACAAGCAGTGATCTCTTATTATGCTGTATTACTAGCTGGCGGTATAGTTGTCCAGACGAATCCTTTATATATGGAAAGAGAATTAGAATACCAACTAAAAGACAGCGAGTCCACTTTTATCGTAACGCTTGATTTATTATATCCGAGAGTTTCTAAAATGAAAGCGTTAACAAAATTGCGGCATATTATCGTCACAGGCATTAAAGATTATTTGCCATTTCCGAAAAATTTATTGTATCCTTTTGTCCAAAAGAAGCAAAATCAAATCGTTGTAAAAGTAGAACATGAGGGCAGCACGCATTTGTTTAAAAAAATTATGGAATTATCAAAGCCTTCTGTTGAAGTACCAGCATATATTCCTTCAGAAGACGTGGCCCTCCTGCAATATACTGGAGGTACGACAGGTTTTCCTAAGGGTGTTATGCTTTCACATGAAAATGTTGTTTCAAACACAAAGATGTGTGCAGCATGGATGTACAAATGCAAAAGAGGGGAAGAATCTGTATTAGGAATTATTCCTTTCTTTCATGTTTATGGGATGACAACTGTTATGAACTTATCTGTGATGCAAAGCTTTAAAATGATTCTTTTACCAAAGTTTGATGCCACAGATACATTAAAAACAATTGAAAAATTAAAGCCAACATTATTTCCAGGTGCTCCAACAATTTATATTGCACTTTTGAATCATCCTGATATTCATAAGTATAATCTTTCCTCAATCGAATGCTGCATAAGTGGATCCGCTCCGCTTCCTGTGGAAATACAAGAAAAATTTGAACAAATAACAGGTGGGAAATTAGTAGAAGGCTATGGCTTATCGGAAGCATCTCCCGTTACTCATTCAAATTTTATTTGGGGGAAAAGAAAGAAAGGCAGTATTGGTGTTCCATGGCCAAACACAGACGCAGTTGTTCTTTCTTATGAAAATGGGGGGATCGCTGAGCCGAATGAACTTGGAGAGATTGCGATTAGAGGTCCTCAAGTTATGCAAGGATATTGGAATAAAAAGGAAGAAACAGAAGCGACGATTAAAGATGGTTGGCTGCTAACAGGTGATATTGGCTACATGGATGAAGAAGGTTACTTTTATATTGTAGATCGTAAGAAGGATATGATTATTGCTGGTGGGTTTAATATTTACCCACGTGAGATTGAAGAAATTCTATACGAGCATGAAAAAGTCAAAGAGGTAGTGGTTGCGGGAATTCCTGATCCCTATCGTGGAGAGACAGTAAAAGCTTATATAGTTTTAAAGGATCATCAACATGCAACAGCCGAGGAATTTAATGAATATGCGCGTAAACATTTAGCGGCATATAAGGTACCACATATTTATGAATTTAGAGACGATCTTCCTAAAACAGCTGTCGGAAAAATATTAAGACGTGCATTAGTTGAAGAGGAAAAAGAAAAAATGAAAAACGCAAACTAATAGTGAAATAAAGAGAGAGGGTTTTAGGGTTTTATACTAAAGACCCTCTCGATTACATATTGAAAAATGAAAATAAAAAATTGCTAATTGAGGGCTTGACATAAAGCTAAGGAAAACTTAAGATTGAATTATGAATGATGATTCATTCATTAAGAAAAAGGAGTCGAACATTACATTGAGACAGAAGAAACCAAAGTTTATTCAGATCATTGATGCAGCTGTTATTGTAATTGCAGAAAATGGTTATCATCAAGCACAAGTATCCAAGATTGCTAAGCAAGCTGGAGTTGCTGATGGAACTATATACTTATATTTTAAAAATAAAGAAGACATCCTTGTTTCTCTTTTTCAAGAGAAGATGGGCGTTTTTATAGAAAAAATTGAAGAAGAAATAAAAGATAAAACAAATGCAGCAGACAAGTTGTATTCTCTGATTGAAAAACACTTTACACTACTTTCAGAAGATCATCAACTTGCCATTGTGACACAACTTGAGTTAAGACAGTCTAACAAGGACTTACGACTGCGAATAAACGAGGTATTAAAGGGTTACCTCAATGTTGTTGACAAAATTATTCAAGAAGGAAAGGAAAGTGGAGAATTTAGACAAGACTTAGATGTAAGATTAGCAAGACAAATGATTTTTGGAACCATTGATGAAACAGTAACAACATGGGTCATGAATGAACAAAAATACAGTTTAGTTAATCAAACAAAGAAAGTTCACGATTTATTTGTTTACGGTTTTGTGACACCTAAATCCTCATGAAATTTGTTCCCTTCTCTAAATAAGGGAGGGGACATGATAAATAAGGCATTTTCCTACTATAAAGAAAATACATTTAAGTAGATTTTAGTAAATAGGAGGAATTAGATGAAGCTGTTAAGGCTAACCAAAGAAAAAAATGTTGCTGTTGTGACGATTAATCATGAACCAGCAAATGCACTTTCATCAAATGTTTTGAAAGAGCTTTCAATTTTACTTGATTCAATTGAACAAGATGACCAGGTCCGAGCGGTCGTACTTCATGGTGAAGGAAGATTTTTCTCTGCTGGAGCAGATATTAAGGAGTTTGTTACTGTTTCATCAGATGGAGAGTTTTCAAAATTAGCAGAAGAGGGACAGAAAATATTTGAAAGAATTGAAAACTTCCCTAAGCCGATTATTGCAGCCATACATGGTGCTGCATTAGGGGGCGGTTTAGAACTTGCAATGTCTTGTCATCTACGAATTGTAACGGAAGATGCTAAGCTTGGATTACCGGAATTACAACTAGGAATTATTCCAGGTTTTGGTGGTACTCAAAGGCTACCAAGATATATCGGTAGGGGCCGTGCATTAGAAATGATGGTAACAAGTGAACCAATCCTAGGGAAGGAAGCAGTAGAACTAGGTCTTGCAAATCATGCCTACCCGCAAGAGAGTATGTTAGAAGAAGCAAAGAAATTAGCTGGCAAGTTTGCTCAAAAAAGTCCAGGCTCAGTTAAAGCAGTCATATCACTTTTAAATGCTTCTAAAATCTCCACCTATGAGGAAGGAATGAAACAGGAAGCTAAGCTTTTTGGGGAACTTTTTAATAGCGCTGATGCAAAAGAGGGGATTACAGCTTTTATTGAAAAGAGAAAGCCGAATTTTACGGGAAAATAAAGTATCTATTAAAATACTTAACTTAACATGGGGGAATGGAAAATGAATATCTTCGTAATTATGAAAAGAACGTTTGATACTGAGGAAAAGATTGCTGTGCAAAATGGAAAAATCAATGAGGATGGAGCAGAGTTTATTATAAATCCTTATGATGAATATGCAATCGAAGAAGCTATTCAATTACGTGATGCAAATGGGGGAGAAGTAACGGTAGTCACAATTGGTGGAGAGGATTCAGAGAAAGAATTAAGAACAGCTTTGGCTATGGGGTGTGATAAAGCTGTTTTAATTAATACTGAAGATGATTTAGAAAATGGTGATCAATATTCAACCTCAAGAATTTTAGCTGAATATCTTAAAGACCAAGAAGTAGATATTATCCTAGGTGGAAATGTAGCTATTGACGGTGGATCTGGTCAGGTTGGTCCAAGACTAGCTGAGTTATTAGATATTGCGTATGTAACAACCATTACTAAGCTTGAAATTGATGGAGACAAAGCAACGATTGTTCGAGATGTAGAGGGAGACTCTGAGGTTATTGAAGCATCTCTTCCACTTCTTGTAACAGCTCAACAGGGGTTAAATGAACCTCGTTATCCATCATTACCAGGAATTATGAAAGCAAAGAAAAAGCCATTAGATGAGCTTGAATTAGATGATCTTGATTTAGACGAAGACGATGTTGAAGCTAAAACAAAAACAATTGAAATCTATTTACCACCGAAAAAAGAGGCTGGAAAAGTATTAGAAGGTGAAATAGGGGATCAAGTAAAAGAATTAGTTTCATTACTTAGAAATGAAGCGAAAGTTGTTTAATTGATAGAGAAGGTTCTGTGAAGTATGGGAGAGAAATTTTAAATAGTTGAACAGGGGGAAATGATAATGGCAAGAAAAGTACTTGTATTAGGTGAGGTTCGTGATCAATCACTACGTAATGTATCTTTTGAGGCGATTGCTGCAGGAAAAACAATTGCAGAGGGTGGAGAGGTTGTTGCTGTTTTATTAGGAGATAATGTTTCATCATTATCAACCGAATTAATTCATTTTGGTGCTGATCGTGTTGTGGCGGTTGAAAATGAAAAATTACAAACATATACACCAGATGGTTACTCTCAAGCTTTATTGTCGGTTATTTCAGAAGAAAATCCTGAAGGCATTGTTTTTGGTCATACGGCACTTGGTAAAGACCTATCACCTAAAATTGCAGCAAGATTAGGCTCGGGGTTAATTTCAGATGCTACAGCTATTGAGGTAACAGGTGGAAATGTGGTATTTACTCGTCCAATTTATTCAGGAAAAGCATTTGAGAAGAAAATAGTAACTGACGGAGTTATCTTTGCCACTATTCGTCCAAACAATATTGCTCCACTAGAGAAAGATGATACAAGAAGCGGAGACACAAATACCCTATCTGTAGATATTAAAGATTTAAGAACAATTGTAAAGGAAGTTGTTCGTAAAGCTTCAGAGGGTGTTGATTTATCAGAAGCAAAAGTTGTTATTGCAGGTGGTCGTGGAGTTAAGAGTGAAGATGGTTTTGAACCTTTAAAAGAATTAGCAAATGTTTTAGGAGGAGCAGTAGGGGCTTCGCGTGGAGCATGTGATGCTGAATACTGTGATTACTCTCTTCAAATCGGTCAAACTGGAAAAGTGGTAACTCCTGATTTATATATTGCATGCGGAATTTCAGGTGCGATTCAACATCTAGCAGGTATGTCAAACTCTAAGGTCATAGTGGCAATTAACAAAGACCCTGAAGCTAACATCTTTAAAGTAGCAGACTATGGAATCGTAGGAGATCTATTTGAAGTTGTTCCACTATTAACAGAAGAATTTAGAAAATTAAAGGTTCACGCATAATTTTAGTTTAAACAAAAGCACGTTTCCAAAGCGTGCTTTTTAATTTAAGGTGTTTTGCCAAAGTGTTATATTTATTGATATCATGTTTTAGCTTAATAGTGGAATGTAGCGAAAGACACTCGACTCCTGCGGGAGGTAGAGGAAAGGCTGAGACCCCGCAGGCAAAGCCGAGGAGGCTCAGCTTCCTCCCCGCGGAAAGCGAGTGTCTGTAGCGCAATGAAACGAACTAATTTCACACGGGTTGAGAAATAAAAAAGAAAGAATTAAATGTATTTGCTTCAATACAACTTAATCTATACAAAATATGTCGTTTATTGAAAAAACATGTTATTCTTTCTCAACATAGGGAAAAGTAATACTGAAGCAAATCATTAGCTTACTTAGCACTGTAATGCTATACTTTAAACATATTTACCCTTACAATTTAGGAGGAATTACGAATGGCAATTACAAATGTAACAGATCAAACATTTTCAAACGAAACAAACGAAGGTGTCGTATTAGTAGATTTTTGGGCACCATGGTGCGGACCTTGTAAAATGATTGCTCCAGTTCTTGAAGAGCTTGATTCAGATATGGGAGATAAAGTGAAAATTGTTAAAGTTGATGTTGATGAGAACCAAGAAACAGCTGGCAAATTCGGCGTTATGAGTATCCCAACTTTACTTGTACTAAAAGACGGTGAAGTTGTTGATAAAGCTGTAGGATATCAGCCAAAAGAAGCGCTTGCTGAAGTATTAAACAAGCACGTATAAGAAATTACCTTGATTTTTATCATGCTGTTTATAAAAAGGATTGACCTTGTGTCAATCCTTTTTACAATGAATGCAAGATAGGAAAGAATTTCATAGAATACGACAAATTAACAAAGGACGAAAGAAAGTGTACATGATAAAATGGTCTATAGCTATTATGAAATAGGCAGTAATTCGCCTTTTTAATTCAGAATTAAAGTGGGGAATTACTGCCTATCTTATTGTCAATTACTATTATAAAAAAGGAGTGTCTGCTATGAAAGAACATATTAAGGAAAAGCTTGCACTTCTTCCTGATCAACCGGGTTGTTATATCATGAAGGATCGACAGGGAACTGTCATTTATGTAGGGAAAGCAAAAGTACTGAAAAATCGCGTTCGCTCTTACTTTACAGGTTCACATGATGGAAAAACATTACGTTTAGTTAATGAAATTGTTGACTTTGAATATATTATTACCTCTTCTAATCTAGAAGCATTAATATTGGAATTAAATCTGATTAAAAAATATGATCCCAAGTATAATGTAATGTTAAAGGATGATAAAACATATCCTTTTATTAAAATTACAAATGAACGGCACCCTAGACTCCTTGTAACAAGACAAGTTAAAAAGGATAAAGGAAAGTACTTTGGGCCATATCCGAACGTTCAATCTGCGCGTGAAACGATAAAATTACTAGATCGTTTATACCCGCTAAGAAAATGCTCGACATTGCCTGATCGTGTTTGTCTTTATTACCATATGGGTCAATGCTTAGCACCGTGCGTTAAAGATGTGTCTGAAGAAACAAATCGACAAATGGTAGAGGAAATTACGAAGTTCCTAAATGGTGGATACAAAAATATTAAGAATGAATTATCGGAAAAAATGAGTAAGGCTTCAGAAGAGCTTGAATTTGAGCGGGCAAAAGAGCTTAGAGATCAAATTCTTCATATAGAAGCAACGATGGAAAAACAAAAGATGACGTTAAATGATTTTGTTGATCGTGATGTGTTTGGGTATGCATACGATAAGGGTTGGATGTGTGTACAAGTCTTTTTTATCCGACAAGGAAAATTAATTGAACGTGATGTGTCAATGTTTCCAATCTATGATAGTCCTGAACAGGAGTTTCTTACGTTTTTGGGTCAATTTTATTCTAAAACAAGTCACTTTATCCCAAAGGAAATCCTGCTTCCGGATAGTATCGAATTTGAATTAGTTGAAAAGTTGTTAGACGTAACAACACTTCAGCCTAAGCGTGGTAAAAAGAAGGACCTTATATTATTAGCTCACAAAAATGCAAAGATTGCTCTTCAAGAGAAATTTTCTTTAATTGAAAGAGATGAAGAAAGAACAATTAAGGCTGTTGAAAATTTAGGTGATAAATTAGGGATCCATACTCCCCATCGAATTGAAGCATTTGATAATTCAAACATACAAGGAACTGACCCTGTATCAGCAATGGTTGTGTTTGAGGATGGAAAGCCGGCAAAAAAATATTATCGTAAGTATAAAATAAAAAGTGTAAAAGGTCCTGATGATTATGAGTCTATGAGGGAAGTTGTCAGAAGACGCTATACAAGAGTTTTAAAAGAACAATTAGCATTACCTGACCTTATTATTATTGATGGTGGAAAAGGGCATTTGGCAGCTGCTCAAGATGTGCTAGAGAATGAGTTAGGGTTATCTATTCCTGTAGCCGGATTGGTGAAAGATGATAAACACCGAACTTCTGAGCTCATAATAGGTTCACCACCTGAATTTATAAAGCTAGAAAGAAACAGCCAGGAATTTTACCTGCTTCAAAGAATTCAGGATGAAGTCCACCGTTTTGCGATCACCTTTCATCGTCAACTTAGAGGAAAGAATGCCTTTCAATCTATTTTGGATGATATTCCAGGTGTTGGAGAACAAAGAAAAAAGATGCTCTTAAAACATTTTGGATCTGTTAAAAAAATGAAGGAAGCAAGTCTCGAAGATTTTAAAGAAGCTGGTATGCCGGAAAATATAGCAAAGCAAATAACGGATTATTTAAAAGAGGAAAATGGAAACTGATAGTCCATTATGTTTCCTTAACAAATAATCTCTTGCGCTTTTCTATAATGTTTGATAAGATTTTATTAATTTGATATTGATCGTTAGTTTGTAAATGATGGTAGAGGTGCGGTCATTAATAGTAACTAGTTTGAGGAAAGTGGATTCCAATGACAACTAGTGAAAGGAATGATTGCCGAAGTGATAAAAGCTCCATTACTTTTATCGCTGGTTTTACATTTAAGAGATGTAAAATTGTCAAGAAACACTATGTTCTTGGAGAGCTATCTCATTGTATAAGCGAATATAATTTTCGTTTAGTTAGCAATGGGATTTTATGTGCCCATTGCTTTTTTGTTGTTCTGCAATGTGATTTCTTATCTACTAACAAATGATCGATCATTGAAAAACAAATATGGAAGGTGAGATATCATTGGGTATTATTGTTCAAAAATTCGGCGGAACGTCAGTGGGTTCAGTAGAAAGAATTCAAAATGTTGCGAATCGTGTTATACAAGAAAAAGATGCAGGTAACGATGTGGTTGTTGTTGTTTCTGCAATGGGAAAATCGACTGATCAGCTTGTTGATTTAGCAGGGCAACTCACTTCTAAGCCGAGCAAGCGTGAAATGGATATGCTTCTTACAACTGGTGAGCAAATAACCATTTCCCTTCTATCAATGGCCCTAATAGAAAAAGGGTATGATGCCATTTCATTTACTGGCTGGCAGGCAGGGATTGAAACGGAGTCAACACATGGAAATGCAAGAATTACGAATATATATCCTCAAAAAATTAATAAAGAGCTAGAGAAGGGAAAAGTTGTCGTTGTTGCCGGATTCCAAGGGGTAGCGGTAGAAGGTCAGATTACTACATTAGGTAGAGGTGGATCTGATACGACAGCAGTAGCCTTAGCTGCAGCACTGAAAGCAGACAAGTGTGACATTTACACTGACGTTACTGGAGTCTTTACAACAGACCCTCGATTTGTAAAGGAAGCAAGAAAACTAGAATCGATATCATACGATGAAATGTTAGAATTAGCAAATTTAGGAGCTGGTGTTTTGCATCCAAGAGCAGTAGAGTTTGCGAAAAATTATAACATCCCATTAGAGGTTCGTTCTAGTATGGAAAATGAGCGGGGCACAATTATTGAGGAGGAAGCGGAAATGGAACAAAACTTAATTGTTAGAGGAATTGCATTTGAAGATCAAGTAACAAGAGTATCAGTGTTAGGGTTGCCTAATGAATTAACAACATTATCAACTATTTTTTCAACATTAGCGAAAAATGGGCTAAATGTGGACATTATTATTCAGAATACAACAACTGATAACAAAACTTCTATTTCTTTTTCAGTTAAAACAAATGATCTTGAAGATACTATTCGTGTATTGGAGCAGTATAAAGAAGAGTTAGGTTATGAACGCGTTGAATCTGAATCCGGATTGGCAAAAGTCTCTATTGTAGGTTCAGGAATGGTTTCAAACCCTGGTGTAGCTGCAGAGATGTTTGATGTATTAGCAAAACAAGGTATAGAAGTGAAGATGGTTAGTACATCTGAAATTAAAGTTTCAACGGTTATTTCTCAAGCGCATATGGTATCTGCTGTTGATACGTTGCACAATGCGTTTGAGCTCTCAAAACCTGCTGCAACCGTGTAATTCAGAATAAAGAGGGGAGATTGCCCCTCTTATTCTATTATTAATCATCTTTGGCTTCTTTTACCTAACGGTGCATCATCAAGAATGTCTTTGCTATCCCACTTTACAGTAAACACAACTTTGTTTGCGCGCTTCTTTAGTTGCTCATATGTCTCAGTTATATGCTTGTTCATCATCTGAAGTTGTTCAGCTATAAATCCTGCTTCTAACTGAAACGTATATTCATTACTTTTAGAAAAACGAATGGAAATTAGTTCTCCACTCAGCTCAAATTCCATTTCATTTTTTTTATTATGTAGCAAAGTAAGCTGTCCCCATCCTGCTGCTTGAAAAAAATCAGAGAGTTCTTCAATTGAGGATACAGGATATTTTCGTGCTAACCCTTTACCTGCCCAATAGAGCATTTGCTGGTAGTCTTGGCCGAGAATATCAGGGATTAAAACTTCCCTGAGTAGTTCCAGTCCGAATGCAGGCATTTGGATATTTTCTAATTTGTCCTTATCAAGTCTTGCGGATTGTTTGTTCACGGTATTCCCCTCTTTCTATTTCATATTATATATCAACATCCAAGGTGAAAAACATGAAATATTAAGGAAAATTATGAACGACGTAAGTTAGAACTAGTAATGAGTCTGAAATTTCCAGAATAGGATGCTAAAGTAGGTTGTTTTAAAATAAGGTATACTGATAAAATAAAATTACATGTAATTAGTATTTGTCGAAAAATTATAATTTATGAACACGTTTTCTTGACGCTCTTTCTTTAAGGGAGTAAAATGTACTTGTTGCATTTACCTACTTTTAAACTAGCATGAAAGATTACTAGACTGCTAGTTTATATTCGTAAATTTTACTGACTGTAATGTAGACCACTATTACATTTGGTAAACTTTATTAGGAAACAAATTAGTTTTAAAAAAGTGAGCGCATTATTGATACTAGGGGGTAAGTTTTATGGCTGGAAACCGAGAGTTTATTAATCGTAGACTGCACTCATTACTTGGAGTAATTCCGGTAGGGATCTTTTTGATTCAGCATCTAATCGTCAACCATTTTGCCACAAGAGGTGCAGAAGCATTTAACAATGCAGCACACTTTATGGAAATGTTGCCATTTAGGTATGTGCTTGAGATTGTAATTATTTTCCTTCCACTTTTATACCATGCGATTTACGGAGTTTATATTGCATTTACAGCAAAAAACAATGTAAGTAACTATGGTTATCTTCGAAATTGGTTATTCATGCTACAGCGTGTAACAGGAATTATTACCTTTATTTTTATCGCTTGGCATGTATGGGAAACGAGAATTGCTGCTGCGCTTGGAGCAGAAGTAAACTATGACATGATGGCTTCTATCTTAAGTAGTCCTTTTATGCTTGTATTCTACTTAATTGGTGTTATTTCAACCGTGTTCCATTTTGCTAATGGTTTATGGTCATTTGGAGTTAGTTGGGGAATCACAGTTACTCCTCGCTCACAAGTAATCTCTACTTATGTCACGCTCGGTATCTTCTTAGCGTTATCATACGTGGGTGTTCGAGCAATCTTTGCATTCGTCTAATCCAGCAATAGCTATTAAAGGGAGTGGGCTTAATGAGTAAAAGTAAAATTATCGTTGTCGGAGGCGGTTTAGCTGGTTTAATGGCTACTATAAAAGCTGCTGAAGCCGGCGTTCAAGTAGATTTATTTTCATTAGTACCTGTTAAAAGATCGCACTCAGTGTGTGCACAGGGTGGGATTAACGGGGCTGTAAATACAAAAGGTGAAGGTGATTCACCTTGGGAGCATTTTGATGACACTGTTTATGGTGGGGATTTCTTAGCAAATCAACCACCTGTTAAAGCAATGGCTGAAGCAGCACCTGGAATTATACACTTATTAGACCGAATGGGTGTAATGTTCAACCGTACTCCAGAAGGATTACTAGATTTCAGACGTTTTGGTGGTACACAACACCACCGTACAGCTTTTGCTGGAGCAACGACTGGTCAACAGTTACTATATGCTTTAGATGAGCAAGTAAGACGTCATGAGGTAGCGGGTCTTGTAACGAAATATGAAGGATGGGAATTCTTGGGTGCGGTTATTGATGATGATCGAGTTTGTCGTGGGGTTACTGCACAAAACTTAACATCTATGCAAATTGAATCGTTCCGGGCAGATGCTGTGATTATGGCAACTGGTGGCCCAGGAATTATTTTCGGGAAATCAACTAACTCGGTTATCAACACTGGATCTGCAGCATCGATTGTTTATCAGCAAGGTGTTCATTATGCAAATGGAGAATTTATTCAAATTCACCCGACCGCAATTCCAGGAGATGATAAACTTCGCCTAATGAGTGAATCTGCTCGTGGGGAAGGTGGACGAGTTTGGACATATAAAGATGGGAAACCTTGGTACTTCCTTGAAGAAAAGTATCCAGCTTATGGAAACCTTGTACCTCGTGATATTGCAACACGTGAAATCTTTGATGTTTGCGTAGAGCAAAAGCTTGGAATCAATGGTGAAAACATGGTTTACCTTGATTTATCACACAAAGATCCAAAAGAACTTGATATTAAACTAGGTGGTATTATTGAAATCTATGAAAAATTCATGGGTGATGATCCACGTAAAGTTCCAATGAAAATCTTCCCTGCAGTTCATTATTCAATGGGTGGATTATGGGTTGATTATGACCAAATGACGAATATCCCAGGTTTATTTGCAGCAGGTGAGTGTGATTACTCTATGCACGGTGCAAACCGTCTTGGTGCAAACTCATTACTTTCTGCAATCTATGGTGGTATGGTAGCGGGTCCTAATGCTGTTAAGTACATTAATGGACTTGAGAAGAGTGCTGAAGATCTTTCTTCTAGTGTGTTTGAGAGTCATGTAAAACAGGAAGAAGATAAATGGAATAATATCATGAGCTTAGATGGTACTGAAAATGCTTATGTTCTTCATAAGGAATTAGGAGAATGGATGACAGATAACGTTACCGTTGTAAGACATAATGATAAGCTTCTAAAAACAGATGAGAAGATTCAGGAACTTATTGAACGTTTTGATAACATCAATATTAATGATACTGCTAAATGGAGTAACCAAGGTGCTGCGTTTACACGTCAGTTAAAGAATATGCTTCAGTTATCACGTGTTGTAACATTAGGTGCTTACAACCGTAATGAAAGTCGTGGAGCACATTATAAACCTGAATTCCCAGATCGAAATGACGAGGAATTCTTAAAAACAACGATGGCAACATATGCAGGTGACCGTACTGCCCCTAAATTCCACTATGAAGATGTGGATGTATCATTAATTAAACCACGTAAACGTGATTATTCTAAAAGTAAAAAGGGGGATAACTAATGAGTGAAAATAGAGTAGTTCAGTTTATTATTACCCGACAAGAATCACCAGAAGCAGCCCCTTATCAGGAAAAGTTCGAAATACCTTATCGCCCGAATATGAATGTTATATCGGCGTTAATGGAAATTCGACGTAATCCAGTAAATGTTGAGGGGAAACAAACAACGCCAATTAACTGGGATATGAACTGTTTAGAAGAAGTATGTGGTGCGTGTTCAATGGTGATCAATGGAAAGCCTCGACAATCTTGTACAGCTCTAGTTGATCAGCTTGAACAACCGATTAGACTTGAACCAATGCGTACGTTCCCGGTTGTTCGCGATTTACAGGTTGATCGTAAACGTATGTTTGACTCACTTAAAAAAGTTAAGGCTTGGATTCCGATTGATGGAACTTACGATTTAGGTCCTGGACCACGTATGCCAGAGAAAAAGCGTCAATGGGCTTATGAGCTATCAAAATGTATGACTTGTGGAGTATGCTTAGAAGCTTGCCCTAACGTGAATAGTAAATCAAACTTCATTGGTCCTGCTCCACTATCACAAGTTCGTTTATTCAATGCTCATCCTACTGGTGAAATGAATAAGTCTGAGCGTCTTGAAGCGATTATGGGAGACGGTGGATTAGCAAACTGTGGTAACTCACAAAACTGTGTGCAATCTTGTCCAAAGGGTATTCCTTTAACAACATCGATTGCGGCATTAAATCGTGATACAGCATTTCAATCATTCCGTAATTTCTTTGGTAGTGACCAAGGATAACAGTAAAAAGGGACTGACTTTCATGTCAGTTCCTTTTTTATTTATAGACAAATGAAAGGAAGAGAATGATGAAGAAAATACCGTATATAGAAAGCTTTGATTCAGCTTATAAAGAGAGCTTTAGCTTTTCACATCCAATAAAAATTCGATTTTCTGAAACAGATATGTTTGGACATATGAACAATACGGCTCCTTTTACATACTTTGAAGAAGGAAGGATAGAATTCTTCAAAAAAACTGGGATGATGCAGAAATGGTTACAAGCAAATGGCGAAAGTATTCCTGTTGTTGCAGATTTGCAATGTGATTTTTTACATCAAGCTTACTTTGATGACAAGATAAATCTTTTTGTCAAGATAAACCGTATAGGCACATCTTCGGTTGATTTGCATTACTTAGGAGTAAACGATCATAGGGAGAGTATTTTTGTAGGCCGAGGAACAATTGTACAGATCTCACAACGAACAGGAAAGAGTGTTCCATGGTCTGAAGAAGATAAAAAATGTTTAACAGCATATGAAACAATAAAGAATTAATAAAATGGACGCAGTTAAACATCTTTTCCGTTCTGAATCTGTCACAGTCCCCCTCGGTTACACATAGTATATGTTGACTAAATATATACCCATCCGTTAGATCAGCTCTCACCTTAGCAAGGAGGGTTACAATACTTGAAAGAGAAAGAGTTTCAATCAAAGCCACTACTCACGAAAAGAGAGAGAGAAGTATTCGAATTGTTAGTTCAAGATAAAACGACGAAAGAGATTGCTAGTGAGCTCTTTATAAGTGAAAAAACGGTTCGAAATCATATCTCAAATGCGATGCAAAAGCTTGGTGTTAAGGGACGCTCTCAAGCGGTTGTTGAGCTCCTTCGAATGGGTGAACTCGAGCTCTAACCAATACCGGCTATCCTTTTCATAAAGGGAGCCGGTTATTACTTTATACAGAATGATTTAAAATTTATATATAGAATTTGTTGAAAAATATGTAACTTGCAATTTATTAAAAAAACAGGGAAAATAACATTGATATAAAAAGATAACATTATAATGGTTTAGAGAGGGTTAAAGTTGAGCATAAATCAAGGAATTGATAAAACACAAACTGTATCTGATCTTGAAAAGGCACTTCGTCATATATCAGGAATTATTAAACAAAAAGGTCGGGAAATTTTAAATGACTATCATATAACACCACCTCAGTTTGTTGCCTTACAATGGTTATGGGAAAATGGTGACTTAACAATTGGAGAGCTTTCTAATAAAATGTTTTTAGCATGTAGTACGACAACCGATTTAGTGGATCGTATGGAAAAGAACCAATTGGTTATCAGAGTAAAAGATACTCATGACAGAAGAATTGTAAGAATACACTTATTAGCAGAGGGCGAGCGGATTATTGAGGAAGTTATTCAAAAAAGACAAAATTATTTAAGAGATATGCTGGTTAACTTTGAAGAAGAAGAATTAGTAATACTTGAAAAATCGTTAATAAAACTACAACAAGAAATGAGTTAAGAATGAGGCGATGATTTGAAAAGACCAATCGGTGTCATTGATTCTGGCGTAGGTGGGTTAACTGTCGCAAAAGAAATCATGAGACAATTACCAAAAGAAGAAATCATCTATTTAGGTGATACAGCACGTTGTCCATACGGACCAAGACCGGCTGAAGAAGTACGCAGGTTTACCTGGGAAATGACAAATTATCTGTTAGAAAACCACCATATAAAAATGCTGGTTATTGCTTGTAATACAGCAACAGCCATTGCTCTAGAGGAAATTCAAGAAAACGTGGATATTCCCGTAATAGGTGTTATTTTTCCAGGGGCAAGAACAGCTGTAAAAGTAACAAAAAATGATCATATCGGGGTTATCGGTACAATTAATACCATTCAAAGTGCTGCATATGAAACAGCATTAAAAACATTAAATAATCAGCTAATTGTTGAGAGTCTTGCTTGCCCTAAATTTGTTCCGTTAGTAGAAAGTGGAGAATTTGAAGGGGAAGAGGCTCAAAAAATTGTTAATGATTCTCTTTCAGCTTTTAAGGGTAGTGAAATCGATACGTTAATTTTAGGGTGTACACATTATCCCATTTTGCAATCGCAAATTGAAGAGTATATGGGACAAGCCGTGAAAATAATCTGTTCTGGAGATGAAACCGCCCGAGAGGTTAGTACAATATTATCATTCAATAAAACTCTCAATTTATTTTCAGGTAAAAAGAATCACCGTTTTTTAACAACAGGTCCAAAGCAGTTGTTCGAAAAAATTGCATCAAAATGGTTCGAGCAACCTGTTAAACATGTAGAATCAATTACATTAAATCAGATGAATCAGAAACATCGTACATTATAAAAACACAGTGATGCACTGTGTTTTTATTATATCTATTTATCTCTCAAAATCCTCATTCTGAAAAGTTTGTACAAAAAATGGTCTAAAATGAGAAATAGCTCGTATACATATTAGTACAAACTGCCTTTGGAGGGATTTTAATGTCTAAATACAACAAACAGATTGCAGTCACGGTTATTGCATCATCATTGCTACTTTCTGGTTGTGGTTTGTTCAATGCAGAAGAAGCTACTAAAGAAATTGATCCACCACAAGATGTGAATATTATGGAAGATGGTGCACAGGTAGAAACCGAAAATGGTGTGGAAGATGTAAAGAGTGATCAAGCAGAGGAATCAGTAACAAGTCAGCTCTACTTAATAGACAAAAGTGGATTTGTTGTTCCGTATGCTATGAATCTACCTAAAACTGACAGTGTTGCAAAACAATCATTAGAGTATTTAGTTGAAGGTGGTCCTGTCTCAAATATGCTACCGAATGGATTTAGAGCTGTACTTCCACAGGATACACAAGTATTGGGAGTAAATATAACAGAAGATGGTACTGCCATTGCCGATTTTTCAAAGGAATTTAATAATTATAAAAAAGAAGATGAAGCTAAAATTCTTCAATCCATTACGTGGACATTAACGCAATTTGATTCAGTTAAGAATGTGAAGATTTGGGTAAACGGTCATGAACAGAAAGAGATGCCTGTAAACGGTACTCCAATACAGGATGGTGTTAGCAGAGAAGATGGTATTAACCATGATTCAAGTGATGTAGTTGATATTACAGACAGCCACCCATTAACTGTTTATTATTTAGCAGAGTCAGATGGTAGTCAATATTATGTTCCTGTTACAAAGCGAATTAGCAATGAAGAAAAAGATCCAATTGTTGCAGCAGTAAATGAGCTTGCAGAAGGACCGTCTGCATCCACAGGTTTAATGAGTGATTTCCAAGAAGGTGTTGAACTTCTAAGTGCTCCTAAGTACGAAAATGGTAAAGTAACACTTGATTTCAATGAATCCATTTATGGAAGCCTTGATGAAGAACAAAAAATTATTTCTTCTCAAGTACTTGAAGCATTGGTTTTAACATTAACAGAGCAAGATGGTATTGAAAGTGTGGCTGTTACAGTTAATGGAAAATCAGAGCTAATCAATGAAAATGGAGAAAAGTTAACAGAGCCTGTAACAAGACCAACTAAAGTGAATACAGGTAGTTTTTAATATCAGGTTTTTGATATACTATATAATGGGTAAAGAGAGGTATGCTTATTTAAGCTACCTCTTATTTCTTGTTTACATAGCCTGTTTTTTTGGATACATCGTTGCTTTTGAATATAATTTTTTAAACTAAAGTGAAATGGAGCGGAAGACACTTGACTCCTGCGGGAGGTAGAGGAAAGGCCAAGACCCCGCAGGCAAAGCCGAGGAGGCTTGGCTTCCTCCCCGCGGAAAGCAAGTGTCTGGAATGCAATGGAACGTCGGTGTTGGCACGCTCGACTGAATTAAGACAACAAAGTATTAGAAAACAGACTTACAATTTTAATAAGCAGCTTTTCATTGGAGGGAAAAAATTGAGACATGACGGCCGAGAAAGAAATCAGATAAGAAAAGTAGAAATAGTTAAGGATTTTATCATTCACCCGGAAGGTTCTGTCTTAATAACTGTTGGTGACACAAAGGTAATTTGTAATGCAAGTATAGAAGATCGAGTACCACCCTTTATGAGGGGAGAAGGTAAAGGATGGATTACTGCAGAGTATTCAATGCTCCCTAGAGCAACAGAGCAGCGAACAATCAGAGAATCTTCTAAAGGAAAAATTACTGGACGAACAATGGAAATTCAACGCCTAATAGGAAGGGCGTTACGTGCTGTTGTTAATCTAAATGAGCTTGGAGAAAGAACAATCTGGGTTGACTGTGATGTTATTCAAGCAGATGGTGGTACACGAACTGCTTCCATTACTGGGGCATTTGTAGCAATGGTTATTGCTTTAGAAAAATTAATGAATAATGGCAAACTAAAAACATTACCGATTACAGATTTTCTAGCAGCTATATCTGTTGGAATAGATTCAGAGTATGGAGAAATTTTAGACTTGGACTACAAAGAGGATTCAAGTGCGTTAGTTGACATGAACGTTATTATGACATCAAGTGGTCATTTGGTTGAGGTACAAGGTACTGGAGAAGAAGCAACATTTACCAGACATGAATTAAATAGTATGCTTGATTTAGCTGAGATAGGAATTAAAGCGCTTATTGAAGAGCAAAAAGCAGTACTCGGAGATGTTTCACTCATAGTTGAAGAAAATGTAAAGAAACAGGGTGCAGAAAATTGAAACAAATCATTATTGCCACAAAAAATAAAGGAAAAGTTAGAGAATTTGAAGCAATATTAGCCCCGCTAGGTTATCAAGTTCAGTCTCTTTTAGATTTTCCAAATTCAGTTGATGTTGAAGAAACCGGTAAAACCTTTGAAGAAAATGCAATTCTTAAGGCTGAGGCTGTATCAGAACACTATAATATATTAACAATTGCAGATGATTCAGGATTAGCGGTCGATTATTTGAACGGAGAGCCAGGTGTTTATTCTGCGAGATATGCAGGTCCTGAAAAAGATGATAAAGCGAATATGATCAAGGTGCTTGAAAAATTAAAAAGTGTTCAAAGCGAGGAAGAACGCACAGCTAGGTTTATTTGTGCTTTAGCAGTGTCTATACCTGGACAGAAAACACAAACTGTTGTTGGGGAATGTGAAGGCTACATTGCGAAAGAGCCAAGTGGTGATGGCGGATTTGGCTATGACCCGATTTTTACGGTGAAAAATACTACAAAAACAATGGCGGAGTTGTCAAAAGAAGAAAAAAACCAAATCAGTCATCGTGCAGAAGCTTTACAAAAGATTCAAGGACTTATGAAATGAACAATAATCGAGGCGAATGAAAAAATGAAGGTACTTATTTTAAGTGATAGTCACGGATTGACTACGGAACTTTTAGAAATACAGAATAGACATAAAGATGAAGTAGATATGATGCTTCATTGTGGTGATTCTGAACTATCATCTAATAGCAAGGAATTAATTTCTTTTAAAGGTGTAAAAGGGAATTGTGATTTTGGGTCAGATCTTCCGAATGAAATCATTGAGGATCTTAGTGGCATTACTCTGTATATGACACACGGTCACCTGTATAATGTTAAAATGACACTTATGAGCTTAAAGTATAGGGCAATGGAGACTAGCGCAAAAATCGCATGCTATGGACATTCTCATATAGCAAACGCAGAAATGATTGATGATGTATTATTAATTAATCCTGGCAGCATAAGACTTCCTGTGATGCGAAAACAAAAAACGTATGCTATACTAGAGCTTGAAAATAGCATAGCAAATGTAACGTTTTATGAAGTAAATGGCCAGGAATTTCCGGAACTCTCTAAGAGCTTTACACTTAAATAAATGTTTGAGGGAGGTTAACTCCCTCTATCTAAAAAAAGTTATTTTTTATGTTGACATTTGTTGTGTCGGGAAATATAATAATATATGTCGCTGATGATTAATCGGCCCAGTAGCTCAGCAGGATAGAGCACGATTGATTATCCTCCAATGAATATGCTACAGCGTACCGATTGACCGCTCCTTGAATAAACTTTCTGAAATCGGGACGACATTACGACTTTAGAACAAGTAAACTTTACACTATTTTATATCTATGTCCCAGTAGCTCAGCAGGATAGAGCAACGGCCTTCTAAGCCGTCGGTCGGGAGTTCGAATCTCTCCTGGGACGCCATAACTAATACATACAACCTTTCATTAATTAGATAATGGAAGGTTTTTTAATGTTTTGTGATCCTATTTCTACTCATTAAAAAAAGTTTGTAAGATTAGCTAACGTGTTTGTTTTCTTCAATTAGGATCCATTGTAATATTTGATTAGAAGTAAAACAGAGATACTCATTCAAAACACCCCCAAAAAAGCATGCAATTATTTCCTTTATTCCAACTCCACATTTGCGGATTTTAAAAAAAGTTTTAAATTTTTTTAAAATAGCCTTTCCACTTATACCAACAATGTAAGCGTATACAAATTATTTAAGTAATCTAAATTATCAAATAATTCAAGAAACACTGTTGACACTTGGATTTATTGAGCGTAATATAAGTTCAAATAAAAGTTACACGAACATTTGAAAAAGTATAGAAAATTCGAATTTATTTATCATTTTTCCTTTACAAACATAATGTTCAGTGATCTAATTTTTGGACTTTTTAAAAGAAAGGCGTGCTCTTATGGGTGACCAGTGGATCTTTCTTAATGATGATTTTGTAAAGAAAGAAGATGCAAAAATATCAGTTTATGATCACGGATTTTTATATGGTGATGGAGTTTTTGAAGGAATACGAGTTTACAGTGGAAATATCTTTCGAATGAAAGAACATATGGATCGATTATACCAATCAGCAAAGTCTATTATGCTCACAATTCCTTATTCTCAAGAGGAACTAACTGAATTAGTCGTTGAGACTGTTAGTAAGAACGGTTTGAGCGATGCGTACATTCGATTAGTAGTCTCAAGAGGAACTGGTGACTTAGGACTTGATCCTTATAACTGTAAACGGGCTAATACGGTCATTATTGTTGAGCCGCTATCTATCTTTCCTAAACACTTATATGAAACAGGAATTGATATTGTAACGGTTGCCACAAGAAGAAACAGACCTGATGTATTAAGTCCAAAAGTCAAATCTCTTAATTATTTAAACAATGTTTTGGTAAAGATTGAAGCACATCTGGCCAATGTTAGTGAGGCGTTGATGTTAAATGATCAGGGCTATGTAGCAGAAGGTTCAGCTGATAATGTCTTTATCTTAAAAAATGGGAAATTATTAACTCCCCCTGGATATATTGGAGCTCTTGAGGGCATAACAAGAAATGCCATCATTGATATAGCTAATGAATTAGGCTATGAAGTTCGAGAGGAACCATTTACACGACATGATGTTTATACAGCTGATGAAGTTTTCTTAACTGGCACGGCTGCAGAAGTCATTGCCGTCGTAAAGGTTGATGGACGTACGATTGGTGAAGGCGTCCCTGGTGAAGAAACAAAAAAACTTTTGGAAGCTTTTAGAAGGAAAGTAGTTGAAGAAGGCGTAAAAGTGGAAAATATCCCACAAAGTCTTCATGTTAGCTAAACAAATGCATATAGTAAAAACGGTGAAGAGGAAAAGTAGTTTTTGGTAAGGTATCTACAGAGAACCGGGGTAGCTGGAAGCCGGTGATATTTCCAAAAATGAACTCGCCTCTGAGTGTTAATCTGAAATTTAGTAGGGTTAACCGAGTCCCATTCTTCGGTACTCGTTATCAAAGTGAACAGAATGCTGTTCGTAAGGTGGTTGATTTTTGACCATGAAGAAGGGTGGTACCGCGAAAAGTTTATTAACCTTTTTGCCCCTTTGGCACACAAAAGAATTGTGGAGTCTTATGAGGGGTGGGAAGGTTTTTTATATGCTGAATTTAGGGAATTTTCTTAAAAAAAACATGGCTGAAGGCCAGATAAGGGAGGAAAGAACATGAGTACAAATGTACAGTTGAACAACTCAACTGCCAAATGTACAAACACAATGTCGGGGTCTCAAATGCTTATTGAAGCTTTAAAGCAGGAGAAAGTTGAAGTTATTTTTGGTTATCCTGGCGGGGCAGTTTTACCGATATATGATAGTCTATATGATTCGGGTTTATTCCATGTTTTAACTCGTCATGAACAAGGTGGAATACATGCAGCAGAAGGGTATGCGCGTGTTTCTGGTAAGCCTGGAGTTGTCATTGCGACATCTGGTCCTGGTGCTACGAACTTAGTAACTGGTTTAGCTGACGCTATGATTGACTCATTACCATTAGTTGTTTTTACAGGTCAAGTTGCATCATCAGTTATTGGATCAGATGCCTTCCAAGAAGCGGATATACTAGGAATCACAACACCGATTACAAAGCATAATTACCAAGTTCGTGAAGTAAGCGAACTTCCAAGAATTATTAAAGAAGCATTTCATATTGCAACAACAGGTAGACCAGGCCCGGTATTAATTGATATTCCTAAGGATATTGCAATTGTAGAAGGTGAATTTAGCTATGATATGCCTGTAGATCTACCAGGATACCAGCCTACAAGTGAACCTAATTATTTACAGATTCGCAAATTAGTAGAAGCAGTTAGTAGAGCAAAAAAACCGGTTATTTTAGCTGGTGCAGGTGTTCTGCATGCTAAAGGATCTGAAGAGTTAAAAAAATATGCTGAACAACAACAAATCCCAGTTGCTAATACGTTACTAGGATTAGGAGGTTTCCCTGCTGATCATCCATTGTTTTTAGGGATGGCAGGAATGCATGGCACTTACACTGCAAATATGGCGATTTATGACTGTGACTTATTAATCAGTGTAGGAGCAAGATTTGATGACCGTGTAACAGGAAATTTAGAGCATTTTGCAAAACATGCAACGGTAGCTCATATTGATATTGATCCTGCTGAAATTGGGAAAAATGTGCCTACTCAAATTCCAATTGTAGGAGATGCAAAGCTAGTTCTAGAACAATTAATTAAGCAGGATGGTAAACAAGGTGATAACAATGAGTGGAATGAACAACTATCTTCTAATAAAGAAGAATATCCACTTATGTATAAAGATAGTGACTCTGACCTTAAGCCACAGAAAATTTTAGAACTTATTCACAAGTGGACGAACGGAGAGGCTATTGTCACAACAGATGTTGGTCAGCATCAAATGTGGGCTGCGCAGTATTATAATTTTCAAAATCCTAACAAATGGGTAACATCTGGTGGTCTTGGAACAATGGGCTTTGGTTTACCTTCAGCGATTGGTGCACAACTTGCTGATCGAGAATCAACAGTTGTTGCTGTACTTGGTGACGGTGGATTCCAAATGACTCTTCAAGAATTATCAGTTATCCATGAGTTAAACTTACCAATTAAAGTTGTAATCTTAAATAATGGTGCTTTAGGAATGGTAAGACAGTGGCAAGAAATTTTCTATGAAGAAAGATATTCTCATTCGAAATTCGTTTCTCAGCCTGATTTTGTAAAGCTTTCAGAGGCATATGGAATGAACGGTGTACGAATTGTTCAGGAAGATGGATGGGAAGAAAAATTAAAAGAGGCCATCTTGTCTGATGAACCAGTATTACTTGATATTCATGTTGCAAAAGATGAGAATGTGTACCCAATGGTTGCGCCTGGGAAAGGCTTGCATGAAATGGTAGGTGTTAAGCTATGAAAAGAATCCTCTCATTAACAGTATTAAACCAAACAGGGGTTTTAAATAGAATTACTGGATTATTTACAAAAAGGCATTACAACATTGAAAGTATCACGGTTGGTCATGCTGAAACCGAAGGGGTTTCCCGTATGACAGTTGTTGTAAATGCTCAAGAAGAAAAAGAAGTAGAACAAATTACAAAGCAACTAAATAAACAGATCGATGTTTTGAAAGTTGTTGATATCACATCTCAATCAATTGTATCTAGGGAGCTTGCCTTAATAAAAGTCATGTCAACTCCAGCGACTAGAATGGAGCTTCAAGGGTTAATTCAGCCATTCAGAGCAACTGTTATTGATGTTAGCCGTGAAAGTGTGGTTGTTCAAGTAACGGGTGAGCCTGAGAAAATTGAAGTGTTGATTGATTTGTTAAAACCATATGGAATTAAAGAAATTGCTAGAACTGGAACTACAGCTTTTACTCGTGGTACACAACGTACGACAAAAGAAGTTCCAATCTCAATTGTTTAAATCGTTTGTAATCTTGCCTGCAAGGTGCAGGTTAAAAAGATTCATATATAGCAATAGATCAAATTTATTCAAAAAATCATTTGAAGGAGAGATTATACATGACAACAGTATATTATAACGGAGACATTAACGAGGCAGTATTACAAGGGAAAAAGGTAGCTATCATCGGATATGGTTCACAAGGTCATGCACATGCATTGAACTTAAAAGAAAGCGGAGTTGACGTAGTAGTAGGTGTTCGTCAAGGTGGTTCTTTCAATAAAGCAGTTGAAGATGGACATCACGTAGTATCAGTTGCTGAAGCAGCACAATTAGGTGACTTAGTAATGGTATTACTTCCAGATGAGCAACAAGCGAAAGTATATGAAGAAGAAATTAAGCCAGGTTTAGAAGCAGGAAATTCTTTAGTATTTGCACACGGTTTTAACGTACACTTCAGCCAAATCGTACCACCTGCTGATGTTGATGTATTCTTAGTTGCACCAAAAGGTCCTGGTCACTTAGTAAGAAGAACTTATGAAGAAGGTGCTGGTGTTCCTGCATTATTCGCAATCTATCAAGATGTTTCTGGTTCAGCTAAAGAAAAAGCATTAGCTTATGCTAAAGGTGTTGGATCTGCTCGTGCGGGTGTATTAGAAACTACATTCAAAGAAGAAACAGAAACTGACTTATTCGGTGAGCAAGCTGTTTTATGTGGAGGTTTAACTTCTCTAGTAAAAGCTGGTTTTGAAACATTAGTAGAAGCGGGATATCAACCAGAAGTTGCATACTTTGAGTGCTTACACGAGCTTAAATTAATCGTAGACTTAATGTATGAAGATGGAATGGCTGGTATGAGATATTCAATTTCTGATACTGCTCAATGGGGTGACTTCGTTTCAGGACCACGTGTAGTTGATGGTCGTTCGAAAGAAGCAATGAAAGAAGTTCTTAAAGACATCCAAACTGGTAAATTTGCAAAAGAATGGATCTTAGAAAACCAAGCAAATCGCCCACAATTCAATGCTATTAATAATAATGAAAATGAACATCAAATCGAAGTTGTTGGTAAAAAGCTACGTGCAATGATGCCGTTTGTAAAATCTAAACAAAAACAGAAAGAAGCGGTGAGTGTGAGTGCGAAAAATTAACCTATTTGATACAACGCTCCGTGATGGTGAACAATCTCCTGGTGTAAATCTTAATGTAAAAGAAAAACTAGAGATTGCTAAACAGCTAGAAAAACTCGGAATGGACGTTATTGAGGCAGGTTTTCCTGCTACATCAAAAGGTGATTTATTAGCAGTTCAAGAAATTGCAAAAACAGTGAAGAACAGTTCAGTAACTGGCCTTGCTCGATCTGTAAAAGGGGATATTGATGCAGCATGGGAAGCATTAAAATATGCTGAAGAACCTAGACTACATGTTTTCTTAGCTACTTCTCCAATTCATAGAGAATTTAAGCTCAAGAAAACAAAAGAGCAGGTGATTCAAACAGCTGTTGAATCTGTACAATATGCTGCACAATTTTTCCCGATTATTCAATGGTCTGCAGAGGACGCTTGCCGCACTGAATTGCCGTACCTGGCTGAGATCGTTGAAAAGGTGATTGAAGCTGGTGCACAGGTTATTAACATTCCAGATACGGTTGGTTATATTACTCCAAAAGAATACGGAGGAATTTTCACTTACCTTCGTGAAAACGTTAAGGGGATTGACAATGTCATTCTATCAGCACACTGCCATGATGATTTAGGCATGGCAGTTGCTAATTCCTTATCAGCTATAGAACATGGTGCTGGTCAGATTGAAGGAACAGTAAATGGAATTGGGGAAAGAGCAGGAAATGCAGCACTAGAAGAAGTTGCTGTTGCCCTTCATATAAGAAGTGATTACTATAAAGCAAAAACAGGTTTATATTTGAAGGAAACAAAGCGTACGAGTGATTTAATAAGTAGCTTAACCGGTATGGTTGTTCCTGGAAACAAAGCGGTAGTAGGGAGAAATGCATTTGCTCACGAATCCGGTATTCACCAGGATGGTGTTCTTAAAGAAAAAACAACTTATGAGATTATCTCACCAGAACTGGTAGGTGTTTCTACTAATTCAATGGTATTAGGGAAACATTCAGGTCGTCATGCATTTAAAAACAGACTACAGGAACTAGGCTTTGAGATCTCAGATGAAGAAGTAAGTAAATTATTTGTTGCTTTTAAAGAGTTAACTGAGAAGAAGAAAGAAATCACTGATGATGATTTAAAAGCACTGCTTATTGAAGAAAAAGTGGCTAACAAGGAAGCAGCCTTTGAACTTAAATCTTTACAGGTTCAATATGGAACAGCTCAAATTCCTACGGCAACCATTACACTTCTAAACCAGGATAATGAGTTAATTCAAGAAGCGGCTACTGGAGCTGGTAGTGTTGAAGCAATTTATAACACGTTAGAAAGATGTGTCGGCCAGTCTATTACCCTAATTGACTACCGCATTCAATCTAATAGTGGTGGAAGAGACGCGCTAGCTCAAGTATATGTAAAAATAAGAGTTGGAGAATCTGAAGCTAGTGGAAGAGGAATGGCACACGATGTTTTAGAAGCATCGGCGAAAGCTTATATCAATGCTGTTAATCGCATTTCTCTGCTAGCGGAAATTCCTCAATTAGAAGCAAGTCTACTAAATTAAAACCTTAAAGAGAAGGGGGATAGTCATGAAGAAAACAATCGCATTATTACCTGGTGATGGAATAGGTAAAGAAGTTGTTGATGTAACAGTAGAAATTTTAAAAGCAATTGCAGAACATTTTAACCATCAATTTCAATTCAACTATGGATTAATCGGTGGTGACGCTATTGATCAAAAAGGCACTCCATTGCCTGAAGAAACAATTGAAGCTTGTAAGAATTCTGACGCCATTATTTTAGGGGCTGTTGGAGGACCTAAATGGGATCAAAATCCTGTAGAATTAAGACCGGAGCGTGGGCTGTTAGCTCTACGTAAGGCACTTGATTTATATGCGAATTTACGCCCTATCACTACGTTTGATAGTCTATTAGATTCTTCCCCTTTAAAGAAGGAGTATGTTAGTGGAGTAGACTTCGTTATCGTACGAGAGCTAACAGGTGGATTGTATTTTGGTAAACCAAGTGAGCGTATTGTTCGTGATGGTGAAGACGCTGTTGTTGATACGTTATTTTATAAACGTTCTGAAATCGAAAGAATTCTCGTTTCTGCATTTGAGATTGCACAGAAGCGTCGTAAGCACGTAACTTCTGTTGATAAAGCGAATGTACTTGAATCAAGTAGAGTTTGGAGAGAAGTGGCTGAAGAGGTGTCTGCAAGATATCCGGATGTGACGCTTGAGCATATGCTTGTTGATAACGCAGCTATGCAGATTATCAGATCACCTAGACAATTTGATGTTATTGTAACAGAAAATATGTTTGGTGATATTTTAAGTGATGAAGCATCAATGATTACAGGGTCACTTGGAATGTTATCTTCAGCAAGTTTATCATCATCAGGTTTACATTTATATGAACCTGTTCATGGTTCAGCACCTGACATTGCTGGCAAAGGCTTAGCAAATCCTGTCGCAACCATTCTTTCTGCTGCAATGCTGCTGCGTCAATCATTTGGATTAGAGGAAGAAGCAAAAGCAATCGAAAAGGCTGTTGATAATGTTTTAAATTCAGGTACTCGTACAGCAGATCTTGCAAATGGTGAAAAAGCTGTGTCAACAAAACAAATGGGTGAAGAAATCAAAAATGCTCTTGCAGATGACCATGCCATTTTAAACATAATGGAAGCTTATTCTTAATTAGCCATAATAACTTTTTATTCACTATATAGAGACCGATACAATGGGTATCGGATTGAGGGGTATGACACAATGGTTGATGTCAGCCCCTCATTTTCCATCTATTAAGGGAGGATTACGACCGTGAAGCCAAAAACGATTATTGAGAAGATATATGATGAACATGTGGTTCAACAAGAACAAGGGAAGCCAGATCTTCTATATATCGATTTACACTTAGTACATGAAGTAACATCGCCACAGGCTTTTGAGGGACTTCGAGAGAAAGATCGTAAAGTAAGAAGACCAGACAGAACGTTTGCTACGATGGATCACAATGTTCCAACAGTCAATCGTTTTGTGATCAGTGATGAAGTTGCCAAAAATCAAATCAGTGCACTTGAAAGAAACTGTAAAGAATTTGGTATTCGTTTAGCTGATCTTCAAAGTGAAGACCAAGGTATTGTACACGTAATTGGACCTGAGCTAGGATTAACTCTTCCAGGAAAAACAATTGTATGTGGAGATAGCCATACGTCAACACATGGAGCATTTGGTGCGATTGCATTTGGAATTGGGACGAGTGAAGTAGAACATGTTTTAGCTACACAAACACTATGGAGACAGCGTCCGAAGACGTTAAATATCCATGTATCTGGTAAGCTACAAAAAGGTGTAACATCTAAAGATGTTATTTTAGCCGTCATCGGTAAATATGGAGTGCGCTTTGGTACTGGCTATATACTTGAATTTACAGGTGAAGTAATCGAAAGCTTATCAATGGATGAGCGTATGACGATTTGTAATATGTCTATTGAAGCAGGTGCAAGAGCAGGCCTTATAGCACCAGATGAAACAACTTTCTCTTATATTAAGGGGAGAAAATACGCACCAAAAGGGGAAGAGTTTGATCGTGCTGTTGAGTACTGGAAAACGTTAAAAACGGATGAAGGAGCAGAGTACGATAAAGTTATCACATTGAATGGTGACGAAATTGCTCCGATGGTAACATGGGGAACAAATCCAGGTATGTCTGTAGGTGTTGATGAAAAAACACCTGATTTAAATGATTTTCATAATGAAGAAGCAGTTGATGAAGCTAAGCGTGCGTATAGCTATATGGGTTTACAGCCTAATACTAGAATTGAAGATATTACGATTGAACATGTTTTTATTGGATCTTGTACAAATTCCCGTTTAACAGACTTAAGACAGGCAGCTGAAGTTATAAGAAGCTTAAAAGGCAAGAGGGTTCCATCAGATGTACGTGCTATCGTTGTGCCCGGTTCTCAAAAGGTTAAAAAAGTAGCAGAAGAAGAAGGTCTAGATGTGATCTTTAAAGAAGCTGGATTTGAGTGGAGAGAATCAGGTTGCAGTATGTGTTTAAGTATGAATAGTGACGTTGTACCAGAAGGAGAGCGCTGTGCATCTACTTCAAACCGTAACTTTGAAGGAAGACAAGGTAAAGGTGCTAGAACACACTTGGTAAGTCCAGCTATGGCAGCAGCAGCGGCTTTACATGGACGATTTGTAGATGTTCGTCATATTCAAGAAAACGCAATGTCATTTTAATCTATAATCTATGGGATGGGAACTGTTTAGTTGTGAAAGTGTCGTTACATCCTTAGAAAAAGTTTTCATATTAGGAGGGACATCATGCAGCCATTTACTACACATAAAGGAAAAGTTGCTGTATTAAATAGAACAAATGTTGACACAGACCAAATTATTCCAAAGCAATTTTTAAAGAGAATCGAAAAAACAGGATATGGACGATTTGCATTCTTTGATTGGAGATATCTTCCTGATGGATCTGAAAATCCAGATTTTGAATTAAATCAAGAAAAAAGTAAAGGTGCGACAATTTTACTTGCAGGTGAAAACTTTGGCTGTGGATCTTCTCGTGAGCATGCTCCATGGGCGCTTTCAGATTATGGTTTTAAAGTTATTTTAGCACCTTCTTATGCAGATATTTTTCATCAAAACTGTCTGAAAAATGGCTTATTACCAATTACACTTGAGCAAACGGTTTTAGACCTTATCCGTGAAAAGTCAAATGCGGAAGGCTTTGAATTAACCGTTAATCTTGAAAAGCAAGAAATCACAGATCATAATGGTTTAGTGCAAACCTTTGATGTTGATCCATATTGGAAAGATATGCTTTTACACGGAAAAGATGAAATTGATCTAACATTACATTATGATAATCAAATTAAACATTACGAAGAAACTAGAAGAGCATCATTTTTATAATGATTGCTCTTTTTTTTATGTCCCAATCTAGCACTGCTTAAGCCTAGCTAAAATAGTTATTTAATACACTTTGAACTGAAGAATTCTACAAAAATCAGAAGTGCACAAGGCTTCGTACGACATCATTCAACAAAATTCAGGGAGTGCCAGACATCACCCCCCACTTGTTTTCCAAGACTTGGATTGATAAACTGTATGCAAAGTAAGGTTGCTGGAGTTGACCAACATATGAAACCGAAAAAATCAAATGTTGTTCCCTTTCCTAATTTGAAGGAGCGGTACTTAGATAAGGGAATGCTGTTATTAAAAGAAAAGAAGTATCACGAAGCACTTGATATGTTTGCTGAAGCAAAGAAGCTTAAGGAAGATCAAGCTGAAATATATCTCGGTATGGCAATTTGCCTTATGGAGCTTGGTGACTTAACAGAGGCTAAAGATATTTGCAAAAAAATGCTCTTAGAAGATATAGGTCATTATTTTACTGTATTACAGATTTATTTAACGATATTAATTCAACTACGTGAATATCAAGAAGTACAAACAACAATCGAAGCAGTATTAGAGGAAAATCAGCTGCCTGCTGAAAGTGCTGAACACTTTTATAAATTGTTGGAATTTAGTCGGAAAATGAATCAAAACGAAGTTGATATTCTTGATGATGTAGAAGACCAGGAAGAAGAACAACCATTATATTTAGAAGACCTTTTGCAAGATACAAATAAACAAATGGCCTACGTTCAGTCACTGCATGACCGTAACATTAGTAAACATTTTGCATCACTTAAAATTTTGTTAGAGAATGAACAAATTCATCCTACAATCAAATCAATGATTTTGCATTTAATGATTGAGCATGAAGTTGAAAAGGAAATGAAAGTAACGAAGTTCGGCGAAAGTCTTACGGTTGTACCTGCTAATCTGGAAGATCCTGCAGAATTTCCTTTTACTAAAAAAGTGTTAACTATATTAGATGATACGCTTGGTAATGAAAATCCTACATTATATGAAGCTGTTAAAGAATTATGGATAAGGCATCTGTATGTGTTATATCCTTTCTTACCACAGCCAACAGAAGCTAAGCTGTGGGCAGCTGCTTTGCATCTTGTTGGTTATTCGATGCATGGGATTTCAATTGAGCAAGAAGAAATAGAAGAGATCTATGATCAACCATTGCCAGATTTACAAGAAGCATGCAATAAAATCTATCAAATAGAAGAAATTTCTTATTTACAAATATGAGCTATATGTTGAAAGGAATTTATTCTGTGTTATAATAAAATGGTTGCAAAATAGTGATCATCGTATATAGGTCTTTTTTATTTTGGACAAAATGGACCTTATTTTTTATACTATTAGAAATGTTGATGGTATGGGAAAAACTTAAAGCTTTGCCATTTGTCTTGAAGAAAAGCCAAGTTTTTCTAATGCGAAATCCTATGCATGTTTAGTACTAGGTTACTTTTTACCGTACATAAAAACAGGTATATGTTCGTGGGGGATTGCCTAAAATGGGACAAGCGCCACAAATTACCTATCACTTATTCGCACAAATCATTATAGATCTTTGGAGGGACAACACATGTCAGTAAAATGGGAAAAATTAGAAGGGAACGATGGCGTTCTAACGGTTGAGGTTTCAGCAGAAGAGTTCACAACAGCTCTTGACGAAGCATTTAAAAAGGTTGTAAAACAAGTTTCTATTCCTGGATTCCGTAAAGGGAAAATTCCACGTGGAATGTTTGAACAACGTTTTGGTGTAGAATCACTATATCAAGACGCTTTAGACATCATCCTACCAACTGCATATCCTAATGCGGTTGATGAAGCTGGAATCGAACCTGTAGATCGTCCTGAAATCGATGTTGAACAAATCGAAAAAGGAAAAAGCTTAATCTTCACTGCTAAAGTTACAGTAAAGCCTGAAGTGAAATTAGGTGAATATAAAGGTCTAGAAGTTGAAAAATTAGACGATACTGTATCTGATGAAGATGTTGATAACGAATTAAAACAATTACAAGAGCGTCATGCTGAGCTAGTAGTAAAAGAAGAAGGCGCGATTGAAAACGGTGATACTGCAGTTATCGATTTTGATGGATATGTTGATGGAGAAGCATTCGAAGGTGGAGCTGCTGAAAACTATTCATTAGAAATTGGTTCTGGATCTTTCATTCCAGGATTTGAAGAACAATTAGTTGGTTTAGAAGCGGGTGCAGAGAAGGATGTAGAAGTAACATTCCCAGAAGAATACCACGCTGAAAACCTTGCGGGTAAACCAGCAGTATTCAAAGTGAAAATTCACGAAATCAAAACAAAAGAACTTCCAGCTCTTGATGATGAGTTTGCAAAAGATGTTAACGAAGAAGTTGAAACTCTTGATGAGTTAAAAGCTCAAACAAGAACTCGCCTTGAAGAAGCGAAAAAATCTGAAGCAGAAAACCAACTACGTGATTCACTAGTTGATAAAGCTGCTGAAGGTGTAGAAGTTGATATTCCAAATGCATTAATTGAAAATGAAATTTCACGTATGATGCAGGAATTTGAGCAACGTCTACAAATGCAAGGTATGAATCTTGATTTATACTTCCAATTCTCAGGTCAAGATGAAGAAGCGTTAAAAGCTCAAATGAAAGACGATGCTGAAAAACGCGTTAAATATAACTTAACACTTGAAGCAATTGCTAAAGCTGAGAACATTGAAGTTTCTGACGAAGATGTTGAAGCAGAATTAGCGAAAATGGCTGAAATGTACAACATGCCTATTGAAAACATTAAACAAGCACTTGGTGGAAACGCTGAAGGCTTAAAAGAAGATTTAAAAGTTCGCAAAGCGATCGATTTTCTTGTAGAAAATAGCAAAGTTGTTGCATAATATAATAAAAGGAACAAGGCGCGAGCACATCGTGCCTTGTTTTATACAATCATGTTTTATTTATATTCCTTTGGGAATGATATAAGAAAGCTAATACATACATAAACATTAGGTAAGAGAATATTAAGATCATCAACATTTTTGGGAAGAGCCCTCAGGTTGAAAGCTTTTTCAATGCCGAGTGGTTTCATTACCTGTCAATGCTTCTCTTATGGTAAAATGCAGTACATACCGTTTTTATTTGTTTTAATTAGGGACATCTACCTGCTGACCTGAATAGTTGAAAGAATTAGTAGGGGTAAGGTGGAAATGTTTTGATTTAGATAAAGATACAAGGGGTGAAACAATGTTTAAATTTAACGACGAAAAAGGACAATTAAAATGTTCATTTTGCGGAAAAACACAAGATCAGGTACGTAAGCTAGTAGCTGGACCTGGAGTATATATATGTGATGAATGTATTGAACTTTGTACAGAGATTGTTGAGGAAGAGCTTGGTACAGAAGAAGAAGTTGAATTTAAAGATGTTCCAAAACCTAAAGAAATTCATGAAATATTAGATGAATATGTTATTGGCCAGGATAATGCCAAAAAATCATTAGCTGTTGCCGTTTATAATCATTACAAACGTATTAATTCAAACAGCAAGATTGATGATGTTGAGTTATCAAAAAGTAATATTTCTATGATTGGGCCTACAGGTAGTGGTAAAACGTTATTAGCCCAAACATTAGCAAGAATTTTAAATGTCCCTTTTGCTATTGCTGATGCTACTTCTTTAACAGAAGCTGGATACGTAGGTGAAGACGTTGAGAATATCTTACTAAAGTTAATTCAAGCTGCTGATTATGATGTAGAAAAAGCTGAAAAAGGTATTATTTATATCGATGAAATTGATAAAGTGGCACGTAAATCAGAAAACCCGTCAATCACTCGTGACGTTTCTGGTGAAGGTGTACAGCAAGCATTACTTAAAATTCTTGAAGGAACTGTGGCTAGTGTTCCTCCTCAAGGTGGAAGAAAGCATCCTCATCAAGAATTTATTCAAATTGATACAACAAACATTCTCTTCATTTGTGGAGGAGCATTTGATGGAATCGAACAAATTATTAAACGTCGTCTAGGACGAAAAGTAATTGGATTTGGTTCAGATAATAAAAATGCTGATCTTGATAAAAAAGCTCTTCTTTCACAGGTTTTACCTGAAGATTTATTGAAGTTTGGATTGATTCCAGAGTTTATCGGTCGTTTGCCTGTCATTGCAAGCTTAGAGCCGTTAGATGAAGAAGCATTAGTTGAGATCTTAACAAAACCTAAAAATGCTCTTGTTAAACAATATCAAAAAATGCTTGATTTAGATGGTGTTGAACTTGAGTTTGAAGATGGAGCTCTTCTTGAAATTGCTAAAAAAGCAATTGAAAGAAAAACTGGTGCACGTGGTCTTCGTTCCATAATCGAGGGCATCATGCTTGATATGATGTTCGATTTACCATCTCGTGAGGACATCGTTAAAGCCATTATTACTGCTGAAACAGTTTTAGGGGAAACACCACCTAAACTTGTACTTAGCGATGGTACAGTTATTCAAGAGGATAAAAAAACATCTGCATAACATAATCTTTTAAAAGGAAGTTGGTTTAACCAGCTTCCTTTTTTTGATGCCTTTTCCAATCCACCTCCTGTAAATACTTGTATTGAAATCATGTTTATTCCTGCTAAAGCTAGGAGATACTAGCTATAAATAACCGCTTCTTACAAGGTTTATCCATTTTAATTTTGCCTTTCCTAGGCAAAAACGAAAGTCGCCTTTTGTCCCTTTAGATTAACGAACATTTCATACATAGATGTGGAAATCTTTTTATGGGGCAAAACAAGCTTTTACTAACCTCTCGAAGAGTTACTTTTAACAAAGTATTATGCTTCGTTTACTTTTCACCGTAGCGGTAACAAGACATCTTTGCAGGAGGGACGCCAATGAGTTGGACGAGTATCGCGCTGTTTATTCAGCTGTTTTTTGGGATTATTATTGGAATGTATTTTTGGAATTTATTAAAGAGTCAACGTACTCAAAAGATATCAATTGACAGAGAATCAAAGAAAGAAATGGAACAATTAAGAAAAATGAGAGCTATTCGGTTAACCGAACCTCTTGCAGAAAAGGTACGCCCAAAAAGTTTTAATGATATAGTAGGACAAGAGGATGGTATTCGTTCGTTACGTGCTGCGCTATGCGGTTCAAACCCTCAACATGTCATTGTATATGGACCACCAGGTGTAGGGAAGACAGCGGCTGCTAGACTCGTTTTAGAAGAAGCTAAGAGAAATAAAAGATCACCATTTAAAGAAAATGCTGTATTTGTAGAATTAGATGCTACAACAGCAAGATTTGATGAAAGAGGGATTGCTGATCCTCTCATTGGATCTGTTCATGATCCAATTTATCAAGGTGCTGGAGCAATGGGGCAAGCTGGAATTCCTCAGCCTAAGCAAGGAGCTGTATCTCATGCTCATGGGGGCGTTTTATTTATCGATGAAATCGGTGAACTTCACCCTATTCAGATGAATAAGTTATTAAAAGTACTTGAAGATCGTAAAGTATTTTTAGAAAGCGCTTATTATAATGAAGAAAATACACAAATACCAACACATATCCATGATATTTTTAAAAATGGTCTACCAGCTGATTTTAGGTTAATAGGAGCTACAACAAGAACACCTAATGAAATACCACCAGCCATTCGTTCTAGATGTCTTGAAGTATTTTTTAGAGATTTGGAACAGGAAGAACTGGCAGTTGTGGCGAAAAAAGCAGCAGATAAAGTAGAAATGGAAGTAAGCGACAAGGGAATTGATCTCTTAACTTCCTATGTTAGAAATGGCCGTGAAGTTGTAAATCTTATGCAAATTGCTACAGGTATGGCAATGTCAGAAGACAGGAAAGAAATTACTGTTGAAGATATCGAATGGGTTATTAATTCAAGTCAGTTAAGCCCAAGATTTGAAAAGAAAATTGAAGATAACTCAAGAGTCGGTTTAGTAAATGGGCTTGCCGTTCATGGTCCTAATACAGGGGCATTGTTAGAAATTGAAGTCACCGTCATTCCTTCTCAAAAAGATAAGGGCACCATTAATATAACAGGAATTGTGGAAGAGGAAAGTATTGGTGATCGATCTAAATCCATTCGTAGAAAAAGTATGGCAAAAGGCTCGATCGAGAATGTTATTACTGTTCTACGTTCTATGGGCATACAAGCAGATGATTATGATATTCATGTGAATTTTCCAGGTGGTACACCAATTGATGGCCCATCAGCAGGAATTGCAATGGCCACAGGAATTTTCTCAGCTATTCATAAGATTGCCATTAGCAATAAAGTGGCCATGACTGGAGAAATTAGCATTCATGGAAATGTAAAGCCTATAGGCGGAGTTATTCCGAAAATAAAGGCGGCAAAAAAGGCTGGTGCAGATATAGTCATTATTCCAAAAGAAAACATGCAATCCATTCTAAAAGAAATTGATGGGATAACGATTATACCGGTAACAAATCTTCAAGAAGTCTTTGATATAGCACTTGTTGATCCACCAACTGAAAAGCCATTGCAACACGAAGATTCAACTTCATTTCCACATCAAGAATCTGTATAAAAGAGTTAATCTTAAAGAGATCTCCTTTACAATAAAGAAGATCTCTTTCCTTTTTTAAGCTTCGGTCAACTCTTGTCATTTCCAATTTTATCTTAATGAGAATTCCGGAATTTCCTTTTTCAACTTATCGTATTGGGGTATACTACCTATTGACTAAAGTAGTTTAATTAGACACTTGAAAAAGAATAAGATAGAATTGAACAAGAATGAATTATCATGTCATGGAGGTGTAAACGCATGGCGAAATCAAATAATCAAATTGTCCCCCTCCTACCACTAAGAGGTTTGTTAGTATATCCAACAATGGTACTGCACCTTGATGTAGGAAGAGAAAAATCTGTTCAGGCGTTAGAAAAGGCTATGATGGAAGATCATATTATCTTTTTAACGACACAAAAAGAGATTTCGATAGATGAGCCAGACAAAGAAGATATTTATGAAATAGGAACATTGACTAAAATTAAACAAATGTTGAAATTACCAAACGGTACAATCCGCGTCCTCGTTGAAGGAATAGAGCGAGGTAAGATTCAACGTTTTGTTGATGAGGATGAATACTATTCTGTTGAAGTTTCTATTTATAAAGACCCTGAAGAGAAAAGTGTAGAAGAAGAAGCTTTAATGCGAACAATGTTAGAATATTTTGAGCAATACATAAAGCTTTCTAAAAAAGTGTCTGCTGAAACATATGCAACTGTTTCTGACATTAATGAGCCAGGACGAATGGCTGATATTATTGCTTCGCATCTTCCTTTAAAATTAAAGGAAAAACAAGAGATATTGGAAACCCTTGATGTGACAGAACGATTGAACAAAGTGATTTCCATTATCCACAATGAAAAAGAAGTACTTCAGCTGGAGAAAAAGATTGGCCAACGAGTTAAAAAGTCCATGGAGCGTACGCAAAAAGAATATTATTTACGCGAACAGATGAAAGCCATCCAAAAAGAGCTTGGTGAAAAAGAAGGCAAGCTTGGAGAGGTTTCAACGATGAAGGAACGAATTGAAGAAGTGGGAATGCCAGAACATATAAAAGCAGTGGCTTTAAAAGAACTGGACCGCTATGAAAAAGTTCCTTCAAGTTCAGCCGAGAGTGGCGTTATTCGAAATTACATTGAGTGGCTCCTGTCTCTACCATGGTCAAAAGCAACTGACGATCGTTTAGATGTGAATGTTGCTGAGGAAATCTTAGACGAAGAACACTATGGCCTTGAAAAGGTTAAAGAGCGTGTAATTGAGTATTTAGCGGTACAACAATTGACCAATTCATTAAAAGGGCCAATTTTATGCCTTGCAGGACCTCCGGGAGTTGGGAAAACATCATTAGCTCGTTCAGTAGCTAAATCGTTAAATCGAAATTTCGTTAGAATATCACTTGGTGGAGTAAGAGACGAATCCGAAATTCGTGGACATCGACGTACATATGTTGGTGCAATGCCTGGAAGAATTATTCAAGGTATGAAGAAGGCCGGAACAATTAATCCTGTGTTCCTTTTAGATGAAATCGATAAAATGTCCAGTGATTTTAGAGGAGATCCTTCTGCAGCTTTACTGGAAGTGTTAGATCCTGAGCAAAATCATAACTTTAGTGATCACTATATTGAAGAAACATATGATTTATCGAAAGTTATGTTTATTGCAACAGCTAATAACCTTGCTACAATTCCAGGACCATTGCGCGATCGTATGGAAATTATTAATATAGCTGGTTACACGGAACTGGAGAAAATTCATATTGCTAAAGATCATCTACTACCAAAGCAATTACAAGAACATGGACTTAAAAAATCACATCTGCAAATCCGTGAAGATGGAATTCAAAGCATCATTCGCTATTATACAAGAGAAGCCGGGGTTCGTGGGCTAGAGCGCCAGTTAGCAGGAGTGTGTCGTAAAGCTGCTAAAATGATTGTAAAAGAAGAGCGGAAGAAGATCATTATTACGGACAAAAATATTGAAGAATTTCTTGGGAAAAAACGCTTTAGATATGGACAAGCGGAACTTGAGGATCAGATTGGTGTTGCAACTGGTTTAGCTTATACAACAGTTGGCGGCGATACCCTATCGATTGAAGTATCAGTAACGCCTGGTAAAGGAAAGCTGATTTTAACCGGGAAGCTTGGCGATGTTATGAAAGAATCTGCTCAGGCGGCATTTAGCTATATTCGCTCGCGTGCTGAAGAGCTGAACATTGAACGTGATTTTCATGAAAAGAATGATATTCATATCCATGTTCCTGAAGGTGCTGTACCTAAAGATGGTCCATCAGCAGGTATAACAATGGCTACAGCGTTAATTTCAGCATTAACAGGTAGAGCCGTAAGAAAAGAAGTTGGAATGACAGGAGAAATCACTTTACGTGGTAGAGTACTTCCAATTGGTGGCTTGAAAGAGAAAACATTGAGTGCTCATCGTGCTGGTTTGACTAAGATTATTGCACCAAAAGACAATGAAAAGGATTTGGATGATATTCCAGATAGTGTTCGAAATGAACTTACGTTTGTCTTAGTTTCACATTTAGATGAAGTGTTAAAACATGCGTTAACAGAGGAGAAATAATGAAAGTAACAAGTTCAGAAATCGTTATAAGCGCAGTTAAGCCTGCTCAATATCCAGAAGGAGATTTACCGGAAGTAGCATTAGCAGGTCGTTCTAATGTTGGTAAATCATCCTTTATTAATAAATTGCTAGGTAGAAAAGGATTAGCCCGAATTTCATCAAAACCAGGGAAAACACAAACATTAAATTTTTATATCATTAATGAAATGCTACACTTTGTTGATGTGCCTGGATATGGATATGCCAAGGTTAGTAAAAAGGAGCGTGAAGCATGGGGGAAAATGATTGAAACCTATATCACTTCTCGTGAACAGTTGCGTGCTGTTATCCTTTTAATTGATCTTAGACATCCTCCAACAAGTGATGATGTGCTGATGTATAACTTCCTAAAGCATTATGACATCCCAACAATCGTTGTGACGACCAAAGCAGATAAAATTCCTAAGGGTAAGTGGCAAAAGCATGCTAAGGTGATAAAAGATGCCCTAGAAATTGAAAAAACCGACCCATTAGTTATTTTTTCATCGGAAACCGGCTTAGGTAAAGATGAAGCTTGGAAAACGATCCTTCATTATACGTCATAAAGTTTGGTTTATATTTATGTATAGTGCATAAAAGTGAGTCACGTGGAAAAATTACCAGGTTCGGTTTTGAAGTACAAATTCCGGATTAACATTGTTTTTGGTATAGAAACTCGCACTAGGATTAAAAGCAATTTACAAGTAAATCAGCAAAGAAAAATGCTTGGAGGCATATTATGCTCCAAGCATTTTTCATATCACCCATTATCTTCAAGAATTGGCAGCAATTAAGCGGAGAAATTCCTTTTAATGAGGAAATAGCACGCGAAATAGATTAAATAAACGGAAAGTTTCCGTCTAATTAATCAAAAAAGCTGGAAATGGGCCATTTTACTTTACTTAACCGGAAAAACTCCGTTTATATCCCTTAACTGAGTTCCATTCTTCAGTATAACCGGAAAAGCTCCGTGTATTTAAATGATCTGTTACTCAATTAATGGTAGTTAAAGATCATTTATAGCACAACAATTGGAATAACAATGAGCTTGCGAATTTTCATGTTCACACAAATTATGTCATTATGTTAAAAGGGTTTGGAAATTCAAGGCGTATTTTACCGTTCATTCCATTTCATTAAACTTCATATATATCAACAAAAAAGAAGCAGTCTTATTCACTTGCGAATAAGACTGCGAATTGGTGCGCTTTTTTAGTTATTGTATGCCAAAACCGAACCGGTTATGGAAATATACCAGAGTCTTTTGGTGTTATCAACATCGACATATTTCAACAAAATGTGAGAAGTGACAGGCACCCTATCTCCTTCTCCGCAGCACTAACAATAAAGCACCAATAACAATAAAAAGTAGTGGCCAGTAAGTTTCAATAAAGTCTACACCGTTTTCGATGATCGTTAGGGATTGAATAATTTTATGGAAAAAGTGTAGAAATAAGCCTATAGCTAATATAATAAGACCTTGCTGATAACCGGTTTTAGTTTTTGTAGCAGTTAAAATCATCCCAAGAGACAAGATGAATAAAAAAGCAGCAGGATAATCAGGCCAAGAAGCAATCTTGCTAGCAAAGTGAAAATGGATACCAAGGCCTGCTAAAATGATTCCTGGTAAAATGGCTGACGCATCTTGTTCAAAATGACCACTAACTAAAAACGTAAGTCCAAGTAATATTAATAAAAAAGGCCAACTGTTTTGTCCTTCAAATAAATGAATATTTAATTTTTGGATAGAATAAAAAATGCCAATTCCTAATAGTAGCATTGTTGGTAATAATGTAATTTTTTTCATTGTCCACCTCTTGCATGAATAGTATATAAGGAAAACCTGTCCGTTGTGGTCGGAGAATTTAATTGATATGTTTCCTTGTCCAAATCAATAGCTTGATTAACTTCGTGATTTTTGTTATTGTACAGAGTGAATAGTATGAGAATGATGTCAGAGAATGTAGAATTTCTTATAGAAAAAACAGTGTTTTTTGTGAACAAATACACACGACCATTAATAAGTTGAAAATGGTGTGAATCAGTGAAATAATAAACATATTTTATCATAACATATAGTTTCAAAGACTGTTCACATTTTTTAGAAGAGAAAAAAATCAATCGTGATATACTAGAAGTAGAGATCCTTGTACATGGGGGTGTATAAGAAAATGCATATACTTGTTGTCGGCTTAAATTATAAAACAGCCCCTGTTGAAATTCGCGAAAAGCTCTCGTTTCAACCTCAAGAGCTAACAGATGCGATGAAACAGTTAAAAGAACAAAAAAGCATACTTGAAAATGTCATTGTATCTACCTGCAACCGTACAGAAATATATGCTGTAGTAGATCAACTTCATACCGGACGTTATTATATTAAAGCATTCTTGGCAGATTGGTTCGGACTAGAGAAAGAAGAGATTTCACCGTATTTAACTATTTTTGAACAAGATGGTGCATTAGAGCATTTATGTAGAGTAGCATGCGGATTGGATTCTATGATTTTGGGTGAAACTCAAATTCTGGGACAGGTTCGTACTAGCTTTTTACATGCCCAGGAAAACAACACAACAGGAACAGTATTCAATCAGCTGTTTAAGCAAGTAATCTCATTGGCTAAACGTTCACATTCAGAAACTGATATTGGAGCAAATGCTGTTTCAGTTAGTTATGCAGCAGTTGAACTTGCTAAGAAAATCTTTGGTGACCTTCGTTCTAAGCACGTACTCATTTTAGGTGCGGGTAAGATGGGGGAATTAGCTGTGCAAAATCTGCATGGCAGTGGTGTAGGTAAAGTTACTGTTATGAATAGAACGTTGCAGAAGGCTGAAGAGCTTGCTAATCGTTTTAATGGAAAGGCAAAAGGAATAAACGAACTTCAGTGTGGATTAGTGGAAGCGGATATTCTTATTAGTTCAACTGGTGCTAAAGATTTTGTTATTACTAAAGAAATGATGACACATGTGGAAAAAATGAGAAAAGGTCGCCCATTATTTATGGTCGATATTGCTGTGCCACGTGATTTAGATCCTAAGCTTGCGGATTTAGATAGTGTATTTCTTTATGATATTGATGATTTACAAGGGATTGTTGAAGCAAACTTACAAGAGCGTAAAGTTGCAGCGGAAAAGATTGAACTGATGATCGAAGCGGAGATTGTTCAATTTAAACAATGGATTAATACGCTTGGGGTTGTACCTGTTATTTCAGCACTTCGTCAAAAAGCTTTAAATATTCAAGCTGAAACGATGGAAAGTATCGAGCGAAAAATGCCTAACTTAACTGAACGTGAAAGAAAAGTTTTAAGTAAGCATACAAAAAGCATTATTAATCAATTGCTTAAAGATCCGATTGTAAAGGTAAAAGAGTTATCTGCAGAGGCTAATGCACAGGAATCATTGGATTTATTTATGAAAATCTTTAATATCGAAGAAGCTGTTGAAGAGCAAATGAAAATGGATAAATCAGATAAACAAACTGTTCATGCAAACGATCCGATTTATCGTGCTTCACTTCAATCGTAAGTGAAAGGACCTTTCATTATGGAGATGAGCTTAAGCAGAATTAATGAATTAACCATAATACTTTATGCTATTTGTGTACTCTTATATTTTATAGATTTTCTTAATAATAACCGGAAGGCGAATCGAGCTGCCTTCTGGTTACTTTCTATTGTTTGGCTATTACAAACAATTTTTTTATTTGTTCGTATGTTTGAAACAGGTAGATTTCCTGTTTTAAATGTGTTTGAAGGGCTTTATTTTTATACATGGGTGTTAGTCACATTGTCACTTGTTTTAAACCGTTTCCTTAAAGCGGAATTTATTATTTTTTTCACAAACGTAATAGGCTTTATCATGATGGCCATACATACTTTTGCCCCAGCTCAATACGAGTCGGCTGCTGTATCAAGTCAGCTTGTCTCGGAACTGCTATTAATTCATATTACGATGGCTATACTTTCTTATGGGGCGTTTTCACTATCGTTTGTGTTTTCGATCCTTTATACCATTCAATATAATTTACTCAAAAAGAAAAAGTGGGGAAAGCGCCTTCTTCGATTAGAAGATCTTTCAAAACTCGACCATATGTCATATGTATTAAATGTTATCGGCGTACCTATGCTGTTATTAAGTTTAATTTTAGGGGTTATTTGGGCCTATATTAAAGTAGCTCATTTTCAATGGTATGATGCGAAAGTGCTAGGGTCATTTATGGTGTTAGTGACGTATGGGATCTATCTTTATATAAGAATTGTGAAAGAATTACAGGGCAGGTCTGTTGCTCTTTTAAACATAGCATCGTTTTTAGTTTTATTAATTAACTTTTTCTTGTTTGGTAGTCTATCAAGGTTTCATTTTTGGGATTCATGATTGGTTGCTTTTAGACATAGTAGGAGGAGCATATGCGAAAAATAGTTGTTGGATCTAGACGTAGTAAATTAGCATTAACACAAACAAATTGGGTAATTAATCAGTTAAAATCTTTTGGTTTACCGTTTGAATTTGAAATCAAGGAAATTGTGACAAAAGGTGATCAAATTTTAGATGTAACTTTATCAAAAGTTGGAGGAAAAGGCTTGTTCGTAAAAGAAATCGAGCAAGCAATGATGAACGGTGAAATTGATATGGCTGTTCATAGTATGAAGGATATGCCTGGGATTTTACCGGAGGGTTTAACGATAGGATGCATTCCAAACCGTGAGGATCACCGAGATGTTCTTATCTCTAAAGACCATAAAAAGCTTTCAGATTTACCAAGTGGAGCAATTGTCGGAACAAGCAGCTTGAGACGAAGTGCGCAGCTTTTAATTGAAAGACCTGACCTCGAAATTAAATGGATTAGAGGAAACATAGATACTCGCTTAGAGAAGCTGAAAACAGAGGATTATGATGCAATTATTCTAGCTGCAGCAGGCTTGGCACGCATGGGCTGGAGTCAAGAAGTTGTTACTGAATTCTTAGAACCGGAAATTTGCCTACCAGCAGTAGGGCAAGGTGCTTTAGCAATTGAATGTCGCGCGGATGATCTAGAATTGTTAGATCTTTTTACAAAATTCACTGATTTGTCTACGAAATTAGCTGTTACTGCTGAGAGGACCTTCCTTACTAAAATGGAGGGTGGATGCCAAGTACCTATTGCTGGATTTGCAACAGTAAATGAAAAGGAAGAAATTGAATTTACAGGTCTTATTGCCTCACCTGACGGGAAAGAAGTGTATAAACAAACGGTTACAGGAACAGATCCAGTAGCATTAGGGAGTAAAGTCGCAGAAACATTAACAAATCAAGGAGCTAAAGCCCTAATCGACCGGGTAAAAGAGGAGTTAGATCAATAATGGGGGAGATCCGTCCTTTACAAGGGAAACGGGTTTTAATAACTAGAGCAAAGTCTCAAGTAGAAGAATTTATTCAAAAAATTGAAGAAGAAGGCGGAGTCGGGATATCCGCTCCGCTTCTAGAAATAAGACCTAAAAAATCAAATGAATCTATTATTCAACAAACGCTTACAAGATTACATGAATTTGATTGCATTGTGTTTACGAGTGCAAATGGTGTTATTTACTTTAAAGAGTTCTTAGATCGATTTGGAATTCCTTATGAAGCATTACAGCATATGATTGCCGCTTCTGTTGGAAGAAAAACGAGTAAGCAAATGGAGAAACTAAATCTCAATGTTTCTGTTATACCTGAAGAATTTGTGGCTGAAAAGCTGGCAGAAAGCATAGGGGAAAACCTTTCTAAATCTTCAAAAATCCTTGTGATTAGAGGAAATCTATCAAGACCAGTTTTGATAACAGAATTAAAAAAACAAGGTTTTAACACAGAAGATTTAATTGTCTATGAAACAATACATAATAAAAGAGAAGCTGCTAAGCTTATTTCATATCTCAAAGAAGATCAGCTAGATTACATAACCTTTACAAGCTCATCTACTGTTGACAGCTTTATGAAAGTACTACATAAATCAGAACTCATGGAGCATTTGAGTAAAGTTACCTTCATATGTATCGGCCCAATTACGAATAAAACGTTAAAAGAATATGGATTTATAGGTGTTATGCCTGTTTCCTATACAATTGATGACATGGTGAAGTTAATGGTTGAATTAGAACAAAACCGGGAGGATAATCAATGAATATTCAATTTACAAGACACCGCCGTTTACGTAACAGCAATAACCTAAGAGCAATGGTGAGGGAAACACATCTTCGCCCAGAGGACTTTATTTATCCAATTTTCGTTGTAGAAGGGGATAATAAGAAAAACGAAGTTCCATCAATGCCAGGTGTTTATCACTTGTCTTTAGATCTTTTGAATCAAGAAATTGAAGAGGTTGTTTCGTTAGGGGTTAAGTCTGTTATCTTATTTGGTGTTCCTGATGAAAAGGACGATGTAGGAACTCAAGCTTATCATGATAATGGCATTGTTCAACGTGCAACTAGACAGGTAAAAGAATCCTTCCCTGAATTAGTTGTTGTTGCGGATACATGTCTATGTCAATATACAGATCATGGACATTGTGGAATTGTTGAAAATGGACAAGTATTAAACGACCCTACCCTTGATTTGCTTGCACGTACCGCTATCAGTCAAGCAAAAGCAGGTGCCGATATTATCGCTCCTTCAAACATGATGGATGGCTTTGTAGCTGCAATCAGACATGGGTTAGATGAAGCTGGCTTTGAACATATTCCGGTTATGTCTTATGCAGTTAAATATGCAAGTGCTTTTTACGGGCCGTTCCGTGATGCTGCACACAGCACACCACAATTTGGTGATCGAAAAACATATCAAATGGATCCTGCTAATCGTGATGAAGCATTAAGAGAAGCTCAGTCCGATTTAGAAGAGGGTGCGGACTTTTTAATTGTAAAACCGGCATTATCTTATTTAGATATTATCCGTGATGTGAAAAATCAATTCAACGTTCCTATTGTTGCTTATAATGTTAGCGGTGAGTATTCTATGATTAAAGCAGCTGCACAAAATGGATGGGTTGATGAAAAAGCATTGGTGATGGAAATGTTAGTCGGAATGAAACGTGCAGGTGTTGATTTAATTATTACATACTTTGCAAAAGACGCAGCACGGTGGATAAGGGAAGATCAATAAGGGAAAGCCTTTTACTTTACAAGAGGAAGGAAGAGGAATGAAAATGAATAGCTATCAAAAAAGCGAAAGTGCATTTCAAGAAGCTCAATCATTAATGCCCGGTGGTGTTAATAGTCCTGTAAGAGCATTTAAATCTGTTGGAATGAATCCTATATTCATGGAACGAGGAAAAGGCTCAAAAATCTATGATATCGATGGAAATGAATATATTGACTATGTTCTTTCTTGGGGACCGCTTATTCATGGTCATTCGAACGATACTGTAGTTGAAGCCATTAAAAAAGTTGTTGAGTCAGGTACAAGCTTTGGTGCTCCTACCCTGATTGAAAACGAACTTGCAAAGCTTGTAATAGATCGTGTACCTTCGATTGAAATCGTCCGTATGGTAAGCTCAGGGACAGAAGCAACGATGAGTGCATTACGATTAGCAAGGGGCTATACTGGACGAAATAAAATCATTAAGTTTGAGGGCTGCTACCATGGTCATGGTGATTCTTTACTAATTAAAGCAGGATCAGGAGTTGCAACGTTAGGATTACCAGATAGTCCTGGTGTACCTGAAGGAATTGCGAAAAATACGATTACTGTTCCATACAATGATTTAGAAAGCATTCAATATGCATTTGAACAATTTGGAGAAGACATTGCAGGGATCATTGTAGAACCTGTAGCAGGGAACATGGGAGTTGTTCCACCTCAACCAGGTTTCCTTGAGGGGTTACGAGCAATGACAGAACAATATGGTGCCTTATTAATCTTTGATGAGGTTATGACAGGGTTCCGTGTAGATTATGGCTGTGCTCAAGACTATTACGGTGTTACACCTGATTTAACATGCCTTGGCAAGGTAATTGGTGGAGGTTTACCTGTAGGAGCTTATGGTGGTAAAGCGGAAATTATGAAGCAAATTGCTCCAAGTGGACCAATTTATCAAGCAGGAACTTTATCAGGAAACCCACTCGCGATGACAGCGGGATATGAAACATTAAAACAGTTAACAAGAGATTCTTATGAGGAATTTAAGCGTAAAGCAGATCGTCTTGAGGAAGGTCTGTCAGCTGCTGCTAATGAGTATGAAATTCCGCATACAATCAATCGTGCCGGCTCTATGATTGGCTTCTTCTTCACTAATGAAAATGTAACAAATTACGAAAAAGCGAAAACGTCAAATCTTGATTTCTTTGCAAGCTACTATCGAAGCATGGCAAATCAAGGAGTATTCCTTCCTCCATCACAATTTGAAGGCTTATTCCTATCAACAGCACACACAGACGCGGACATTGATCATACAATAGATGCTGCAAAGAAGGCATTTGCAGATTTGAAAAAATAATTTTGATTAAATTAAATCCATCACAAGTTGTGGTGGATTTTTTATGTTTTTTAAAATATCATCATAATTTCCTTCTTTCACACATACATCTGTAATGTCATAGTTATTTTGCTAGGCTATTTGAAAGGAGGAAATATTTTTGTCACAACAACAACTACGTTTCTCAGTAGAAGAATCTGTTTGGTTTCAAAAAGGACAGGAAGTATCTGAACTTTTATCTATTTCTTTAGATCCGGATATTGCAATTCATGAACATGATCAGTACATTTCCATTCGTGGTGCCCTGCAGCTTACTGGGGAATATAAAATAGAAACGGAAAGTTCTGAAGAGGAAACGTTCGAATACGCAAATGTACGTTATGTAAATGAGGTCGATACACGTGAAGATGGTGTGAGCGTCTTAAATCATCGTTTTCCTGTTGATATTACGATTCCTAGAAATCGAATTCAACAGCTAGACGAGGTGTATGTTTCGATCGAATCCTTTGATTATGATTTACCTGAACATGCTTGCTTAAAATTAATAGCTGATTTATCTATAAGCGGAATTTCGAATGGAGAGACAGTGGAAGAAGAAGAGAGACCTACAGAAGAACCTAAGGAAGAAGCATTTGAAGCTCTTTTCCGTGAAGAACAAAACACTGCTGAACATAATAATCCCGAGCCTGTTTCAAGCATAGAGCCTACACCTTCACCTTTTTCTTCTTTCTATGAGGAAAGAAAGTTAGATGAAGAAGACGTGGACAAATTATCACCTTCCTTCTCTGTCACGAAAGAACAGGAAGTAGTTGAAGAGCGTGAGGAGGAAGTAGAAGAAGAAGTGGTTGAAGCGTCTCCTGTTGAATATGAAAAAGAAATTGTAGAGCCTGAACCGGCTGTTGATGAAGAAGTTAATGTTGAGCCGCAAGGACAAACTGAAGAAGAGGTTTACGATCCATTTGTTGTGGAAGTAAGAAGAGAAGAACCAACTCCTGAACCTCAAGAAGTACAATACTCCTTTTTCTCTAAAACCGAAGAAGAGCCGACAAATGTAGATGAAGATTTACAAAAGAAAGATGAAGTTGGTCGTGAAGAGGGAGAAACAAAGGATGCCCATTACTTAACAAGTTTATTTGCAAGAGACGAAGAAGAAGATTTCTCCAGAGTGAAAATGTGTATTGTTCAACAAGGAGATACACTTGAACTAATTAGTGAGAAATATGAAATTTCCATTCAACAAATTTTACGTGTAAATGAGTTTCATGCAGATCAAGATGTATATGAAGGACAAATTCTTTATATCCCTGCATACTCAACAAGTAAATAAAATCTATTATTTATTTGAAAGACAAAGAACAGCATGGGGCATCTTTTTCCTCGGCTGTTTTTTTCAATTTTCTTTCTAAGGAGTAGAGGTGATAGGATCTATGTCGATGCAGCTAAGCGAACTAAGGCTTTTGCTACAAAATTACGATTTATACCCGGAATATACAGAGGAAATCACCAAGAAAACAATTAAGGTATATACAGATACCGGTCCTTATGTATTAAAGAAATTATCAAGTGAATTTAATCCATATTTTGTTGATTCTATTCGAATCTTAAATGAACAAAAATATTCGAATTATGTTCCACTTTTAAGAAATAAACAGCAGCAGCTTATTTCTCAATATAATGGGGAGTACTATTACTTAATGCCATGGCTTGTGAATGAACAAGAAGAAGAACGTGATGCTCGTCATCAACTTCTATTTAAAGAGGTAGCAAACCTTCACAAACGAACAGAAAAGAAAATATCTCTTGATGGTCAAGAGGCAACAAATCATTATGAAAAACTAACGAATAAATTGGATGAAGAAAAAGCACGTATTGAAACCTTTGTTGAAGAATGTGAGAAAAAGATTTATTTATCTCCATTTGAGTTGCAAGCCGTTACTTACTATACTGAGGTGTCAAGAGCTATTGAATTTTCCCGTAAAAAGCTTGATGAGTGGTATGAGAAAATGACAGATCAAAAGTCTTCAAGAGTAGTGTTAACGCATGGAAAAGTATCTGCGCGCCACTTCTTATATGATGATGATGGAAATGGTTATTTATCAAACTTTGAGAAATCGTCATATTCAAGTCCAATTGATGATTTTTTATTATTTTTGAATCGAACGGCGAAAACTTATCCAATTCAAAGTGATGATGTTGTGAATTGGTTTTATTCCTATCAAAAAGACTACCCATTTACAGAAGAGGAAATGCTTTTATTTATTGGTTATTTGGCTTATCCAGAGCGACTATGTCGTTTCATTAAAAACTATTCAAAAAAGGGGAAAAAGAGCTCTGAGTTAGAAGCAAATAAACAGCTTGTAAGAGCTTATTGGCAATTTAAAAATATTGAGTACTTTGTCATGAAGGTTTCCGAAATAGAAAACAGAAAGAAAATGGAAGCAGAAGCAGCAGAGGCACAAACTGAATCTTAGAAATGAAAAGGAATCGGACAATTCCGATTCCTTTTTTACTGTTAAATCCAATCATAACGGAGTGCAATAGCTAAGCCAATTAAAATACCGAGCAAAAGAACATCAAATGTTGTAGGAAAGAAAACAGTTCGAATGCCCTGGAAGATGGTTAAAGGAATGATAATCTGTACGCCGACCGCCCGAATTTGTCTAAGCCATGGCGGGAGTGTGTAAGGGCTATACCGCCTCTTCATATGACAACTCCTCCTCGTTTAAGCTTTTCTATAAAACTACTCACAATTTCAGAAATAGCTCATATTATGTGTTTAAAAATAAAGAATTGTTCGTGCAAAGGACCACTTAATGTAAAATATGCCAAGATTCTGTGATAGGTGCCTGTATGAAAGGGAAGAAATATGGGGAAAATATTGACGAAAAAAAGGATTGTTTAGTAATATAGAATAAGTTGTTAAAGAAAAAGTACATATGATGAAACGTTGAATGGGAAGAGTACAATCGTCATCACTTTACAGAGAGAGAAATCATTGCTGGAAGATTTCTTAAGTAGAGGCATTGGAAGGTCGCCCAGGAGTTGCTTCTTTGAAAAAATATAGTAGGAGAAGCCGGTTGAAAGCCGTTAAGTTGATGAGTGTGTAGACTGTTTAGTAAATATTTTTATACTGTCTATAAAAAAAGGTGGTACCGCGAAATATTCTCCTTTCGTCCTTTTATGGATGGAAGGAGTTTTTTATTTTTAAAACTGGAAAATATGTGAAATGGTACCAAGTAATCTTTCACATGTACATAAAAAATGTAAAAAGAAAACTTAGGAGGAAATCTAATGGAAAACAATGAACAACAAGTTTCATTACCAACAAAATATGATCCAAATGCAATTGAAAAAAACCGCTATTCTTTTTGGCTTGAAGGAAAGTACTTTGAGGCAACTGGTGACGAAAAGAAACAACCTTATACAATTGTGATCCCACCACCTAACGTAACAGGAAAGCTGCACCTAGGTCATGCTTGGGATACAACATTGCAAGACATTGTAACGCGTATGAAAAGAATGCAAGGCTTTGATGTGTTATGGCTTCCAGGTATGGACCACGCTGGGATTGCTACACAAGCAAAGGTAGAAGCAAAGTTAAAAGAAGAAGGAAAGTCCAGATATGATTTAGGAAGAGAAAAGTTCATTGAAGAAACTTGGAAATGGAAAGAAGAATATGCTGGTCATATTCGTGAGCAGTGGGCAAAAGTAGGTCTTGGTCTTGATTATAGTCGTGAACGATTTACTCTTGATGAAGGACTTTCAAAAGCAGTTCGTGAAGTATTCGTTACTCTTTATAATAAAGGCTTAATTTATCGTGGAGAGTATATTATTAACTGGGATCCACAAACAAAAACAGCATTATCTGATATTGAAGTTATTTATAAGGATGTTCAAGGTGCCTTCTACCATATGCGTTACCCATTAGCAGACGGTTCAGGCTCAATTGAAATCGCAACAACTCGCCCGGAAACAATGCTAGGAGATACAGCTGTTGCTGTTCATCCGGAAGATGAAAGATATAAACATTTAATTGGCAAAAATGTTGTACTACCAATCGTAGGGCGTGAAATTCCAATCGTAGGCGATGATTATGTTGATATGGAATTCGGTTCTGGTGCAGTAAAAATTACACCAGCACATGATCCTAATGATTTTGAAATTGGAAATCGTCATAACCTTGAACGTATTTTAGTTATGAATGAAGATGGCACAATGAATGACAAGGCAGGCGCTTATAAAGGCTTAGACCGTTTTGCATGCAGAAAGAAAATTGTAAAAGATCTACAAGATTCAGGTGTACTTTTCAAAATTGAAGAGCATATGCATTCAGTTGGTCATAGTGAGCGAAGTGGTGCGGTTGTCGAGCCTTACCTTTCTACTCAATGGTTTGTTAAAATGCAGCCACTTGCTGATGAAGCAATTAAGCTTCAAGAAGATGATGAAAAGGTAAACTTTGTTCCAGATCGTTTTGAGAAAACGTACTTACGTTGGATGGAAAATATTCGTGATTGGTGTATCTCTCGTCAGCTTTGGTGGGGACATAGAATACCTGCTTGGTACCATAAAGAAACTGGAGAGGTTTATGTAAACCAGGAGCCACCAGCTGATATTGAAAACTGGGAGCAAGACAATGATGTTCTTGATACATGGTTTAGCTCAGCGCTATGGCCGTTTTCAACAATGGGTTGGCCGGATACCGAGTCAGCTGACTTTAAACGTTACTATCCAACTGATGTACTTGTAACAGGTTATGACATTATCTTCTTCTGGGTATCTCGTATGATTTTCCAAGGCCTTGAATTTACAGGTAAACGTCCATTCAAGGATGTGTTAATCCATGGTCTTGTGCGTGATGAGCAGGGACGTAAAATGAGTAAATCACTTGGTAATGGTGTTGATCCGATGGAAGTTATTGATCAATACGGTGCTGATTCATTACGTTTCTTCTTATCAACAGGAAGTTCACCGGGTCAGGATTTACGTTTTAGCTATGAAAAAGTTGAATCTACTTGGAATTTTGCCAATAAAATTTGGAACGCATCACGATTTGCGTTGATGAATATGGACGGCTTAACATATGAAGAAATTGATCTAACTGGTGAAAAATCTGTTGCTGATAAATGGATTTTAACTCGTTTAAATGAAACGATTGAAAATGTAACAAAGCTTGCTGATAAATATGAATTTGGTGAAGTTGGACGTCTTCTTTACAATTTCATTTGGGATGATTTCTGTGATTGGTATATTGAAATGGCGAAGCTTCCTCTATACGGAGAAGACGAAGCAGCGAAGAAAACAACTCGTTCTATTCTTGCGTATGTACTTGATCACACAATGAGATTGTTGCATCCATTTATGCCATTTATTACAGAAGAAATATGGCAATCACTTCCTCATAAAGGTGAATCCATTACAGTTGCAGCTTGGCCGACTGTTAATGAACAATTAACAGACCGCGCGGCAGCAACAGAAATGAAGTTATTAGTTGAAGTGATACGTGCTGTTCGTAACATTCGTGCAGAAGTTAACACACCAATGAGCAAGCAAATACCAATGAGAATAAAAGCAAAAGATCAAGATGTATTAAAACAGCTTGAAAACAACCGTGCTTATATTGAAAGATTCTGTAATACAAGTTCTCTAAGCATCTCAACAGAAGTTGATTCAACAGAAAAATCTATGAGTGCTGTTGTTACAGGTGCTGAAATTATTTTACCAATTGAAGGGTTAATTAATATTGAAGAAGAAATCAAACGTCTTGAAAAAGAACGTGAAAAGCTTGATAAAGAAGTAGAACGCGTTCAAAAGAAATTAGGCAATGAAGGCTTCTTAAAGAAAGCACCTGAGAAAGTTATTGAAGAGGAAAAAGCAAAAGAAAACGATTATCGAGAAAAACGTGATATTGTATTAGCCAGAATTCAAGAACTAAAGGGCTAAGAGATGAACTCGGGTGGTGCTAATTTTAGTTCCCCCGAGTTTTTAAATGGTTTTTATAGGGAGGATACCAATGTTTAACCGTTATGAGGATGCTGTGGATTGGATACATGGTCGATTAAAATTTGGAGTTAAACCTGGATTAAAAAGGATGGAATGGCTTTTAAAAGAACTAGGACATCCTGAAAAGAACATTCCTACCATTCATGTTGCCGGTACAAATGGGAAGGGATCAACAATCTCTTATATGCTACACATGCTAAAGGAAGCGAATTATAATGTGGGTACTTTTACATCACCTTATATTGAAACTTTTAATGAGCGGATTAGTGTAAATGGAGAGCCAATATCTGATGAAGATATGTTAAATCTCGTGAATGAAATAAAACCATACGTTGAGAAAATTGAACAAACAGAGCTCGGTGGACCAACTGAATTTGAAATTATTACAACAATGATGTTCCTATACTTCGGCAAGGTGAATCAACCTGATATTCTGCTACTGGAAACAGGCTTAGGAGGCCGATTGGACTCGACCAATATTATTAACCCGTTATTATCCATTATAACGAATGTAGGCTATGATCACATGAATATATTGGGTGATACGATTACTGAGATTGCTGCTGAAAAAGCAGGAATTATTAAACAAAATGTGCCAATCTTAACAGCAGTAGAAAAAGATGAAGCACTTCAGGTAATAAAGAATAGAGCAAAGCAATTAAATGCTGAGGTGTTAAGTGTTGGTTCTGAAATTAACATTCTCGAACATTCCGCCTATGAGCGAGGTGAAATGTTTACAGTTGAAACAGAAGGCTATTCATTGGAAAACCTTAAAATTCAGATGAGGGGACAGCATCAAACAAAAAACGCAGCATTAGCTGTTTCAGCCCTACATTATTTACGGGAACGTAACAAACTAACAGTATCAGACGATCAAATTTATAAAGGGCTTTTAAAGGCGATGTGGAAGGGAAGGTTTGAACAGGTTAATAATAATCCCGTTATTATTGTTGATGGGGCTCATAATAATGAAGGAATTGAGAGTCTAATTGAAACGGTAACTAGACATTACCACGATAAACAGGTTCATATTTTATTTAGTGCATTAAAAGATAAAGAGTATAAAGAGATGATTGATCGTCTAAGCAGTATTGCTGCTACCATGCATTTTACGACTTTTGATTTTCCGAGAGCTGAAGCATCGGAGAAACTTTACTCAGTGTGTAAACATCAGAAGAAGAGTTATTCGGAATCTTGGCAGGAAATATTGGAAAAATTGCTCCAATTATACCAAGGGAAAAAGGATGATATCATTATCATAACGGGTTCATTATATTTTATTTCAGAGGTTCGTAACTATTTGGTTAGATAAACTTGTATGTTAAAGGTCTATAATTATTAAAGTAAAGATAAAATTTTTTTTGGGAATATTCTATAAATTTAGTATAATATAGGAAGATATACTTATTTTGTAAAGGAGGCGAGAGGATGAATAGGAAGGGACAACTCTTATTATGGGTTATATGGATTATTACTTTTCCTTTTTTATTATGGATTTCCTATCAAATGTCGCCTCCGACCATAACAGGTCTGGAATTCGATCTTATTTCTTTTCTCTTATTAATGTGTCTGGTTGCTTTCTGGCCGATCATTATTAATGATACACCAGTGTTCTATATTCAAGGTGTTTCATTAGCAGTTTTTCTTTATTTTGGATTGTTTGTTGAGATTATTTTTACTCAAGTTGCTTTGATTGCACTTTTAAGTAAGCTGCGAATAAGTAGAAAAGATCTGTACCGAATACCTCTTAACTCCTTACTCTTTATTTCTATATCAATAATAGGTGCGATCGTATTCAATTTAGTTGGCGGAACTCATGGAGGAACTGAATACAGTGCTCATTTTCTATCAGCAATTATTGCTTACGAAGCAGCGATCTTTCTTTCAAACCAATTATTATTAAATGCAATTAAATCACTTCTGTTTAAAGAAAGGTTTGAAATTCTTACAAGAAGTTTTTTATGGGAATTCCTTACTTCCATCATCGTGTTTCCAATTGGAGTAGCTTTATATTTTCTTTATTTAGAAGTCGGAATTGCATCGATTCTTTTTATAGGTATACCACTTTTAACATTATCTATTATTCTGACTCTTTACTATAAAAGCAATCAAATCAATCATTACTTGCAGCAAGCTAGTGAAATTGGTCATCAGCTAACTGAAAGGTTAGAGAAAATGAAAGTACTTGATATCTTCATTGAGAAAATTACGAAAATGATTCCGGTTGAAGCAGCTTATATTATCGATGTGTACGATCAAGATAAGCTGAAAATTGTGAGAGAATTTGAAAATGGCATGATACATCTAAAACCAGGAACCAATAAATCATCAAAAAAAGGAATATCTGGATATGTGTATGGTATTAGAGAAAGTGTTCTTTTTCATTCACGAAAGCAATGGAAGAATATTGAGTATTCACAGCTTCCGGAGTCTGTTGAAAGTGTTATAGGAGTACCTGTAAAGAGAAATCAAGATTTGGTTGGAATCGTTATTTTAGCAAGCAACAAAAAGAGGGCATTTGATCGAACTCAGCTAATGTTAATTGACTTACTTTCAACATATCTCGGTGTTGCTATAGAAAATGCTAGAAATTATGAGATTACAAAAAAACAAAGTGAGCACTGCCCTCTTACTGGGTTATATAATTATCGATTTATAGAAAATGAACTTCAGAAAGAATTCGAATTAATTAGCAGTCAGGAAGATAAGTCCCTTTCTATTATTTTATTAGACCTAGATCATTTTAAATCAGTAAATGATACATATGGACATCATGCGGGAAATGAGGTCTTAATAGAATTGGCAAATAGAATTGTGAAGACTGTTGGGGGAAGAGGAACAGTTGCTAGGTATGGTGGCGAGGAATTTGTTGTTCTGCTTCCGAGTTATAAAAATGAAGACACCTTGCTATTAGCAGAAGAGCTAAGACAAAATATAGCTGATACACCATTTACTATTGAAACCACACTACAAAATGTAAATCAAACATATTCTCTTCTGGTAACAGCAAGCTTTGGAGTAGCTACAGCTCCAAATGATGCAGATGACCCATTATCTTTAATACGTCATGCAGACCGTGCTATGTATATAGGTGCAAAACGAGCTGGACGAAATAGAGTGGCAGGTTATGTTAGCTAGACCTGATTACTCACTAAAAAACAAGGGAATATTTCCTGCGCAATAAAAGTCTAATATTGTAGTATTTATGTAAATTTTATATGAGACTATTATATTGGACTAATTTCTCTGGTATAATTGAACTATATACCTATTCTAATGCTTTTGGATTAGAAAATGTCGTGGGAGGTTTAGTACGCATGTACAAGAATTTTACAGCCATATTTATAGTGCTCCTGTTAGTTATTCAATCATTTGTATCTATTAATCAAGCGTCGGCTGCAGAAGGCCTCTCAATTAACGCGACAGTAGGTGGACAGCAATTACTGGAAATTGAAAATGGTCATTCAGTAACATCGAATGTTATCTTTGATTTATTACCTAGGGGAACAGCATCGTTAAATGAGCGGAATTCCATGGATGTTGTTATTGTTTTTGATAAATCGGGTTCAATGGCTGATCCTGTAAGCAGGAATAATACTAAACTATCACTAGCACAGGATGCTGTTGAAGAAGGTGTTGAAATCTTTTTTGATTCGAAAAAAGACTTTGATGATCGTTATGGCATAGTGGCTTTCGATACATATGTAAATAATGTCTCTACGATTAATGGACTTCATTCAAATCCTAATATAGTAGCTAACAAAGCAAGACAAACATCTGCTGAAGGTGGAACAAACTATACAGATGCATTGAAAGCAGCTAAAGATATGTTAATTCATGCAAAAGATAATGGGAAATACAGTGGTCAAAGGGATCAATATATCATTTTTATGACCGATGGAAAACCAACGAACTCTTCTAAATATGGAAATGTTCATGGGTATTATCATCAATTAATACAGCATAATGATTACGAAAGAATATATGGTTATAGTAAATACAAAGATAAAATGTTAGACGGAAAGTTTGTATTTTATAATGATGACTGGTATGTTATCTCTGACAATAGGAACTTTTTAAGTGGAAACTATAACTTGCTTTATGATTCAAATTCTAACATAAACAGTATCGTTATTGATTCTCAATACGGACCGTATCTATATTCTCATAATAACCCGAGTGTCCCGGATAAGATTAAAGAACATGGTCGTGAACAAGCTCGGATTCTTGCAGATAATGAGATTACGATGCTATCAATTGGGTTCGGTGATCAGAATCAATTAGATATGAGTTATTTATCTGAGCTCTCAGCTATGTCAAATGGAAAAGCAGTAAGAGCCTCTTCCAATGATATTATTGAAATATTCAAAGATATTTCTGCGAGTATTTCAGCAGAATATCCATCGCTGTCTAATGGATTTATAAGATTTAATTTGCCAGAAGGTGTAACTGTTCAAGAAAATGATTCAGTAAGCGTAACTGATAATGAAGTTATCATGAGTTTAAGAGATATACTCTATAATCCAAATCCTCCTAGTGAGGGAGATTCTTCTCTACATTATGAACTACCGCTTACATTTCGTTCAGCTGGTATTTATAACTTCTCGTTTGATGTTCTTTATAACTCTGGAAAAGTAGCTAAGACCGGTATACCTTATCAAGTGGAAGTTAGGATCCCTTTAAGGAGTATTGAATTTTCTCCTAAGGAGAAAACAATATATATTGGTGAAAGATTTAAAGTGGAAGATTATCTTCGTTTTAATCCTTCAGATGCAACTAATAAAGAGATTAAAGAGGTTATTTCCTCAGATACAATATCGACAACACTTCAAATTTTAAAGAAGAGTGACGGATGGTATGTAACAGGTAAGTCTGCTGGGTATACTGATATTACAGCTACTTCCAGTGAAAATTCGAATATAAAAGATTCAATGACCGTTATTGTCAAAAAAAATAGTAATTCGGGAGAAGAGGATCAAGATCCTAGTGACAGGGGAGACAGTCAGGATCCTGATGGTAGTGACAACATAGATTCTTTTGGTAAATGGTAAAAAAGAGGGAGCTAATTTTTGGCTCCCTCTTTTGATAAATACTGATTATAATGTTAATCAGAAACATTTATAATAATTGGCTCATTTAAGTAGATTTGATAGCTATTAGTCTTAGGCAAGGAGTCTATTTGGTCAGTTAATACAGTTAAATCTTGTAATACCTGAAATCTGGATTTTTGATCTGATCTTCTTTGATAAGCAACAGAGTCAATACTTTGATTAAGATCTATTTTATTATCTTTGTCAGATTCCTTATTTATTTCATTTTGCCGAATGGCATTGACAGTAAGGTGCTCCTTTGCGAATAATCCACCTTTTATTAAAAATAATGATCCAACCCCATAAAGCTCAGCCCTTTTTTGAGTATAGAAGTATGCGTCAAGTATACCTAGCCCTTTTGTTTCTTTTAAATCATCTAGTTTCTCCACTTCAATAAGCTCTTCTGGTAAATTTTTAAATTCATTTATACGATTAATTTGAAGATCACCTTTGGAAATTAGAACAAGTTGTTTATCGTTTAATCCTTTAATATTTGTATTGGTAATTTCAGTTTCACCAAGGACATAGATAGTCGAATTAACCTCTATATTATCATCTTCTGACTTGTTCCATTCGTCATCATTACCTTCAATATACAAATTACCTGTTACGATAATATTGCCATCTAATTCTATCGTACGATTTTGGGGAATAATAAATAAATCCCCGTGAACGATGAGCCAGCTATCCTCATGCATGTTAAGACTACCTTCTTTAATATAAAGTGGACGGTAGTTAGAGGTAGATGGTTCTTCTAATTGGGAATTACCTATAGCATTTGCATAAACATAAGTTCTAGGTATTTTCGAACTTGATTTGATTTTGTTGTCCAAAATGTCAAAGTAATCATTACCTTTATCTAAATCAAAGTAGAGAAGATCTATTTCGTTTGAGCAAGTTCCTGATATTGTTGGCTCAATATCAATATTAGGTGTTCGGATTCGATTAGCACATTTTCTAAGAAAACTTTCTAATGATGAATGAACATCAGCTTTAGATTCAAACATTGTGTCAGTAAAACCATAAGACAGTTTGTTAAATAGTTGGGCCATTGTGTTTTCAAAGTCTACTTCAATGAATTCTGATGTGTCTTTTGTAATAGTCAAATTGGATTTCTCATCAAATACTTCTTTCAATTGGTCAATTGTGGTTGGGAAGCTGTCTGAACCATTAAAGGTATTCTTTAGATAAATATTGCCATAAATTCTTGGGTATAATGTATCTTTTTCTTTAAGTATTCCATTAACATCCACAAACGTTGTTATATTTTTGGTGTTTAAGCTACCTGAAAAGAGATCACCATCTATTTCAGATGCGCCCAATAAATCAATTGTGCCATCCGGTCCAGACCCGATGGCATATTTTAAAAAGCTAGGTGTTGGGGATAAGAACACTTTTCGAGTGATTTGTTTAGCAAATGCTGCGTCATCATTTTTACTAAGATAACTAAACTCAAAGATTCGTGTGAAATATTTAGTTGTTTGAATTTTATATTCCTCGCTCTTTGAAATATCTTTAACATTAATGTGTTGCTCAGCTAATTTTTCGATTATTGAATCGAAGTTATTAGAATCAAAAGTACCAGAGTACAGTTCATGATCTTTTAACTCAATTTTACTAGCCACTCGAATAAATTCAGCAATCCCCTCATTTAACTTTTTGTTTGCCTCAGCTGTTAGCTCAATATCCTCAATTCTAACGTTTGTTCTTTGGTTACTATTTATAGACGCAGCAACAATCGTTAAACCTAGTACGGTGAAAATTAAAGAAACCATTAGAACAGTAATTAGTGTTTGTCCTTTTTCGCTATTCATTGATTTACCTCGCTTAAAATCCAAATTCACTTTCAAATTTAATTGGGTCAACAGTAATAAAATTATCCTCTGTGAAATTTTTGTGCTGTAACTCAAGAACAATTTGGATGATTCCCTGATTGCAAGGAGAATCAGGTATTGTTTTCTCTGTCTGGCAGTGAACATTAATCTTAGATTTTACATCTTCTAAGATATTGTCACTATTTATTTTTTTTAAAAAAAGTAATGAATGTTTATCGTTGAGTAAATTTCTGTTATAAATTTCTTTTTCTAGATTTCCAGTTTCTTTGATTTTGGAAATATTAACATTGTTTTTTTCTAATTTAATTGTAATGGTTTCGGATTCAATATTGTATTTCTTCTGAATAAGTGTTGGGAATTTACTATCTAATTGATATGATTTATTGTGTGTAATTTCAAGGCAATTTTCTTCATCCTTACATTTACTAACTGAATCAATAGGTGTATCGTAAAGTTCTTGCAAAATAGAAGAAACAATAAAATCAGCTTCATCTCGTAATTGAGCCTCAACTCCAACGCGTTCATACGTCTTAATTCCCATAATAAAGACATTATAGACTACAACTAAAATTATTGAGGATATTAAAAGAGTAGTCATAACTTCTATAAGGGATATACCTTTTTCATTATGAATATCTTTAACGAAGTTTTTCATTTGTAATAAACCCCTCTAGTGTCGATTCGTTGTCTTTATCCCATTGAACAAATACCTTAATAGGTATTAATAAATCTTGAAGTGATTGATCATCATGCTTTTTTAGTTCAACAGAAACATTAATTTCTCGATTGTTTATGGTTGGATTGAAAGCTAAATCACATAGTTCGTATCCATCACTTTCCATGTCTTTATACCAATCCTCACAAATGCCTTTATTCAAAATAGTAATAGACCCTTCCCCTCTAGATTTTAAATGATCTATATAAATTTTTTTAATTTCCTCAAAGCTCTGTTGTTCCATAAAGTTCAACATATTCCTTGCTGCGTATACTCCTAAAGTATCATTTTCACTTTTTTGAGTGTAGGTCATGGCCTGTGAAAAAAGTGCTAGCATACCTAGAGTTAAAATACTAAAAATAACAATAGACAATAGTACTTCAATTAATGTAAACCCTTTGTTATAGGTGAAAAGTTTTGCCAATTTGAATTTCATTCCAATACCTTCTTTCAAATAGGTCGACTTTATTATACAATAAGTTATAGTCGATTTTTGTCTTTTTTTAGTTAAATACATGGATAAATGATAGAAATATAGGAAAAATTACTTAATCACTAAATGGGGTGATATTTTGAAGATATTTTTAATGTTAGTTATTGGTTTTATCCTTTTGGTGCCAATTCTGTTTTTTATTCCGTTCGGGTTACATAAAGCCGGTAAGATGGTATTAGCAGGTGTAGCTTTACTATGTGCTGCGCTTTTTTCCTTCACCATTCAATTAATGCCCATATGGCAAGCAGCCCCAGCTATCTTAGTTCTTCTAATGGCAGTAGGTTATTTATTGAATAAAAGGGATGCTCTTTTTCAATTGGAACAGGGGGAAAACATAGATGAATTTAGTCATGATGATTCATTTGATTCTAGGGAAGAAAAGGTAGATCTTCCAGAAGAAAGTGATGAATCCCCACCTAAGAGCATAACTGAGGAGGAGATAGAAGCTCCACCTTCTGATAGTGAATTAGAACCAAACAATGAGCTTGTAGAATTTGAACCGGAAACATCAGAAAATGAAAGTGAACAAGATTTTCTAGAGGAATTTTTTGATCAATTAGATGCTAGTCAAAACGATGAACAACCTGAATCTAAGACACTAGAAGAGGTTGCTGTTTCTAAAGAAAATGATAAGCAAGAAGAAACTTCTAAAGATAAGGTGAAAACTGATTTAGGGGATGACTTTTTACTTGAGCTTTTTGAGGGTCGAGATGTGGTCGATCTAGAAAATGATGACGATAAAATCAGTGGAATTCAACATGACGACAACAAAGAAACGGAAGATGAGCAGAAGGACACAGAGCCATACTCCGAAATGAACGAGTTGTTTGAAACGTTAATGAATGATGAAGAGAGAGTATCGGCTTCAGAAATGAAAGAAGAAGATGGGCTTTATACTGAGGACCAGGAAATGATTGAAGACACCGAAGGGTTAGAAAAAGAAGATTCTGCTGCGCAGCATGATGTTGAAGAAGAGAATTTGATAGATGACATCTTTGAACAAGATCATCTGCCTGAAGAAGAAGCTGATGATCAGGAACTTCCTTCTGAGGTAGAAGAACCGGAGAACCTCCACCAATTATCAAATAACGTTTTAAATATGTTGCTAGAACAGCTTCATTACTATAAGAGCAACCTTTCTAATCTTGAATATGAAGCGGTTCTTCAAAAAGCTGTTTCTGAGGCATCAAGTGAAAAAGATTATTTCTTATTTGCCAAAGAGCTTTTACAGCATTATTTCGAAGTAAATAAAGAAACTGAATATCATGTATTACTTGAAGATATGAAGCAAAAATTATACCAATACCCTGTTCTACTTGAACAGTTAACCTGGATAAGTTCTTTAAATAAATAGTAAAAATAGAGAATAGGTGTGTGACACAGATGAAAAAAAGTAGTGAAATTGTAGGTTTACCAATTATTAGTATTACAGCGGGGTTAGAGCTAGGAAATGTAAAATCACTTGTGGTGAATCCTGAAAAAGGGACGGTTGATTTTTTAACAGTTGAACACGATGACTGGCAGGTTAGTGTTAAGGCTATTCCATTTAGAAAAGTGATTGGAATTGGTGAGTTTGCCGTTACAATCGATTCAGATAATGCCATTATTGACTTAAATGAAATTCCAATCGCTAATCAGCTTGTTAATAAACGAATTAAAATCACTGATACTCGTGTGATTACTCGAAAAGGTCAATTACTTGGAGAAGCGAAAGAATATTACCTAAATGAAGAAACAGGTGTTATTATTGGCCTTCACTTGTTTGTAAACAATAAGGATGTATATGTAAAGTCAGAGCATGTACTAACATTTGGAAAAGATATATTAGTTGTAAGTGAAGATGCTGCCGCAGCATTACTGGAGTCTGCAAAACAGCTTGTTGAAGAGGACGTTTCAACAGAAAACCAAAATAGTACGGTAGAAGAATTATTAGAAGATCTATTACCAGTAGAAAAGAAAGATCAATTTGAGGATCTTGACAATGAACAGATTGATGTAATTAAGGAAAAACAAATACAGTTATTAGAAGGAAAAAGAGTCATTAAAGATATTTATGGATCTGATCAGCAATTACTTATTGAAAAAGGTACTGTCTTGTCAAATGATGATATAAAAAAGGCCCAAAATGATGGACCAAGTACTTTTGTTGAACTGTCTATGAATACTGAAATGTAAAAAGGAGCAACCAATTTTGAACTTAAACAGAGGGTTGAAAATATATCTAGTATTGCTTATTTCCACTGTTTATTTGGTTAGTTTTTCACAAATGGGTGTGAAGGCTTATGATGCATTTCTGTCAAAAGGAACTTTTGAGCCAGGAACACTAATTGGTTCTGTCAATATAGAAAATATGACAAAAGAGCAGGCTATAAATGAGTTGAATCAAGAAGTAGCAGCATGGTTTAAAGGTCAATATTTGCAGCTGTCTATTAATGAAGAAAATACAGTAATCGGACAGGACTTTTTTACCTTTGATTTTCCAGCAACAGTTGACTCGATCACTAATGGAGCGAGTAATGAGTTGATAGTATCAGTTAATCAAACTGTTTATGAAGAACAACTAAAATCCCTGCTTAATGAGCGGTACGATACGATTGATCATGAGCAACTTCAAGCTGTAATTGAAGTTGCTGTGAAAAAGATGGTTCCTGAAAATCAATTTTTCTCAATTGGAGCATATGTAAAAAGCGACTTAAATACAGTAGCAGCAGAAAATTTTGTTTCAACATCATTTGATTATAACTTGGTTCAAAGGGTGGTTGACTCAATTGGCACAATCACCGTACCAGCTCAATCACAAGTTTCTATGCTAGAACTTATAGAGAAATCAGACAATCTTCCACAGGAAGGGTTAAATGTTGTTTCATCAGCCCTTTATAAAACATTTCTAACAACTAATTTTGTCATTGTTGAACGCCATACAGGTCATGAGTTGCCAGAAACAATTGAACTTGGATATGAGGCAAATATTATAAAGGATAAGTCTGATTTAAAATGGTATAACCCGAATCAATCGGAATATACGATTTCTTTAAAGTTAACGAATGCTGGGCTACTTGTAAGAATAAATGGGGCACCTTTTTTATACAGCTATAAGGTAAATTTAGAGGAAAAAACATCTTTTAAACCAAAATCAATTATTCGATATACTAGTTTACTAGAAGAGGGTCAAGAAAAGGTCATTCAGAAAGGTAAGGATGGTTTATCTGTTAAGATCACTCGTGAGGTATTTGATTTAGAGGGAGCCTTTGTTGAGTCCGAGGAAATTGCCGAAGATTTTTATCCTCCTACTCATAAAATAATTGAAACTGGTTTCATTAATAGATTGCTAAATAATCAATCTACTAACGACATCAGTGAAGAGACTGAAAGTACGAAGCAGGAAACAATAGAAAACGACGAATCATCTGAAGAAGACAACAAAGATAGCAATACATCTGGGAATGAAGAGAAATCTAACAGTGAAGATATTTGGGAAACTCCTTCAAAAAATGCAATTGAAAAATAACCTTAATTAAAGAAGGGATTATGGATGAACGATACTAGAAAAAGATTGGGAGACTTATTACTAGATTCAGGACTTATAACAGCAGAACAACTACAATCGGCTCTAGCAGAAAAACAAAAGGGGCAGCGATTAGGGGATGCCTTACTTGAAAGAGGGTTTATTACAGAGCAGCAATTAATTGAGGTTCTAGAATTTCAGTTAGGAATTCCACATGTAAGCTTGTATCGTTTTCCGTTTGATCAAAAATTAATTAAGCTTGTTTCAAAAGAAATGGCTAAGCGTAATTTATTAATTCCAATCAAAATTGAGGGAGACAAGCTTTTTGTTGCGATGGCAGACCCGATGGATTTCTATGCCATTGATGATCTCCGTCTAGCAACAGGGTTTCAAATTGAAACAGCCATTGCCTCAAAAGATGATATTTTAAGAGCCATTAATAAGTACTATGAAATTGATGACAGCATGTCAGATATTATGAACCAATTAACGGTTCAAGATGAGGTTCAGGAAGAGAAAATCACAAGTGATGACTCACCTGTTGTTAGACTTGTTAATCAAATACTTCAAAACGCTGTTCAACAAAAAGCCAGTGATATTCATATTGATCCTCAGGAAACAAAAGTGTTAATTCGCTTTCGTGTTGACGGTGTCCTAAAAAATGAACGAACATTTCCAAAGCATATGCAAAGCGTTTTAGTTGCCCGTCTGAAAATCATGGCAAATTTAGATATTACCGAACACCGAGTTCCGCAGGATGGTCGAATTAAAATGCATATCGAATTTCATCCAATTGATCTTCGTGTTTCAACACTTCCGACGATCTACGGTGAGAAGATTGTTATGCGTATTTTGGATCTGGGCAGTACCTTAAATGATTTAAACAAGCTTGGTTTTAATAGCTTAAATTTAAAAAGATTCAAAACATTAATAGAAAATCCTACAGGAATTATGTTGATTACAGGTCCAACAGGCTCAGGGAAATCTTCCACTTTGTATGCAGCGTTAAACCACTTAAATTCAGAGGAAGTAAATATCATTACGATTGAAGATCCAGTTGAATATCAGCTTGAAGGAATCAATCAAATTCAAGTCAATGCAAATGTTGGAATGACATTTGCAAAAGGGCTGCGATCCATTCTTCGTCAAGATCCTAATATTATTATGGTCGGGGAAATTCGTGACCGTGAAACAGCTGATGTTGCAGTACGTGCATCGTTAACAGGACATTTAGTGTTAAGCACGCTTCATACAAATGATTCATTGGGTACCATTACACGTTTGGTTGATATGGGAGTAGAACCGTTTTTAGTGGCCTCTTCTTTAACTGGTGTTGTGGCTCAACGACTTGTTCGGAAAGTATGCCGTGATTGTGCTTCAGAACAAGCCCCTACACAACGAGAAATAGAGATTTTTGCTAAAAGAGGGTTGTCGATTGATAAAGTTGTAAGAGGCAGAGGCTGTGGAACTTGTAATATGACAGGCTATAAAGGAAGATTAGCCATCCATGAGCTTCTCATGTTGAGTGACGAAATGAAACGAGTGATCATGAATAATGAACCATTTTCAAGGCTTCGTGATCTGGCGATAAAAAATAAAACAATCTTTTTAATTGATGATGGTCTACTAAAGGTAAAGCAAGGCTTAACAACAACAGAAGAAATTTTACGTGTGACTGTAGCGGAGTAGGTGAAAACATTGAAAGCAAAAATTGACTCTATATTAAAGCTTGCTTATGAAAAGCAAGCTTCAGACATTCATTTGTCAGTTGGTGTGCCTCCCGTTATACGAATTAACGGCGAGTTAGTTCGAATTGGCGAAAACATGTTAATGCCTGCTGATACAGAAGAAATGGCAAAGGGAATGATTTCTTCAGCAAAATGGTCATTGTTTGAAGAAAAAGGAGAGCTTGATTTTTCTTACGGAATTCCAGGTGTATCTCGCTTTCGTGTTAATGCATTTCGTCAGCGCTCTTGTATCTCTCTAGCTGTACGAATTGTTCCAAGAAATATTCCATCAATTGACGATTTGCAGTTGCCATCGATTTTAAAATCAATTGTGGAAAAGCCCCATGGACTTATCTTAGTAACTGGACCAACCGGCAGTGGAAAATCAACAACACTTGCGTCGATGATTTCCTTTATGAATCAAACGATGAAGCGCCATGTTATTACACTTGAGGATCCGATTGAATATTTGCATAAACATCAAAAATGTATTGTTGATCAACGTGAAGTTGGTTTTGATACAGGTAGCTTTGCATCAGGTTTAAAAGCAGCACTAAGACAGGATCCAGATGTGATTTTAGTTGGAGAGCTTCGCGATTTAGAAACAATTCACACAGCAATAACTGCAGCAGAAACAGGACATCTTGTTCTTGGTACACTTCACACGTCGTCTGCTGCATCAACAGTTGATAGGATCATCGATGTGTTTCCGGCTAATCAGCAGCCACAAATCCGACTTCAGCTTGCTTCCGTGTTAGTAGGGGTTATATCACAAAGGCTTTTCCCGACAGTTGATAAATCAGGGCGCCGTGCTGTAACTGAAATTTTATTAAATAACTCGGCAGTTGCCAGCTTAATACGAAATGAAAAAACATACCAAATTCCGAGCGTGATTCAAACAAGTCGAGCACAAGGAATGCAAACCTTTGAAAGCTCTCTTTCAGAGTATGTAAAAGCAGGCATTATTTCTTCTGAAGCAGCTTTACCTTACAAACAAGGGACGACAGACTAATGGCAAAATTTAAATATGAAGGTCGTGACCGTACAGGTAAAAAGTCAGGGAAAGTAACTGCCAATTCAAGGCGTGAAGCGGTGTTAAAACTAAGTGAACTCGGAATACGAATTACCAATATTGAAGAAATACCAGAAACACTGTTAACAAAGGATATAGCAATTGGTAATCCTGTAAAGCTTCAGGAATTTGTTATTTATCTTAGGCAATTTTCCACGTTGTTACGAGCAGGAGTGACAATAGTAGATGCAACAAATATCTTAGCTAAGCAAACTAGCAGTAAACCGCTACGAAAAGCATTAGAGCAAATGGAGGATGATTTAAAATCCGGACAAGCCTTATCTGTTGCAGCAGCAAAGCATAAACGGATCTTTTCATCGATGTTCGTGAATATGATTAAAGCTGGTGAAGCAAGCGGTAGTATGGAAGAAACACTGGACAGGCTTGCTGTTCAATATGAAAAACAGCATCGGACTAAGCAAAAGATTCAATCTGCGTTGGCTTATCCTATGGCTGTTGCGATTGTCGCTGTTGTTGTTGTTATCTTCTTACTAGTTTCTGTTGTTCCTACCTTCGTTTCCATGTTTGAAGGATTTGGAGCACAATTACCGGCTATTACACTGTTTGTCTTAAACTCTAGTATTTTTATGCAAGAGTATTGGTATATTGTTATCCTGTTTTTTGTTGCTGTTTTTTCTACCTTTTACGGGTTACGGAAAAATAAGCAGACAAAGTATTATTTAGATGTTGTTGCCCTTCGTATGCCGATCTTTGGAAGTATGATTCAAAAAGCTGTATTAGCACGAATGACAAGAACACTTAGTTCGTTATTTTCAAGCTCTGTGCCGATTCTTCAGTCTTTATTAATTGTGGAAAAAATCGTTGAAAATGAAGTCGTAGCAAAGGTGATCGCCAATTCTCGTGTTTCCTTGGAAAATGGTTTGTCATTAACAGAACCGATGAAAAAGCATTGGGCATTCCCACCACTTGTTACTCAAATGATCGCCATTGGGGAAGAAACGGGTTCGTTAGATGAAATGCTTGGAAAAGTCGCGGACTTTTATGAAGAAGAAGTAGAAAACAGCACAGACCGACTAAAGTCACTAATTGAGCCATTAATGATCGTTCTATTAGCAGGTATAGTTGGTACGATTGTCATAGCCATTATCGTTCCAATGTTCGATATATTCAACCACGTACAGATGTGAATTTACAATATTTTTATATTCACTACCTAAACTATTGATGTATAATTAACATAGATTTAGGGAATTAGAACTAAGCTTTTAGGAGGAAAAGAAATGTTGAAAAAACTTATGAAAAATGAGCGCGGATTAACGTTAATCGAGCTTTTAGCGGTAGTTGTAATCCTTGGGATTATTGCTGCGATCGCGATTCCGGCGATTGGTGGGATGATTAATAACTCACGTATGGATGCTCATATTGCGAATGCAAAACAAATAGCAAATGCTGCTAGGTTAACAGTAGCAGCTGAGGCAACACCAATACCAGATGATGGAGTAGAAATTGGTTTAGATGACTTAATTGAAGATGGGTTAATAGAAGCAATTGACGACCCTAGTGATGATGGAGACTACAGTGCTGCAGATACTGTTGTTAACGTGTTTCAGGGAACTGATGAAATTGAATATCGTGTACAATTAGTTAGTCAAGAAGATCATAATTATATAGTAAGGGCTGAAGGACAAGATACAATCCCTAATGCTGATGATCTTGAAAGAGAAAATATTGATTTACCATAAATGAATTTTTAAAGATAGATAGCCAAAATATGTAATGGCTATCTATCTTTCTATAAGGAGCTAAGGCATGTTAACAACCATCATCCTACACACCTACATCTTCATACTAGGCGCAACACTCGGCTCCTTTTTCAATGTCGTCGGACTCCGTGTCCCACTAAAAAAATCCATTGCATACCCAAGCTCAGCATGCCCTGTATGTGACAAAAAACTATCACCAATTGAACTAATTCCAATACTTTCTTACGTACTCCAAATGGGCAAATGCAAAAACTGCAAAACGTCTATTTCACCATTATATCCATCAATGGAACTACTAACAGCGATTCTTTTTACGATTTCACCGCTTTTGGTGGGATGGTCAAAAGAATTGATTATAGCATGGTCACTTATTTCACTTTGCATGATTGTTACCGTATCAGATTTGAAATATATGATTATTCCTGATAAGGTGAATTTGTTTTTTCTTGTTTTATTTTTTATTGAAAGAATGTTCATACGTACTGAACCATGGTGGGATCCAATTGCCGGTCTAATTATTGGGACTCTTGTACCTCTCGTTATTATTTTAGTCAGTCGAGGAGGTATGGGGGGCGGAGATATGAAGCTTTTAGCTGTTTTTGGTGTTGTGCTTGGCTGGAAACTTGTGCTCCTAACCTTTTTTATAGCCACATTAGTTGGTACGATAGTAGGAGTAGCTGGAATGCTGACAGGTCGTGTGAAAAAGGGCAAACCTTTCCCTTTTGGTCCGTTTCTTGTTATTGGCGCTTTAGTGGCTTATTTCTTTGGTTCTGACCTTATCTCGCTATACATGACTACATTCTTTTCTTACTTATATTAAGAAGGGGTTTTTTATAATGGCTCTTCCTTTATTTAGACAAACTAAACATTCTATTAACTTATATATATCAAATTATTCCATTCAATTGCTTGAGCTTAAAAGTACAGATCCACTAGTTGTGAACCATTTTGTTGAAACGTATTTGCCTGAAGGAATTGTCGTAGACGGGCAGATTAAGGATGCTGATAAGCTTGCGATGATTTTGGATCAGTGTATGAGTGACTGGGGGATCAAGCGTAAACAGGTACGATTTATAACTCCGGATGCATTCATCAGTGTTCGAAAAGTGAAGGTACCGGCAGATTTAAAAGATGATGAGATAAAAGGCTATCTTTATTTAGAGCTTGGGAACAATATTCATCTTCCTTTTGAAGAGCCTGTATTTGACTTTGTTCCTCTGCAAGAAACAGAGATTGAAAAGGAAATTCTTCTGTTTGCAGCACCAGAGGCTATGATTAAGCAATACACAGAGCTACTTGATGATTTGAAGCTAGAGGCAACTGCTGCAGATTTATCGGCACTTTCTAATTACAGATTGCTTTATAACAAACAGCATGTGAAAAGTAAAGATAACACATTGTTAGTGGAAGTAAAGCTTGACTCAGTCAATTTTAGTATATTTGAAGATTGTAAGCCGATTTTTACACGTCATTTACCGTTAGAAGGAATGTTGAAAAAATGGTCGTACAAACTTGAAACGGAAACACAATTATACTATCAATATGAATGTAAAGAGCCTGAAGAGCTTTCTCTTCAATTTCGGGATGTTGTGAAAGAAATCGAAAAAATCATCAATTTCTATCGATTTAGTCTTCATCAAGGAGATCATCAAATAACACATATTGAATTATTAGGTGATAATCCGTATATACATGAATTACAGAAAGACTTAAAAGAGCTGGGAACATCCATTACTATTTCTCTTTTCAAAGATCGTGTATACACACATAAAAACATAGTTGTTCCCGCTAAGTTTCATACTGTGCTTGGATTAGCATTAAAAGAGGTGTAAATCATCATGTTAGCGGAAATTAATTTACTCCCACAAAAACAGCAAAGAAATTACACCAATATTCTCGTTATCTTAATTGTGGCCGTCATGCTACTCTGTGCAACGCTGACTATTTTTTCATTACTGAACAAGAAAAATGGACAAATAGCTCAATTAGAACAAGAATATAATACAGCTCAGCAGCAGACGACCGTTCTGCAGCAGCAAGCGAGTCAAAGTACTGATTCCGATGCTTTATCAAATTTGGAAAAGGCTATTCAATGGTCTGAAGAATATCCAGTAGATTTTGTTCCTTTATTAAATGAATTAACAAAGCAGCTGCCTGAAAAAGGGTATTTCTATCAAATGGATTACTTGGATAGCTCTTCACTGGAATTGATTGTACAGTTTGAGTCATCTAGTGAAACAGCCTATTATTTAAAAAGACTCAAAGAATCTAACTTATTAGAAGAAGTGAAATTACTAACAGTAGAAACGGTACCAATTGATGTAGCAAAAGAAGATTCTGTTCCGCGATATCTTGCTGGATATAAACTGCTTATTGACAGAGCTGCCCTTAAGGCTTTTGGAGAGGAGGACAGTGAAGAATGATTGAATGGAGAAAAAAACATACAATAATCATCGTCCTTACACTTGTTCTATCTTCTCTTGTTGTTTATTTTTCTTATTTACTTTTCATTAAGCCAAAAGCTCAACAAATAGACAGCTTGCAAAGTCAAATTGAAACGGAAAATACACTTATTCAAACTTTGCAAAAGTCTAGTGCTGGATCAACTAGTAATGAAGCGATGCTTTCTGCAGTAGAATTACAAAAAATTCTGCCAGTTAGTCCTTTTGAAGAACAATTTCTTCTAGACTTAGAAAAAGCGGAGACAATATCTAATAGTATGATTACGTCATTAACTTTTCAAGAAGGTGAAGAGGTCACTACTGAAGAAGAGGGTGACGAGCTTGTCGAAGCATACGAAGAGAAATTAGATCCTGATGCAGAAAAAGACAATGCTGCAGAAACATCCCAAGAAGTAAAAACAGAGCCAATGCCGGAAGGGTTGGAAAAATTAACGGTTGAATTAACCGTAACATCTCCGAGCTATTATGAATTAGAAGATTTTATCCGAATTTTGGAAAACTCTAAAAGAATAACACAAATTGAATCTGTTTCAGTAGAAGGAAATCCTGAATTCGTTCATCTCCTTGAAGATAGTGAGGAAACAGATTATGAATACAATGTTGTTGTTTCGACATTTTATTTACCTAGCTTGGAAGAGTTACGAGAACAGCTACCACCAATTTTTACGCCTGAGCCAAGTGATAAACAAAATCCATTTACAAATGCGATTGAAGAAGAGGACGAAGACCAATCATAGCATGTGAAAAAAATGACGAAAAAAATTAAGGATGAGACGACAAATGTCTTGTTCTTTTTTTTTATCCTTCTGTTAGCATTAGATCATTATGAATGGTCGTGTTTTCAAAGAAGGGTGGTAGGCATATGGACAAGCAGACCTCAGACACAGTAAAAATTAAAATAAATGGTAAAGATCGTCCTGTGTCAGATAAAGAACCAAAAACAGAAGAATATCAAATATCGTCATGGGAGGAGAAGCTACAGGCTGAAAAAGAAATAGCTTCTGCTAAAAAAGAAGAAGAAGATTTTCCTTGGCTTTTGCCTGAGGATGATGACACTATTTTTGAAGATGATCCTAAGGTAGTGACTCCTAAGAAGAAGAAAATTTTATCAAATTCAACAGTCACACCTTTTGTTTATTCGAAAAAAACAAAAAGCAAAAGTAATTTTGTCACATTTCCTTTAAAACAAATGTTCACAGTGATTCTTATGGCCATTTTTCTAGGAGTTGGATTTGGTTATATTGCATTAAACTTTTTATCTAATAAAGATATGCCAGATGCGTCTGTTCCTACGGTTGTCACAAATGACACACCTGATACAGCTTCAACCGAGGGTGGCAATACAGAGGAGCCAGCAGCAGCTTCAACCTCTACGACAACTCTTCAGCTTTACGCTGTACAAGGTGGGATCTTTTCAACGAAAGAAGGAGCAGATACAGTTTCGTCTAATATAAAAAATAAAGGATTCTCTTCTACAGTGATTGAGGCGGATGGATCTTTCACAGTTTTAGCTGGTATTGGGAAAGAGAAAGCCGAAACAGAAGCCTTAAACAATCTGTATAAACAAAACTCGTTTAATGATTTTTGGGGAGGAAAACAATTATCCCTTTCCATCGCAACTACTAAGACCCCCGATCAGTGGGTAAGCTCAATTGTTACTTTATCTTCACTAGCTTCTCAAGCAACAAATGGGCAAAGTGTGAATCAAGAAGACATAGTGGCTGTTGAGTCACAAATAAAAGAAATTGAAACTGCGAACGAGACAGAAAAGTCTTTACTTAGCAAGCTCTCAGAAGCTGCTGCAAATGTTAAAGGTAATAAAGGGTGGGAAGCTCAGCAAGCTATTTTAGAAGTTGTTGCAAGCTTACAATCTTAGAATAAGAGACTGATAAAAGATATTTTTACTCTTTTATCAGTCTTTTTTTATACAAATTGGCATTTGAGCAATCACTAAAATTCGACACTTTAAAATTTAATATTACAAAATTGTCCTAAAAAAAATCCTTTGGTAAGATATAGAAGTATCTTCTAATCTGAAACGAAGAAAGGATGTTTTCACATGAAAAAAAACCTCATTTTAGCTTCAGCTTCTCCCCGTAGAAAAGAACTTCTAGAGATTCTCCAACTTCCTTTTGAAGTGATCGCCAGTGAGGTGGAGGAGGTTGTTGACGAGACGCTCAGTCCTGCCGAGATTGTTCAATCATTGGCTGAGCAAAAAGCCACAAGTGTAGCCGAAAACGTTTCAAATGCTTTTGTTATTGGATCAGACACGCTTGTTGTTTATGAAGGGAAAATGCTAGGTAAGCCTAAGGACTTCTCTGAAGCCGTCCAAATGCTTAAAATGCTATCAGGAAAAACACATGAGGTGTATACAGGAGTATGTCTTATAAACAACGATGATGTGCGTTCCTTTTATGAAAAAACGAGCGTAACGTTTTATTCTTTAACAGATAAGGAAATTGATGAATATGTTCAAACAGGTGAGCCGATGGACAAAGCAGGTGCATACGGAATTCAAGGGTATGGATCATTGCTTGTAAAGGAAATTCATGGTGATTATTATTCAGTAGTTGGTCTGCCGATTGCTAGAACAAAAAGAGAACTTGTTACAGCAGGGTTTACATGGTAAGAGGAAAAATGTAAATCATTTTGTGGCATAAAAAGGTAACAAAGGAAACATTCTATTACACATAGAGAAAAGAATGAACAGAGCAGAAAGGGAAATGAAGGAGGATAAATGGAAACATCAACTTTTAAAATCCGGGATTTCCCTCAAGATGAACGACCGAGAGAACGCTTGTTAAACGAAGGTTCTGATAAGCTTTCTAATCAGGAACTATTAGCCATTTTGTTACGAACAGGCACAAAGAAAGAATCTGTACTAGATTTGTCACAAAAACTGTTAAAGCATTTTGAAGGCCTAAGAATGTTAAAAGACGCATCTGTTGAGGAGATTACGACAATTTCAGGGATTGGAACCGCTAAGGCAGTCCAAATATTAGCTGCTCTTGAGCTTGGGCGCAGAATCAACCGTTTAACGTATGAAGATCGGTATGTTATTCGTTCTCCGCAGGATGGTGCGAATTATGTTATGGAAGAAATGCGTTTTTTAAGTCAGGAACACTTTGTTTGTCTCTACTTGAATACAAAAAATCAAGTACTTCATAAACAAACCGTGTTTATTGGCAGTCTTAACGCATCTATAGTACATCCAAGGGAGGTTTTTAAGGAAGCGTTAAAAAGATCTGCGGCTTCTTTAATATGTGTCCATAATCATCCCTCGGGCGACCCGTCACCGAGTAGAGAAGACATTGAGGTAACAAAACGGTTATCAGAATGTGGAAAGGTGTTAGGTATAGAACTTTTGGACCATCTTATCATTGGTGAACAAAAATTTGTTAGTCTGAAAGAAAAAGGCTACATGTAATACTTTTTTTTTTGAGTAATTACGATATAATAAGTCTTATGGGTTTTTTAGGGTCACCAGAAAAACTCATGTTTTTATGGAAGATGAAGAAAAGTTGCGAAAAAAATCTCACTTGTTAGTAACGGGCAAGCTAACCTCCAAAAGAAGAAAGTTGCATTCTGTCAATTTTCATAAAAATAAGCAAAAGTATATTTCGTTTCAGAAAGGAAGATACACCCTATGTTCGGTATTGGTACAAGAGACCTTGGAATAGATTTGGGGACTGCAAACACACTTGTGTTTGTTAAAGGAAGAGGAATTGTTGTTCGGGAGCCATCTGTAGTTGCTCTGCAAACAGACACAAAGCAAATTGTTGCCGTTGGTAATGATGCAAAAAACATGATCGGACGTACGCCTGGAAATGTTGTTGCCCTTCGACCAATGAAGGATGGAGTTATTGCAGATTATGAAACTACAGCGACAATGATGAAGTATTATATTAAGCAAGCAACGAAAACAAAAGGTGTTTTCTCAAGAAAGCCTTATGTTATGGTTTGTGTTCCTTCAGGTATAACAGCGGTAGAGGAAAGAGCTGTTATTGATGCAACAAGACAAGCAGGTGCCCGTGATGCTTATACAATAGAAGAGCCATTCGCTGCTGCTATCGGTGCAAATCTACCTGTATGGGAACCAACAGGAAGTATGGTTGTTGATATTGGTGGTGGAACGACGGAAGTAGCCATTATATCACTAGGTGGAATTGTAACAAGTCAATCAATTCGTGTTGCCGGTGATGAAATGGATGAGGCTATTACTACATACATTCGCAAAACATATAACTTAATGATCGGTGATCGTACTGCTGAAGCGATCAAAGTAGAAATTGGTTCAGCAGGTTCTCCTGATGGCGTGGAAAACATGGATATTCGTGGACGTGACTTATTAACAGGATTGCCGAAAACAATTGAGATTACCGCTGAGGAAATTGCTGAAGCCCTGAAAGACACGGTTTATATGATTGTTGATTCAGTGAAAAATACATTGGAAAAAACTCCGCCAGAGCTTGCCGCGGATATTATGGACCGTGGAATTGTGTTAACAGGAGGGGGAGCCCTTCTTCGCAACCTTGATAAGGTGATTGGTGAAGAAACGAATATGCCGGTATTAATCGCAGAAGATCCGTTAGATTGTGTAGCAATCGGAACAGGTAAAGCTTTAGAGCATATTCATTTGTTTAAAAATAAAGCTAGAGATAGTCGTTAACTTTTGTAAAGAGCATTTGTTTTATAAATCAGGCTGGTACTGACTCGCAGTGCTGGCTCTGTTTTATGTTAGTAAGAAGGATAAGATTTTTAGGAATGATAGGATAAGAAAGACAACGGTTTTCGTCATTCTACTTGGCGCTAAGCCGAGTTTTTCTACTAAATTAGAAATAAGAGGGTGTTCATCATGCCACAGTTTTTTCTAAATAAACGCCTTATCTTGTTACTAGTAAGTGTGATCGTTTTAGTGGCATTGATTGGTTTTTCTTTAAAAGATAATCGAGAGCTATCTTGGCCGGAACAATTTTTGCAAGACACCGTAAGTGTTTTTCAATCAATTTTTCATAAGCCTGCAACATATGTATCAAACTTTTTTGAGAATGTGAACGATTTAAAAAATACGTATGAAGAAAATGAGCTACTAAAAAGTAGACTTGATGAATATATGCAGCTTGAAGCTGATCTACAAGAGTACAAAATTGAAAATGAAAAACTAAAGGCTGAGCTTGGAAAGGTTGCCGATTTAAGGGATTATGATCCAATATTTTCAGCTGTAATAGGTCGAAATCCAGATAAATGGTATGACTATGTTTCCATTGATAAAGGAGAACAAGACGGTGTTGAGCCGAACATGGCTGTTGTCACAGCACAAGGACTGGTTGGAAAAGTAAAATCAGCCTCTCAATTCACATCGACTGTACAACTTTTAAGTGCAACAGATTTGAAAAATCGAATATCAGCTGAAGTACAACCACTGCCAGTAGCTGATGGTGATGAAAAAGAAAACGACACAACTAAAAATAATGAGAAAATTACAGGGTTAATTGAAGGTTATGACGAAGAAAGAGGAGCCCTTCTGCTTCGTCGTATTAAATCAAATGTTAAGCTTATAGAAGGTCAAAAAGTCATAACAGCAGGCATAGGAGGTGTTTTCCCTGGAGGAATTCTTATTGGGGAGATTACCGAAGTAGAGCCTGATTCATATGGGTTGGAACAAATGGCCTATGTAAAGCCTGCAGCTAATTTTTACGATATTGACCGGGTATGGGTAGCGAAACGAAACGCAGCATCAGAAGATCCGGTGGAAGCATTGGCTGAAGAGGAGGAGGAGGAATCTTGAGACGTTTCATTCTTCCTTTTCTTGTCTTTTTTTCGTTTATAAGTGAAAGTACCTTTGCACATTTAGTTTCACTTTCATTTATATCCGAAGATTATATATTTGTTCCGAGGTTTATTTTAATTTTTGTCATTTTCATTACTGTATACTTAAATCGTACCCAAGGTATGTTATTTGGCTTTATATTTGGACTTTTACACGATATTATTTATATTGAAGTCATGGGAATTTATCTTTTTGCTTACGGATTTTTGGCCTATCTCATATCTAAGGCAATGAAGGTACTACATGGACACGTATTAATCGTCTTATTTCTTACGCTTATAGCTATATCTGTGCTTGAGTACTATGTTTATGGAATTAATTATTTAATTGATGCAACAAACATGTCTCTCTATGATTTTACAACGTTAAGGTTACTTCCAACCTTAGCATTAAATATTGTTGTTGCTAGTTTATGTATTTATCCATTAAAAACATTTTTAACGAAATTAAAGTTGGCAGAGTCAGAGGATTAAGATTAACGGGCAAATGAGATTCCTATAACATTCAATATAGAATGAATGATATGATTACAATAGAAAAACTCGGCTTATTTTCAAGTTCTATGGCAAAAGTCTTAGTTTTTCATATACTATCTTTCCTAAAATCTTATATTATTTGATAGTATAAAAAAGGATTTAGAGCATTTCTGTCGAATAGTAAAATCGTTGAGGTGAACGTCATGAAGGTCCAAAAACAGCAATATGTTACGATAAAAGGCACTAAAGATGGCTTAACGTTACATCTCGATGATTCATGTTCTTTTGACCAATTGCTCCAGGAGCTTGAGGAAATGCTGTCTTTAAAGCAATATGTTCAACAAGGCGGTCCGGTTATTGGAGTTAATGTAAAGGTTGGAAATCGTTTCATAGATAAGAATCAGCGAGAAAAACTAGAATCGGTTATTAAGCAGAAGCGGAATCTTCTGGTAGAGTCAATTGATAGTAATGTTATGACGAAGGATGAGGCACTAAGATTAAAAAGAGAGACTGAAATCGTTTCTATTACGAAAATTGTGCGCTCCGGTCAAGTTCTTAAGGTGAATGGAGATCTACTGCTAATAGGTGATGTGAATCCAGGTGGAACAGTAAGTGCCGCTGGGAATATTTTTGTTCTAGGAGCGTTAAGAGGTATTGCGCATGCTGGTGTAAATGGAAATCAACAAGCTGTAATTGCTGCTTCAATAATGAAGCCAACACAGCTGCGCATCGGTGAGGTTATTAATCGGGCTCCAGATCATATACCAAACGAGGGTAATGAGATGGAATGTGCTTATATTAATGAAGACGAAGAAATGGTAATTGAGAGATTACAGCAACTTACTCATCTACGACCGAATTTAACGAGGTTTGAAGGGGGAATCTAACAATGGGTGAAGCAATTGTCATTACCTCAGGTAAAGGTGGCGTTGGTAAAACAACGACATCGGCAAATATTGGGACAGCTTTAGCTATATTAGGCAAACGAGTTTGTCTAGTAGATACAGACATCGGTCTTCGAAACCTGGATGTTGTAATGGGGCTTGAGAACCGAATTATTTATGATTTAGTAGATGTGGTTGAAGGTCGTTGTAAAATGCATCAGGCGCTTGTAAAGGACAAGCGTTTTGAAGATTTACTATATTTATTACCTGCTGCGCAAACAAGTGATAAAACGGCTGTTAAACCGGAACAAATGAAAAAGCTAATTAATGAATTAAAACAAGATTATGATTATATTGTTATAGATTGTCCTGCTGGCATCGAACAAGGATATAAAAATGCGGTGGCCGGTGCGGATAAAGCAATTGTTGTTACAACACCTGAAATTTCAGCTGTTCGTGATGCAGACCGAATTATTGGGTTACTAGAGCAAGAAGAGATTGAACCACCTAAACTTATTGTTAATCGTATTCGCAACCATTTAGTGAAAAATGGAGATATGCTTGATGTAGATGAAATTGTGACACATTTATCGATTGATTTAATCGGCATTGTCGCTGATGATGATGATGTTATTAAGGCATCTAACAATGGAGAGCCGATTGCGATGAATCCGGATAACCGTGCAGCAATTGCCTACAGAAATATTGCTCGTCGAATTCTTGGAGAATCTGTCCCATTACAATCTTTAGAAGATCAAAATAAAGGGATGTTTGTTAAACTAAAAAAATTCTTCGGTGTACGAGTTTAAATACTAGATTTATAGATTAAATGACTGGTGTCTAATTCTAACCATATTACAATGGTGATTTTAGATACCGGTCATTTTTTGTTCATATCCTGGCAGGACAAGGCATACACTTGTACAAACTTGCTAAAAGGATGGATGGGGATGAGTCATCGAGCGGATGAAGTAAGAAAAAGAATTGCAAAGCGGAAACGTGAAAAAGGTTTATCAAATGGAAATAGTCATGAACCAAGCCGTACCTCATTATTTATAAGTGATGAAGAGCGATATGGCGGTATTTATTCTCCTCCTACATATGAGGGGGAACCTGGTAAGTCAAACGGAGGACACCCACTCTTTCGAACAGAAGTATTCATGTTTAAGATTTTGTTTTCAGCCATATTGGTTCTGGTCACTGCTATTGTCTTTAAAAATGGAGCACCGATGTTTGATCAAGCTAAATCGGTAATCAATTATTCACTTGAAGAAGAGTTTCAATTTGCAGCTGTATCCAAATGGTATCAAGATCAATTTGGAGAACCACTAGCTTTATTTCAACCAAAGGACGAAAATAAAACAGAGACAGAGAACGATACTCAAATGGTACAACTTGCTGTACCGGCCTCAGGTAAGGTGTTAGAGTCTTTTAAAGACAATGGACAAGGGATAATGGTAGAAACGAATCGACCGTCTGTTGAAGCGATGAATGAAGGGATTATCATCGAAGCTGGTGAAAAGGGTCAAACGGGGCTAACGATTGTTCTTCAGCATGCTGATGGCACAAAGTCATGGTATGGAAACTTAGATAAAGTTGATGTTGCACTATATGATTATGTTGAAAAAGGTAAGGAGTTAGGTAAAATAAAACTTTCTGAAAATCAAAAAGGAACGTATTATTTTGCGATAAAAAAGGGCGATGCATTTATAGACCCAATTCAGGTGATCCAATTTGAGTAAATATCTTTCACTTCTACAAAAAATTCATATACATCCTTTGTTATGGGTCATGATTGCCATTAGTATCGTCACTGCAAATTTCAAACCTCTCTTCTTTTTAATGATTATTATTTTTGTACATGAAATGGGCCATGCAATAAGTGCTCATTTTTTTTCTTGGAGGATAAAAAATATTATGCTTCTCCCATTTGGAGGGGTTGCCGAGGTTGATGAACATGGTAATCGCTCATTAAAAGAAGAGTTTATTGTGGTCCTTGCAGGTCCTATCCAGCATCTTTGGCTTCAAGGTGCAGCTTTTCTTTTGTTTTTTTTCGGGTTTGTAAACCCGGATGATTATCAACTGTTTTCGTTTTATAATATGACCATTCTCCTTTTTAATTTGTTACCAATCTGGCCCCTTGATGGCGGAAAGCTGTTATTTATTTTATTCTCAAATTTTTGGTCATATCAAAAAGCCCACTTTCATATGATGATTTCTTCTCTTATTTTTTTAGGATTATACGTGAGTAGTACGATTTTGTTTTCACCTACACATCTTAATATGTGGATCATTACTACTTTCCTTATTTATAGTTTGTATCATGAACATAAAAACAGGATGTATAGCTGTCTACGATTTTTAATGGAAAGATATTATGGAAAACAGGCATCAATCAATCATATTAAGCCAATTGTTGTGGAAGAAAATGAGTTCATTTATGATGTGCTTCTTCAATTTCAAAGAGGCTGTAAGCACTTAATAATCGTTGAAAGAGATGGCGTGAAGATTTCTCAAATGGACGAAAATGAGTTACTGCATGCTTATTTTGCTGATAAATTAACAGATTCAAAAATTGGTGATCTTGTGTATGCCTATTAATTCTCTTGTCCATGTTATGGTATAGTAAAATCAACATTCGAATTTAGTTAGAGAAAGAGAGTTCATAACTGTGAGAAGGATAATCATAAATGAAAAAACAAAAGAAACAAGATGTGCTGTTCTTGAGGAAGAGCAACTTGTTGAAATTCATCAATCATATTCCTCAGAAGATGAAATTATAGGGAATATTTTTGCAGGTCGAGTTAAAAAGGTTTTGCCAGGTATGCAGGCTGCGTTTGTTGATATCGGATTACCTCATAATGGCTATTTGCATCGTAATGATTTGGTGAGCTTTCAACTTGCGGAAGCTTCTACAAACTCATCCATCTCACATTATGTTAGAGAAGGTGAGCTACTGCTTGTACAAGTCGTTAAAAGCGGAACAGATCAAAAAGGACCTAAACTAACAACAAATATTGAATTTGGTGGCAGTCATTTAGTGTATATGCCCTATGGCAATTATAAAGCTGTGTCTAAAAAAATCGCAGATGAAGCAGAGAGAAATCGCCTTTTGGCTCTTACAGAGGAATTTTGTAAGAATCAAGAGGGGATTCTTTTGCGTACGGCAAGTAAAGGGAAATCCAAGAAAGATCTAGAGGAAGAGTATAATAGTCTGAAGAAAAAGTTTGAACAAGTGAAAAAGACAGCTATTTCGAAGCCACAATGTGTATATGAAGCAAGGAGTTTTGTTGATCGTCTTTTGAATGAAATGTCTATTAATAAGGAAGACACGTTAATCAGTGATCAACTTGAACGTGTGCAAAGCCTTAAAACAGAATATCCCGAGTCATCAATCCTTTATCATGATAAAAAGGAAGGAATATTCTCATTTTATAAAATTGAGCAGGAAATAGAGAAATTATTGAAACAAATTGTTTGGTTAAAGAACGGTGCATACATCATTATTGAACAAACAGAGGCCATGACGATAATTGACGTAAATACCGGAAAATTTTCCGGGAAATTATCGATGCGTGACACCGTTTTGAAAACAAACGAATTGGCTGCAATTGAGGCGGCAAAACAAATTCGACTTCGTAATCTTAGTGGGATTATTTTAATTGACTTTATTGATATGAAGCAAAAGGAAGATCGACAGTATATTGAAGAAACATTAAAGAAACAAATGAAACAAGACCGTGTGCAGCATAAGGTTTTAGGATTTACCGAGTTAAATATTTTACAAATCACAAGGAAAAAGGTTCGACAACCTGTCGATATTTCGATAACCGAACCATGTAGGCTTTGCAAAGGTACAGGGCGAGTACCATCAGCAGAAGCTATAGCTTTTAAGCTTGAAAGGGAACTATGGGAATATCAATTTATGGATGAGGAAGCTGTGTGGATTGAAGCAACTAATGATGTTATACACTTGTTAGCCGGTGAGAATAATGAACATCTTATTAAACTTGAGGGAATATTAAAATTTAACATTATATGTTCTGAGTATCATACCTCGAACCCAAGCTACCGGATAAAACAGTTTGGAGATTATCATTCAATAATGGAAAGGGTTCGTTCATATTCAAAGGAAAATAAAGTTTAAAGAAAAATCTATTGCATAATCTTTAGGTTTTTGATAATATGTTTAATGTTATGACTTGTAGCGCACCGTGCTACAACCGCTCAAAATAAGGTTGTAAGTAATGCTATGCATTCACCTGATTTTGGCGAGTCTTAGTCTATAGGAGGTGCAGAGAATGTACGCAATTATCGAAACTGGTGGTAAACAAATCAAGGTTGAAGAAGGTCAAGCTATCTACGTTGAAAAACTAGCTGCTGACCAAGGTGAGACTGTTACGTTTGACAAAGTTTTATTTGTAGGTGGAGACAACGTTCAAGTTGGTAGCCCAACTGTAAGTGGTGCTTCTGTAACGGCTAAAGTTGAAAAACAAGGTCGTCAAAAGAAAATCACTGTTTTCAAATACAAAGCTAAGAAAAACTACCGTAAAAAGCAAGGTCACCGTCAGCCTTACACAAAAGTTGTTATTGAAAAAATCAACGCGTAAGGCGATTTGAAATGATAAATGCCAAAATTTATCGTTCAAATGAGGGACTAATTACAGCGTTCATCTTATCTGGACATGCTGAATTCGATGAATACGGCAAGGACATTGTTTGCGCTGGAGCATCTGCTGTTACCTTCGGAGCTGTTAATGCAGTTCTCTCTTTAACAAATATTGAACCACAAATTGATCAAGGAGGAGAAGGTGGATATCTCAAAGTAGAAATCCCTGAAAATCTCGATGCATCAACAAGTGATAAAGTTCAATTGTTATTAGAAGGTATGGTTGTTTCATTACAAACAATTGAAAGAGAGTATGGACAATATATTTCGGTAACTCATCATTAAGCAGGAGGTGAAACTTCATGTTAAGATTAGATCTTCAGTTCTTCGCATCTAAGAAAGGGGTAGGTTCGACTAAAAACGGTCGTGACTCTATCTCAAAACGTCTTGGTGCTAAGCGTGCAGATGGTCAATTCGTTTCTGGTGGTTCAATTCTTTACCGTCAACGCGGTACAAAAATTTACCCAGGTGAAAACGTTGGCCGTGGCGGTGATGATACACTATTCGCAAAAGTTGATGGTGTTGTTAAGTTCGAACGTTTCGGACGTGACCGTAAAAAAGTTAGCGTATATCCAGTAGCTCAAGAAGCTTAATTTTACGAAAAACTCTAACCGGCTAGGTTAGAGTTTTTTAATTAAATGGTTATGTTCATGTTGAATATACCCTTGAATCTACAGTGATTTAGAACAACAATTAGAACTGTACATAAGCTCTCTATTTTTATTCACTCTACTAACACGTCACAAATTTTCACCTTCATTTTATACAATTCTTCTTAAATTAGAAATTACTCCTTAAGTTCTAATACAATGTTTGTTATAATTTTTAATACAGCCTAAAAATAAGTATAACTCCTTTATGAAAATGATTTTAATTAAATAGTAGGAGAAATTGTATGAAAAACAATCAAAATGATATGAATATTATTGATCTTTTAAGTCATTCCAGACATGATTGGATGAATAAATTGCAGTTAATTAAGGGGAATATGTCACTACAAAAATATGATCGTGTTCAGGATATTATTGAAGAGATTGTCATTGAAGCACAGCAAGAATCAAAGTTGTGTAATCTAAATATGCCTCTATTTGCAAGTTACCTCATGACGTTTAATTGGTTTAGTCATCATTTTACATTAGAATATGAAGTTTTAGGTGATATAAAAAGCATTTCACACTATGATGAACCAATTGCAAAATGGAGTAAGGAATTTTTGGATATACTAGATAACAGCGTTGATTATTCTGGTGAAAATCATGTAAGTATTACTTTGAATACAGGTCATTCAAATGAAGAAGGAATTCGTTTCTTTTTTGATTTTGAAGGCATACTAAAAGATAAAGAGCAAATAATGAATTGGTTTAAAAGATCAGGGAATCATTCTATTCAGGTAGATGAACTGGAAATTAGTAGATACCAGATAACGGTAGCGTTATCACTCAGGTGATTCAAATTACTCATTTTCTTAAATAGTAAGCTGAATATAGCTTACTTTATGTATAGGTATGTAGAACGGAGGAAGACAAATGTTTGTCGATCAGGTCAAGGTTTATGTAAAAGGTGGCGACGGTGGAAACGGAATGGTTGCCTTTCGTCGCGAGAAGTATGTACCAAAGGGAGGTCCTGCTGGTGGTGATGGCGGCAACGGAGCTGACGTTGTTTTTGAAGTAGAAGAAGGTCTACGAACGTTAATGGACTTTAGATACAAACGTCACTTTAAGGCACCTCGTGGAGAACATGGCATGTCAAAAAATCAACATGGGAAAAATTCTTCACCAATGATTGTAAAAGTTCCACCAGGGACTGTTGTGACAGATGAAGAAACAGGACAAGTTATTGCTGATTTAACTGAACATGGACAACAAGCGGTTATTGCAAAAGGTGGCCGTGGTGGTAGAGGGAATAGTCGATTTGCAACTCCTGCAAACCCCGCTCCAGAGCTTTCAGAAAATGGTGAACCAGGTATTGAGCGAAATGTTATTTTAGAATTAAAGGTATTAGCTGATGTTGGATTAGTAGGCTTTCCAAGTGTAGGTAAATCTACATTATTATCCGTTGTATCATCTGCAAAACCTAAAATTGCTGAATATCACTTTACAACACTCGTTCCAAATTTAGGAATGGTCGAAACTGAAGATGGAAGAAGCTTCGTTATGGCCGATCTTCCCGGATTGATTGAAGGAGCTCATGAGGGTGTTGGTTTAGGTCATCAGTTCCTTAGACATATTGAAAGAACGCGTGTAATTGTTCATGTGATTGATATGTCCGGGTTAGAGGGAAGAGATCCTTATGAAGACTATTTAACGATTAATGCGGAGTTAAAGGAATATAACTTACGTTTAACGGAAAGACCGCAAATTATTGTAGCCAATAAAATGGACATGCCTGATTCTGAGGAAAATCTTCAATCATTTAAAGAAAAGTTAGAAGAAGATCTACAAATTTTCCCTATTTCGGCAATCACTAGAGAAGGTGTCCGAGAATTATTATACGCAGTTGCAGATGCAATTGAACAAGCTCCAGAATTTCCTCTTTACGAAGAAGAAGAGACAGAAAATCGTGTTGTGTATGAGTTTAAGAAAGAAGAGCCGAATTTTGCCATTTCTCGTGACAGTGAAGGGGCATATGTTCTAACAGGAGAGAAAATTGAAAAACTCTTCAAAATGACAGATTTCTCTCGAGAAGAGTCTGTGAGACGATTTGCACGACAGCTTCGTGGCTTGGGCGTTGATGAAGCATTACGTGAACGTGGAGCAGAAGATGGAGACATTGTGAAATTACTGGATTATGAATTTGAATTCGTTGAATAGCGGATTAAACTAAGCTAGTAGGGAGCTGAACGTTAGCTCTCTTTTTTTATGTCTTAATTAAGATCTATACGTATATTTGGTCAATTTATAAGGAAATTTCGTTTTTCTTCTGAAAAAGGAAGAAATTTAGCCAATATTGTGATAAATTATCTACATTGAGAAAAAAGTGGGAGGGAAATCATGAAGGACGATACCTTTTATTTGGTGCGTGAGGATATATTACCTGAAGCGATGAAAAAAACACTTGAGGTAAAGAAGTTAATAGAAAGAGGGAAGGTAGACTCTGTAGCCGAAGCTGTGCAGCGTGTTGATATGAGCCGTAGCGCTTTTTATAAATATCGAGATGCCGTGTTTCCATTTCACACAATGGTTAAAGAAAAACTGATTACCCTTTTTTTTCACTTAGAAGATCGCAGTGGTACACTTTCTCATTTGTTATCTGTTGTCGCAAATGCTGGTTGTAATGTGTTAACGATACATCAAACGATTCCAATTCAAGGTCGTGCTAATGTGACGCTATCACTTAATACAAATGGGATGACAGAAGAGATTAATCAGCTTATGTCCAAGCTAAGAAGATTAGAGTTTGTTGAAAAGGTTGAAATTTTAGGGCAAGGAGCATAAGGAGTTGAATGGAAGTTGGCAATAAAGGTAGGTTTTTTAGGTCCGAAAGCAACATTTACCCACTTAGCTGTTCAATCATATTTTGGAGATGACATTGAGCAAGTAGCTTACTCCACAATACCGCAATGTATTGATGCAGTGGCTGGTGGGGAGATTGATTTTGCCGTCGTACCTACCGAAAATGCACTTGAAGGATCAGTAAATTTAACGATAGACTATTTAATCCATGAGCAACCATTATATATAGTAGGGGAAATTGTTTCACCAATTGAGCAACACTTTATGGTTCATCCTGCTAATAAAGAGAAATGGGAGCAAGTAACTCGTGTTTATTCACATTCCCATGCTATAGCTCAATGTCATAAATTTTTGCATAACACGTTTAAAGGCATTACATATGACTATGCTACCTCAACAGGAGCTGCAGCTTACTATGTGAGTCAGCATCCCGAAGAACTTGTTGCAGCCATTGCAAACAGGCTAGCAGCTGAGGAATATGGTTTAGAAATTGTTAAGCCTAATATTCATGATTATCACTATAATCATACTCGTTTTGCCATTGTTCATCCGTCACTTGATGGGAAGTATCCAAGTTCGAAATTGGTGTCGGAAAAGGAAAAAACAACTTTGATGGTTACCTTACCATCTGATCAGTCTGGTGCATTGCATCAAGTGTTATCCGCGTTTACTTGGCGCAAGCTAAATCTTTCGAAAATTGAATCAAGACCAATGAAAACTGGTTTAGGAAACTACTTTTTTATCATTGATATTGATATGAAAGTAGATGAAGTCTTAATACCAGGAGCTATCTCAGAATTAGAAGCTCTTGGCTGCGGCGTAAAGCTGTTAGGTACTTATGATGCTTATATGATTAAGCAGGGTGCAGAGAAAGAGGCAAAATAAGAAAGGTTTTGTGAAACGGGATCGGTTTAATTGAATAACCGATGGTTCAAATAAACGGAGTTTTTCCGGTTAGATTGAAGAATGGAACGTGGTTTGGGGGATATAAGCGGAGTTTTTCCGATTAAGCAAAGTAAAATGGTCCATTTTCATCTTTTTCGATTAAATAGGCGGAATCTTTCCGTCTATTTATTCTATTTTTCATGCTAGTTCCTCAATAAGAGAAATTTCTCCGCTTATTTAGTAGCTTACTTCCTGTTGATTCTTGAAGGTTTTAGAAATCACTTAATCTGGCTTATCTTGGTATAAAAAATGCTTGGAGCATATATGTCTCCAAGCATTTTGTTTGCTGATTTACTTGCCAAATTGTTTTTAAGCCTAGCACGAATTACTATACGAAATGCAATGTTAATTCGTATATTGTACTTCAAAACAGAACCCGTGACCTTTTGGGTCATCTTTTTATGATTCTTTTATTAAAAATCCAGCCTTATTTAACTCTTCACAAGCTAAATCTAGTTTTTCGCTTGTATCGGCTTGCAATGTATGAAGGTGTAGACCTTCTGTTAATTGTGATAAATAAGCTGCATTATGCTGATTGATTTTTTTCATAAACTCTTTTACATCATTTCGGTTTCCAACCATAATAGATGCTGTTAAGTCACCGTAAACAGGATGTTCAACAATAACATCTTTGATGAAAACACCGTGGTCCACAAGTATGGTTAGTTCCTCTTCTGTTCGTTCAGGATTATGACTACATGCAATAATACGTTCATGCAGCTTTTGTTCACTAGTTTCTTTATTTAAATAAACATAGCCTTGACTTGTTGCCATAATTGGATGGTTTTTGGCTTTTAATAGCGAAATATCCTGTACAATAACTTGTCTGCTTACATTCGCTAAGGTTGCTAGCTCTCCACCTGTGATGGGCTCCTCGGCATTTATTAGTCTATCTAATAATAGGTTTCTTCGCTCTTCTCCTAAAATTTTATCTTTCATTTTCATTCCTCCAGAGTACACTCTATACACTAGTAAACCATTGCTCTTTATATTCGATCAAGTTTTTTAGAAATTTTCTACAATTCTTATTAAAACATCAGTAAAACGTCTAATATGTTCTTCAGTTGTATCCTTTCCGAAAGATGCCCTAATAAATTGCTTTGCTTCTTGGTCGCTATATCCTAATGCAACAACAGATTTCGGGGGAGCCTGCATTCCGACTTGACATGCACTTCCTGTTGATACAGCAAAGCCAAACCGATTACATTCGAGCATGACGTATTGTCCCTCGATTCCCTTCACCATAATAGGCAGTATGTTTGGCAGAGAGTGAAACTTGTCGTCCCAGTTTAATACAGTTATTTTTTCGTTATAAGGTTGAAGTAAGTCAAAAAACAAATTTTTCAACCTTTGATAGTGATTGTAGAAGTCTTTTCTGTTAGTCATTATATCATTAGCAGCTGTTGCAAATGCTGCAACGGCCGGGACATCGACTGTTCCAGGACGAAACCCGGATTCATGTGTTGTACCTTCTATGACTGGGTGCCAATGAATAGATGGATTTATATATGCTGCCCCAATTCCTTTAGGTCCATAAATTTTATGACCTGAAATCGATATTGCATCAATATTGGTGACATTCAGAGGTATTTTTCCAAATGTTTGAACACAATCACTATGAAAAATAATTCCCATTTCTTTTAAAAATAGTCCAATTTCTTCAATAGGCTGTATGCTTCCAATCTCTGAATTACCGTGTTGAATGGAGACAAGTCCTGTATCACTCTTTATTGCCTTTTTTACTGAAGATAATGAAATGTTCCCATATTGATCAGGAGATAAGAAAGTTACTTCAAACCCTTCAGATTCTAATCTTTTGAAAAAAGTAAAAAGAGAAGAATGCTCCATTACAGTGGTAATCAAATGTTTTTTGTTAGAATCTAAGCCATTTAATAAAGATTGAATTGCAATTATATTTGCTTCACTACCTCCGCTTGTAAAATAAACGCCTTTTTCACTTCCCCCAATAGAATCTCCAATGATTTTTCTAGAGGCATGTAGTGTTTTTGCTGAAATTTCCCCAATATCATGTAAGCTGCTGCTGTTTCCAAAAGCATTTTTTGCGGCTTTAGTATATATGTGAAGAGCATTGTCACTCATTGGTGTTGTTGCTGCATAGTCAAGGTAAATCACGGTATCCCTCCTATTACTCTAATAATCTTACAAAGATCGAAATAAAAACTCTTGTCATTATTTTAAATTTATGTAAATATAGGTGTCAAGACAGGTGTAAATTACAGGAGGGGTGTTATGCCTCAAACAGATGTTATTATTATCGGTAGTGGACTTGCGGCACTTTCTGCTGCGTATCATCTTCGTTACCTGAATGTCACAATCATTACAAAGTCTTCATGGTCAGCAAGTAATTCAATGCTTGCACAAGGTGGAGTCGCTGCTGCTGTAGATTCAAAAGATACTTGGAAGCTTCATTATGAAGATACTTTGGCTGCTGGCTGTGATCATAATCATGTGCAGAATGTTGAGTACCTTGTACAAGATGGTCCTTCTGAAATCCAGAAATTAATTCAAAATGGAATGAATTTTGATACTGATTCATACGGACAATTATTGCTTGGTAAAGAAGGGGCTCATAGTAGGAATCGAATTATTCATGCTGGTGGAGATGCAACTGGAAAAGAGTTGACTACTTTCTTGTATCAGAAGACGAAGAAATATGTTTCTATGATTGAAAATGAAATGGCGATCGAGCTAGTGATTGACAATGGAAAATGTGTTGGTGTTTATACAAAGAACGACAAAGGGGAATGTCAGCAATACCTAGCAAGTAAAACAATTATTGCAAGTGGTGGCTGTGGAGCTGTTTATGGCCATACCTCAAATGCTGATGTAATCACAGGTGATGGAATTGCAATGGCATATAGAGCAGGAGCAAACATCGCTGATATGGAATTTATTCAATTTCACCCTACGATGCTTCATATAGATGGAAAGTGTGTTGGTCTTATTTCTGAGGCTGTTCGAGGAGAAGGAGCCATTTTAATTAATCAAAATGACGAAGCATTTATGAGGAAATTGCATCCTCAAGCTGACTTGGCCTCAAGAGATATTGTTTCAAGAGCCATTTTCTATGAAATGAGAAAAGGAAATCGTGTTTTTCTAGATATCTCTATGATCGAGAACTTTTCTTTAAGATTTCCCACGATTTCTGCACTTTGCAGACAATATGGAGTAAAACTTGAATCTGGAAAAATCCCCGTAGCGCCTGGCATGCATTTTTTGATGGGTGGTATCGTTACAAATGATAAAGGGGAGACAAGTATTAAGAATTTATATGCTATTGGAGAAGCGGCATGTACAGGTGTACACGGTGCCAACCGGTTAGCGAGCAACTCCTTATTAGAAGGGCTTGTATTCGGTCAAAGATTGGCAACTTATCTTTTATCACAGCCTTTTGAACATCAAAGTACAACGAATTTCAGTCTTCACTCAAATGAAATAAGTCATTATGACAACAAAAAACTTCCGACTAAACACGAAATTCAAGAAATCATGACAAAATATGTTGGAATTCAAAGAACAGAGGAAGAGCTTCTTATCGCTAAGCAATGGTTTGAATCTTATCAGGATCAGGTCTCTTTTTGGGATATTAATGTGAAGGATTTCACAATAGATGAAATAGAAAGAACAAATATGCTGACAGTTGGTTGGTTGATTACTACTTCTTCTCTTAGCAGGACTGAGAGTAGAGGCGGTCATTATCGTTTAGATTATCCAAATCAAGTAGAAAAATGGCATCGAAAACAAGTTTTTCGATCAAAGAATGAAATGGTTGTGGGGGTATAAAAATGAATGTCATAAAACTAAAGAAAAAGTTGGAAGAGTTTTTCTTAGAAGACCTAGGTGAATTAGATATATCAAGTCAGACCATCTTCGGTGAGAAGTCTAGAGGAGAGGCCGTTATTCTTGCAAAGGAAGAAGGAGTATTTGCAGGTGCTAACGTGATTGAAATTGGCTATTCTTTATTTCAATCAGATATAAAAGTAAATCTTAAAAAACAAGATGGTGATCTTCTTCAAAAAGGAGACATTATTGCAGAAATTGAAGGACCGGTTGCCGTTATTTTAAGCGGAGAACGTGTCATCTTAAATCTGCTTCAACGCATGAGTGGAATTGCAACATTAACAAATAAAGCTGTTCACTTACTTGGATCAAATACGACAAGAATTTGTGATACGAGAAAAACATCGCCTGGTTTAAGAATGTTTGAAAAATACGCTGTTCGTTGTGGTGGCGGATTTAATCATCGTTTTGGATTGTATGATGGAGTGATGATTAAAGATAATCATATCGCCTTTTCTGGCTCCATTACAAATGCTGTAAATAAAGTAAGAGAAAGTACGGGTCATATGGTAAAGGTTGAAGTGGAAATTGAAACAGAGGAGCAGTTACTAGAAGCAATTGATTCAGGTGCGGATGTTATTATGTTTGATAACCGTTCACCAGAAGAGGTGGCAAGGTTTGCAGAAATAACACCAAAGCATATTATCAGCGAAGCTTCTGGTGGAATTGGCTTACACAATTTAGCGGATTATCGTCATACGAATGTTGACTATATTTCCTTAGGAATGCTCACACACTCATACAAATCATTAGATATAAGCTTAAATGTAAAATAGGGGGGAACATCAATGGAACTGTTAGATATCCTTGAACATGAAAAGAAAGAAATGATGCCGGAATCCTACAAAAATTTAACAACGGCAGAAATGGAAAGAAGAGTAAAGGAAATTAAAGAGAAATTCGGTTCAAAGCTCTATATACCTGGACATCATTATCAGAAAGATGAAGTTGTTCAATTCTCTGATGTTACTGGTGATTCTCTGCAATTAGCGCAAGCAGCAGCATTAAATAAAGAGGCTGAGTATATTGTCTTTTGCGGTGTTCATTTTATGGCTGAAACAGCAGATATGTTAACATCAGAAAATCAAAAAGTGATCCTACCGGATATGAGAGCCGGGTGTTCAATGGCTGATATGGCAGATATCGATCAAACGGATCGTGCGTGGGAAAAGCTGCAAATTGTTTTTGGAGATACAATTCTTCCACTAACTTATGTTAACTCGACTGCTGCTATTAAAGCATTTGTTGGTAAAAATGGTGGAGCAACGGTAACATCATCCAATGCAAAAAAAATGCTAGAATGGGCATTTACTCAAAAACAACGGATATTATTTTTACCGGATCAGCATTTAGGAAGAAATACAGCTTATGACTTAGGGGTGCCTTTAGACAAAATGGCAATCTGGAATCCGATTACGAATGAGCTGGAGTATGATGGTAATAATGTAGAAGAAATTGTTGTCATTCTTTGGAAGGGGCATTGTTCCGTTCATGAGAATTTTACAGTAAAGAATATTGAACATATCCGAAAAACGGAACCTGATATGAATATCATTGTTCACCCTGAATGCAGTCGTGAGGTTGTCGGCTTATCTGATTACGCCGGTTCTACTAAATATATTATTGATATGATCGAGGCAGCTGAACCAGGAACAAAGTGGGCAATTGGAACAGAAATGAACCTTGTAAATCGACTCATCCAAAATCATTCTGATAAAAAGATTGTTTCATTAAATCCGTTTATGTGCCCGTGTTTAACAATGAACCGAATTGACTTGCCTCATCTTCTCTGGTCCTTAGAAGGACTTGAAAAAGAAGAAATCTCTAACCAAATTGTTGTACCAGAACACATTACAAAAGATGCTGTATTAGCATTAGACCGTATGCTTGCAAATGTATAAAATACACCTAAAAGGAATCGACTTGGTCGGTTCTTTTTTTATTTTAATGGGATAACTTAATACTTTTTAAAAAAACTCTAATAATTTTCAAAACCGAATCATAGTATTGTAACAAGGTCTGTTTCCATAGGTTTATCCACTTTTATTATCATTTTATTCATATTCGCCATTTCTTACTCATAAATTGTTATGAAGATTAATGGCATTATCTGAATTCTTTATAACTTGCTCAAGCAACATAATGATTTCTTCATTTTATCGAACATCATTATGTTCATTCATTCATCGAAGAAGTTGACTTAGATTTACTTTTAGGCTTAGGAGGGAAAGCATTGAAAATTCATATTGTACAAAAAGGCGACACTCTTTGGAAAATTGCAAAAAAATACGGAGTTGATTTTGAAGAGTTAAAAGGAATGAATACACAATTAAGTAATCCAGATCTTATCATGCCTGGGATGAAGATCAAAGTACCTTCTGGTAATGTGGCTGTAAAAAAGGAAGCACCAATTAAGAAGGAAGCACCTATACAGCAAACAGCGCCAATAAAAAAAGAGGCTCCTATACAGCAAACTGCACCAATTCAAGAGGAGGCACCTATCCAGAAGCAAATGCCTAAGGCTGAGCACCCATTTGCAAAAGAAAAGCCTAAGGCAGTTGTAGATGTTGAAGACACTATGCCAAAAGAGCCTTTATCAGAAAAACCATCAAAACCTTATATACCGCCTGTACCAAATGCACAACATCCGGTATATACTGGCATGGATGTGAATAATTATTATACGGTGAATATGGCAATGATGCCAAACATGGCAAATCCACAACTTCCACCAAAACCGGCAAATGTCTTACCTGATATGACAAAAGTAGACGCAGAAGAAAAACTAGAGCCATTTTACTTACCAGAAGAAACAGAAGATAAGGAGGATTTAAAAGATATGGCCAATATGCCGAATGTTCCAAACATGCCGAATTTAGCTAATATGGCAAATGTCCCGAATGTCCCTAATATGCCACAAATGCAGATGCCTGCTTATAACCAGCCGGCAATGTATCAGCCGCAATATGTTTCACCACAGTATATGGTACCTGTTTCACCAGTCTTACCAGGATCAGGGCTTTGTCCACCTGCTCCATACTATCCAATGCAAATGCCATATGGATATGGACCGGGAATGATGCCAAACCAACCCTATCCAACAGCAGTAAGTCCTGAGGAATATGATGAAGATGATGATTATGATTATGAAAATCAAGGACATATGCCAAATATGCCATACCCGCAAGCAGCAGCACCTGCACAATATGCACCTAACTTTCCGGTGAATCCATATGCAGGGGTACCAGTTTCACCAGTTATGCCTGGACCTGGCTTTACAGGATATCCTAATCAGGTTATGGGTGCTTATGATGAAATGCCAGATGATTATGATTATGACCAACCACAAATGCCAAATATGCCATATCCACAGGCAGTAGCACCAGCATATGACCAAAATGATTGTGGTTGCGGTGGTCCGACGCCATACGCGAATCCATATCAATATGGCGGATACCCTATGGCCCAACCATATGGCGGTTTTCCAGCTCAGCAGCCGTATCAACAGCTATATCAACAGCCATATCAACAGCCATTTATGGCTCAACCAGGTTATGCCCCATATGGTGCAGGTCCTTATGGATACAATCCAGCGCAACCAGTTCCAGGTGGTCAAATGTTTGGAATGCCTAATTATGATGAACGTGATGAAGAGGAAGAAGATTAATTTGCTTAAAAGCAAGGGTGAAAGCACCCTTGCTTTTTTCTTTCAATAAGTACAAGTTATTTTCTAAAGTCAGCACCATATTTTTAATTTGTTACCTTTAACTAACAGACTTATTTTCCCTTGCTTGTACAAGATAATACATGAGCGATCATCATGCTCAGATAGTATCTTGGGGAGGTTATTGATTTGACAAAAGGTAAAAAAGCTACTGCTTTAACAGCAATTGCACTGTTAACAACGGGTTTAACAGCTTGTAATGGAGATCAAGGTGCCTTAGAAAACAATAACAATAATCAAGCTCAGCCTATGGGATACTATACAAATGAAGGTAACGGTGCAGATAACGAAGGTCCTGTTACTGAAATGATGGATGGAATGAATGGCGAAAATAATCGTAATTATTTTCAACGAGTTAACAATCGGTATGATAACCGTAATATGAGCAATCCAACTGTCCCGCTAGGTAATAATGATAACGGTCTTGTTCGTGACAACCGCTATAGTCATGGAGATGCGAATTATCACCGCCATTTAAATGAAGTGGGATATTATAACCGTGGTGATGGTGAAATTGCTCAAAAAGTGAAAAACTCCGTTGAAAAAATGGACAACGTTGAGGATGCGCGAGTCATTGTTACAGATGACAATGTGCTTGTTGCGATTGATACGAATGATCGAAATGACAAAGATATGAAGCAAAAGGTAACAAAAGAGCTTCAAAAAATGTCAGAGGGACGCAATATTCAAGTTTACACAGATGACGGAACGTTTACACGCATTCGAAATATTGATAACGATATTCAAAATGCTGTAGACAGAGATGTCATTGATACAGATGTTAATGAATTATTGAATGACCTAGGAGATGCGGTTCAACGCCCTTTTAATAATAACCGTTAAACAAGGAGCTTTGCTCCTTGTTTTTTAAATTTTTTCGGGGGTGAAAATTTTTTGGTTAAAACTTCTATAAATGGTCACAATATAAAATGATTTAATAATCATTAGCGAGGTGAGATAGGTGAGAATGTTTCATCGAAGCCGCATCCTTACCATTTGTAGTTTTGTAGGAGTTATGTTGTTTATCAGTCTTTTAAATGTAAATCAACAGCCTATTCACGCTGAAGAACATAGTGTACAGGAGCCTTTAACAGTAAAGGTTATATTGAAAAGAAAATACTTAGATGGAGAAATCAGTGAGGAAGTTACAAAGGAAACCATCTTATCAATGAAAGATTTTTGGGCCGAGTATAAGGATTGGCAATTGCTAAATCAAGAAGAGGATAGAGTTGTCTTTCAAAAAAATATTGATGATATCTCTCCGTTATTAAAGACAAATGGCTATTTTGGTATTGCTGGTGATGGCACATTAACGATCTTTAATGGAAAGCCAAAAACAAATGAAGTCATTCAATCATTTTTTCAGTTAGATGTTGAGAAATTAGAGAGTCGAAAACATGATGAACTTAAAGAGGGAATTCGTATTCAATCTAAAGATCAATATCTAGAAGTCTTACAAAACCTTCAGTATTATTCAAAAACCGAAAAACAATAAAAATTAGAGCTAATCTAAAGAGTTTCTCTTAGGTTAGCTCTTTTTCTAATAAGGAAAAAAGTAAAACTTTTCTTAAAATAAGAAATACGTACAAACATCTTATAATAAATGATAAGATAGAATGATGAGAACAATTGTACCCCTTTTGAGAGATTGAGTGAAAATGACTTCTGAATAGAAACGTTTTTTGATACAATGAGGTACAGTCATAATGAGGTGAAGAAATGATTGAGTTTATTAAAGGGTTTGTTGATGATATAACCCCTGAGCACATTGTTATTGATCATCATGGATTAGGATATCAAATTCATGCCCCGAATCCTTACAGCTATACGAAAAGCCGTAAAGAGGAAGTTGTTGTTTATACATATCAACATGTGAGAGAAGATATATTAGCTTTATACGGATTTCCATCAAGGGAAGAAAAGGCGTTATTTATGAAGCTCTTAAATGTGACGGGAATTGGGCCAAAAGGTGCTTTAGCGATACTTGCATCAGGTAATCCTTCACAGGTAATAGAAGCGATTGAAAATGAAAATGATACATTTTTAGTGAAATTCCCAGGTGTTGGGAAGAAAACTGCACGTCAAATAATCTTGGATTTAAAAGGTAAATTAGGAGATGTAGCAGCTCTGTATGCACCAGATCTGTTCAACCATGAAGAGGTAGAGCAAACTGAAACAGCAAATCATGCCTTAAATGAAGCTATTGAGGCATTAAAAGTCTTAGGGTATGCAGAACGGGAAATTAAAAAGATTACCCCTTCTCTACAAGAAGAAAATCTATCAACTGATCAGTATGTAAAAAAAGCTTTGCAAAAGCTATTAAAGTAAGGTGATAACATGGACGAACGTCTTGTTTCAAGTGAAGCAGACTTACAAGAATCATCTCTTGAACAGAGTTTAAGACCTCAAACACTGAGTCAATATATCGGACAGGATAAGGTAAAAGAAAACTTAAAAGTATTTATAGAAGCTGCTAAAATGCGAAGCGAAACTCTTGATCATGTTTTGTTATATGGACCTCCTGGATTAGGAAAAACCACATTGGCAACAATTATTGCCAATGAAATGGGTGTTAATATTCGTACCACATCAGGTCCAGCGATAGAAAGACCTGGAGATTTAGCTGCTATTTTAACGGCTTTGGAACCTGGAGATGTTCTATTTATCGATGAAATTCATCGTTTACATCGATCAATCGAAGAAGTGTTGTATCCTGCAATGGAGGACTTTTGCCTAGATATTGTGATTGGAAAAGGATCGACTGCTCGATCAGTACGATTAGATCTTCCTCCGTTTACTCTCATTGGAGCAACAACAAGGGTTGGTTTATTAACAGCACCTCTTCGCGACCGATTTGGTGTATTAAGTCGACTAGAATATTATAATGAAAAACAGCTTGCCCACATCATTGAGAGAACAGCGGAAATACTAGAAATAGGGTTAGATTACGATGCTGCAGTTGAAATGGCAAGAAGATCAAGAGGAACGCCGAGGATTGCAAATCGTTTGTTAAGAAGGGTTCGAGACTTTGCTCAAGTAACAGGAGTAGAAACGATTACGAATGAATTGGCTACAGACGCTCTTGAGAGATTGCAAGTTGATAAATTAGGTCTTGATCATATTGATCACAAGCTTTTGCTTGGTATTATTGAAAAATTTCGTGGTGGTCCGGTTGGTATTGATACAATTTCGGCAACAATAGGAGAAGAATCACATACAATCGAGGATGTTTATGAACCATACTTATTACAAATAGGGTTTCTTCAACGAACACCAAGAGGAAGAATTGTAACCGACCTTGTTTACCAACATTTTAAAATGGAGGCTCCTCATCATGATTGATTTTCCTAAAGTTATAATGATCATAGGTGGAATCCTTCTTATAGTCGGATTTTTTATGCAGTTTATAGGAAAACTACCAGGAGATATTGTGTTTAAAAAAGGAAATACAACCGTATTTTTCCCGATTGTAACCTGTATTGTTATCAGTATTGTCCTTTCCTTAGTTTTTTCGTTTCTTGGACGATTTAAGTAATAAGTAGATTTAAAATATGTAAGAAGATCGATTAGAAATTAGGTGAATGTATTGAAAGTAGAATTATTTGATTTTTATCTTCCTGAAGAATTAATTGCACAAGTACCATTAAAAGAAAGAGATGCGTCAAGATTAATGGTTCTCCAAAAAGAGACCGGAGACATTCAACATGAAACATTTAAGTCTATTGTTAATTATATTAATCCAGGTGATTGTCTTGTTCTTAACAACACAAGAGTCATGCCAGCCCGACTTTTTGGAGTTAAGGAGGATACAGGAGCAAGTATCGAAATTCTGTTGTTAAAGCAACAAGAAGATGATGTATGGGAAACGCTAGTAAAGCCTGCAAAAAGAGTGAAAGAAGGAACAGTTATCACATTTGGAGCAGGAAATTTAAAAGCAACCTGTGTTGGATCAAGTGAACATGGTGGTCGTTTGTTACGATTTGACTATGAAGGAATTTTTTACGAAGTTTTAGATGCGCTTGGCGAAATGCCATTACCACCATATATTAAAGAGCAACTCGATGACCGCGAAAGATATCAAACTGTTTTTTCACGAGAAATCGGCTCTGCAGCTGCTCCAACAGCAGGCTTGCATTTTACTGAGGAGATTCTTGATGAGCTCAAAAATAAAGGTGTGCATATTGCGTTTATCACTTTGCATGTAGGGTTAGGAACTTTCCGTCCCGTTAGTGCTGAAACAGTAGAAGAGCATGAAATGCATGCTGAATTTTATCAAGTAACAGATGGAACGGCTGCTCTTTTAAATGAAGTTCGCTCAAATGGCGGAAGAATTATCTCTGTTGGTACGACTTCAACTAGAACACTTGAGACCATCGCTTCTAAACACAATGGCAAGTTTGCTAGTGAAAATGGTTGGACAAATATATTTATTTATCCTGGCTACGAGTTTAAAGGGATTGATGGCATGATTACAAATTTCCACCTGCCGAAATCTTCATTAATTATGCTTGTTAGTGCGTTAGCAACACGAGACCATGTTATGCATGCATATGAGACTGCTGTAAAGGAAAAATATCGATTTTTCAGCTTTGGAGATGCTATGCTGATTATCTAATATTGTCCCTTTACTCAAAGGACAAACAGAGCGTTACATTTAAGGAGGAAATAGGGTGTCAACTTCACCAATTCGTTACGAACTTATTAAAACATGTAAACAAACAGGAGCAAGATTAGGAAAGGTACACACCCCTCACGGCAGCTTTGAAACACCGGTGTTTATGCCAGTAGGAACACTTGCGACTGTCAAAACAATGTCTCCTGAAGAATTAAAGGAAATGGGAGCAGGAATTATCTTAAGTAATACATATCATTTGTGGCTCCGTCCAGGAAACGAGATTGTAAAAGAAGCTGGAGGGCTTCATAAATTTATGAATTGGGATCGCGCCATCTTAACAGATTCAGGTGGATTCCAAGTATTCAGTTTAAGTGAATTCCGTAAAATTGAAGAAGAGGGTGT